>JAGRLJ010000078.1:0-6325 GCA_020441805.1 Rhizobiaceae bacterium
GAGTCTCTCATCGCCCACCATTTTAAGACATTTCAAAGTCCGATCTGTGTCAGCGCCGGATGCGCCGCCGCCTTTCGCAATTCCTGATGGCTTCATGAGGAAATATCATGCGCCTCGGCGCTTCATCGGGGTGGGAACCCATGGCATTCTTGCCTCGATCCTGAGAGCGGTATGAGGGGCCGATGCGCGCGATGTATTTTGAACGATTCGGCGAAAGGCCGGTGATCCGGGTCCTGCCGGACCCCGCGCCCGCGCGGCATGGCGTGGTGGTGAAGGTGGATGCGTCCGGGGTCTGCCGGAGCGACTGGCATGGCTGGCTGGGACACGACCCGGATATCGTTCTGCCGCATGTGCCGGGACACGAACTGGCGGGTACGATCGTCGCCGTGGGGAGCGACGTCGCGCGCTTCCGGGTCGGAGAGCGGATCACGGTGCCCTTTGTGTCGGGCTGCGGGCGATGCGGCGAATGCCGTTCCGGAAACCACCAGGTCTGTCCGAACCAGGAACAGCCGGGCTTCACCTATTGGGGTTCCTTCGCCGAATATGTCGGCATCCATTATGCCGACACCAATCTTGTCCATCTGCCGGAGGAGCTGGATTTCGCCACCGCCGCGAGCCTCGGCTGTCGCTTCGCCACATCCTTCCGGGCCGTCGTCGACCAGGCGCGGACCCGGCCCGGCGAATGGGTGGCGGTGCATGGTTGCGGCGGCGTTGGCCTGTCGGCGATCATGATCGCCTCGGCGCTCGGCGCCAATGTGGTGGCGATCGACCTCGATCCGGCGAAGCTGGATTTCGCGGCGGGCATCGGCGCCGATGCGGTCGTGGACGCCTCGGGCGACACCGACGTCGTGGCCGCCGTGAAAGAGATCACCGGCGGCGGCGCGCATGTCTCGATCGACGCGCTCGGCCATCGCGCCACCAGCTTCAATTCGATCCGAAACCTGCGGCGGCGCGGCCGGCATGTCCAGATCGGCCTGATGCTCGGAGAGGATGCCGCGCCGACGGTGCCGATGGCGCAGATCATCGGCCACGAACTGGAGATCTATGGCAGCCATGGCATGCAGGCCTGGCGCTACGACGAGATGCTGGCCATGATCGCGAGCGGCAGGCTTTCGCCGCAGAAGCTCGTGGGGCGGCGGATCACGCTCGACGAGGCGATCGACGCGCTGGTGTCCATGGATCGCTCGCACGATATCGGCATCAATGTGATCACGTCCTTCTGAGAAGCAGGAGCGCGACGGCGAAAGCGAGCGCGGCCGGGAGCGACATCAGCGCATAAAGCCGGAAGCTCGCGGTCAGGGCACCCTCGATTCCGCCGGGCTCGACCAGCCCCGAACCATTGGCGATGACCCCGGCCGCGGCCGCTCCGAAGGCGGCGGCCAGCGACTGGACGAGGTTGATCGAGGCGGACGCCTTGTCGGCCTCGGGCGTATCGGCGCGTGTCAGCACCAGCGACACGAGATGGGCCCAGCAGAAACCCACGCCCGCGCCCATGCCGAAAAGAAGCGCCGAGACGACGGCCACGACGACCATGCCGCTTTCGGGATCGACACGGGCGATCGCGAAGGCGAGCGTCATGATGGAGGCGAAGCCGACCGACGTTCCGGTGGCGACCGAGACGAGCGCGCGGCGCCCCGTGAGCGACGCCGTGCCGAGGCCGGCCGCCGTCCAGCCCAGCGCGACGAGCGCCACGACGTAACCCGCGACGAGCGGGCTGACGCCATGCAGGGTCTGGAGAAAATAGGGGATGTAGATATCGGAATTCAGCCCGACGATCATCAGGAACATGACCAGGTAGGTCCGTGCGAGGACATGGCCGAGCCAGGTCGATTGCCTGGGCAGGAGCCGGGTGCCGGAATACCGCTCGACGGTGAGGAAGGCCGCGCCGAGAACAACCCCCGCGGAGACGAGGATGGCGCGGCCCGTGTCGCTCTCGGCCGTGCCGGCGAAGGAGATCGCCAGGATCGCCGACAGCACCAGGCCGATCTGCGGCAGCGGCAGTCGTTCGGGCATGCGGTCGTCGTCGCCCCGGGGCAGGAAGCGGGGAGCGGCGGCGGCCATGAGGACGGCGAGGGGGATCAGCACGAGGAAGGCCCAGCGCCACAGGCTGCCCGCCGCGAACATGCCGCCGATCGAGGGACCGAGGAACACAGCGACGCCCCAGAGCGTGGTGTAGAGCGCCGAGGCCGCGTTCTGCAATCCCGGCGGATAAACGAAGCGGATGAAGGAATAGGCCATCGTGACCATGAGGCCCGCGCCGAAACCCTGCACCGCGCGCCCGACGAGCACGACGATCATGTTGGGTGCGAGCCCGATCACCGCGCAGCCGGCGCCGAACAGCAGGGCGCCGGCGACATAGGTCTGGTTGAGCGACACGTTGCGCGGCCGCACGACGACGAAGATCGACCCGAGCACGATGGCCGCGACGAAGAGGGACGTCGTCCAGGCCAGCAGTTCGAGACCGCCGATGTCGCGCACCATGGAGGGCATGAGGCTGGTGGTCACATAGAATTCGACCGCTTCCAGGCCGATTCCGGCGCCGAGCAGGACCGTGGCCGGCGTGCGGCCGGCGACGAAGAGATCCCTCAGCCGTGGCGACGGCCCCTGTTCCTCGATGTGGGTCACAGGCCACCTGCCGGAGAACGGGCGGGATTTGCCCGATATGCCGCGCCTGGCCCGAATAAAACCCTGGCCGGGCGCGTGCTTGGTGACGTAGGGTCTTTCCGGCCAGCGAAAGGAGCGGGGGTTATGCGCATTTCAACATTTTCAATTCTGACCGTGGTCGGCGTGGCGGCCTGGGTGCAGCCGGCCTTTGCCGATATCTGCTACGATCTCTGGTACGAGCGTAACGCTATCTACAACGATAACGGCTATTGCTTCAATACGCGGGAAGGGCGCCGCACCTTCGACAACAGCGATTGCTACACGGACTATCCGGATTTCACGCGTTCCGAGCAGCGGCGGATCAAGCAGATCAAGCGCGAGGAGCGCCGGCTCGGCTGCACCTGACATTCCAGCCGGAGATCAGGGGAGAGGCCGTCAGGCGATCGTCTCGCCGCCGTCGCAGACCAGGATCTGGCCGGTGACATAGGACGAACGGCTCGATACGAGAAAGAGAATGGGCTCGGCGATTTCCTCGACATCCGCCCAGCGGCCGAGCGGCACGCGTCGGCGGATATAGTCCTCGATCGCTGTCCGGCCGCCGATCTGGCGGATGAAGGGTTCGTTGAAGGGCGTGTCCACCCAGCCCGGGCACAGCGCGTTGACGCGGATACCGTATCGGCCGTAATCGCCGGCGATCTGCCGGGTCATGGCGATGACGGCATGCTTGGTCGTCGCATAGGCCACCATGTCCCGGTCGTAGAGAATACCCGAGCTCGACGAGGTGTTGAGAATCACGCCGCGTCCGGCGCGTCGCATATGCGGCATCGCCGCGCGCGCCGCGACGAGATGCGACCGGACGTTCAGCTCCCAAGAGCGGTCGAAGCCGTCCAGCGACACGTCCTCGAGATTGCCTTCCACCTGTAGGCCGGCATGGTTGTGCAGAATGTCGATCCGTCCGTGACGGTGGTGGATGGCATCGATCGCCGCCGTCAGACGGTCGTCGTCGGTGACGTCGATCGCAGAGGCCTCGGCGTCGCCGCCCTCGGCCGCGATGAGCGCGGCCGTCATTGCCGCTCCGTCTGCATCGCGATCGAGGATGGCGATCCGGGCTCCCTCCCGCGCCATGATCATCGCGCCGGCCCGGCCGATGCCGGAACCCGCGCCGGTGACGATCGCAACTTGGTCCTTGAGTATCATTTCATTCTCCGCCGGCTTTCGCCTTCCTCTCCCTGAGCAGAAGCCGCGCCACGGCGATCAGGATGAGCGAGGCGACCAGAACCATGGTGGCGATGGCGTTGATTTCCGGCGTGACGCCCCGCCGGATCGAGGCGAAGACATAGATCGGCAGCGTTGTCTTCGATCCCGCGACGAAAAAGGCGATGATGAAATCGTCGAAGGAAAAGGTGAAGGACAGCAGGAAACCGGCCAGGATCGAGGGGATGATCTGCGGCAGCACGATCTGCCGGAAAGTGGTGAGCGGCGTGGCGTTGAGGTCGGACGAGGCCTCGACGATGTCGCGTCCCAGCGTCGCGACCCGCGCCTTGACCAGCATGGTGACGAGCGCAAGCGAGAACAGCCCGTGGGCGGCGATGATCGAGCCGTAGCCGAGGCCGAGCCGGGGTGGCGTTCCGGATGGCCAGATGCTGACGAGCACCGGGTTGACGGCGCCGAAGACGGCAACCAGCGCCACGAGGGTGGCGATGCCGATTACCACGCCCGGCACGACGATGGCCGCCGCGAAAAGCCCGTCGAAGACTGCGCGCCCGCGCGGGCCGAGCCTCTGCATCCCGAGTGCCGCCATGGTGCCGAAGACGGCGGCCAGCGCCGCCGAGGTGAAGGCGATGATCAGGCTGTTCTGCAAGGCCTCGACGAGAAAGCGGTTCGAGAGCGCCTTACCGTACCAGGCGACGGAGAAGCCGGTGAATTCGCTGGCGTTGCGTCCGGCATTGAACGAGAACAGCACAACGAGCGCGATCGGCGCATAGAGGAAAAGATAGACGGCGGTGACGAGCGCTCTCATAGGAGATCCACCTGCCGGGTGCCCGCGATCCGCCACGCGATCCGCATCGCCGCCGTGAGCACGACGACCACCACGACCACGAGCGTGACGGCGATCGCCGAGCCGAAGGGCCAGTTGCGGGACTGGAGGAAGAGATCGACCAGCGCATTGCCGATGAAGAAGACCTTGCCGCCGCCGAGAAGCTGGGGAATGAGATATTCGCCGAGCAGCAGGATGGTGACCAGCGCGACGCCGGTCATCACGCCGGGAAGCGAAAGCGGCAACGTCACCTTGAAGAATGTCGTGACCGGCCTGGCCCCGAGATCCGACGAGGCGTCGATCAGCCGCCGGTCGAGCTTTTCGAGGCTGACATAGATCGGCATGATCATCAGCGGCAGATAGCCGTAGACGATTCCCACCAGCACCGCGAAGGGCGTGTTGATCAGCCGGACGTCGTCGAGGCCGACCAGGGCGAGCAGATTGGGTATCCCGCGCGATCCGAGAATATACATCCAGGCATAGGTGCGGACGAGCAGGCTCGTCCAGAAGGGCACGATGACAAGCGAGACGAGCAGCAGCCGATAGCGCCGGTCCGCCCTGAGCGCGAGATAATAGGCGACGGGATAGGCGACGACCAGGCAGATGAAAGCGCCGATCGGCGCCAGCATCAGCGTGTTCCAGAAGGCGGCGGCGCGCGAGGGCAGGCTGGTGAACTGAGCGAGCGTGAAGGCCGGCATGTAGCCGCCCTCCGGTGCGCGCTCGCCGAAGGCGAAGACCAGCATCGCGACGAAGGGCAGGACCAGGAAGACGAACAGCCAGATGGCGGCGGGCGCCATCAGCGCCGCCGTTACCAGGCTTCGTCGTCTCGCCGTCGTGGTCTTCATCGGTTCCTCGCCGCGCGGACGACCCTCATCATGCCGACTTGAACCGCGCCATCACCTCGGCCCGGCCGGGATCGGTCAGCGTCACCGCCGCGCCGAATTCGAGCGGGGTCAGTGCCGCTTCGTCCGGATAGACGATCAGGTTCGACGTGACGTCCTTCGGCAGCAGCGCCAGCACGCGGGAATCGGTGGTGGGCGCGCCGTTGGCGATATGCTCCTTGACCGCGACTTCCGGATCCATGAGGAAGTTGAGCAGCGCATAGCCGGCCGCCTTGTTGGGCGCATCCTTGGGAATGGCGTAGAAGTCGCACCAGATTTCGCCGCCGTCCTTGCCGAGCACGAACTTGATCTCGGGCATGTCGCGGTTGAGCTGGGCGCCGTCATTGGTCCAGCACATGGTCATCCAGGCATCGGTGGAGCGCATCGAGGGCTGGTAGTCCGAATTGATCGCGAAGAGATGCGGCTTGACCTTGATCAGCAGTTCTTCGGCCTTGGCGAGCTCGGCGGGCTCGATCGAGTTGAAGCCATGGCCGAGAGCGACCAGCGCATTGCCGATCGTGGTGAGCTGGTAGTCGTGCACCATGGCGCGGCCGTCGGCCTCGCCCATGGCGACGTCGAAGAATTCCTTCCAGCTCGCGACCGGCGACTTCATCTTCGACGCGTTGAAGGCGATGCCGGTCGTGCCCCAGTTCTTGGGCAGCGCATAGGCCTTGCCGTCGATCTTGCCTTCATGGGTGAAACGCTGGTTCTCGGTCGCGTCGTTGAAGTTCGGCACCCTGGAAAGGTCGAGCGCGTCGATCAGGCCGAGCTTCTGGTAGGTCGAGATCGTGTAGTTGGTCGG
>JAGRLJ010000078.1:6414-16181 GCA_020441805.1 Rhizobiaceae bacterium
GTCTTGGCCGTGAAGGCTTCGAAGGTCGCCGGATCGTGGTAATTCGGCCAGGTGGCGATCGACATCTGGCTGCCGAGATCCTCGGCGCGCGCATCGCCCGACAGCGGGCCGATATTGCGGCCCAGCACCGCCGTGGCAAAACCGAGGCCGGTCACGCCGAGGAAATGGCGTCGCGTGACGGATCCGCGCTTGAAGCGCATCAGTTCGTCGGCGAATTGCTTCTGGGTAAGGTGGTCATTCTCTCTTCTGGTCATGGCACTGTTCCCTTGCTTATGTTTGCAGGCTGAAGATACGCGGGGCCTCGGGGGCTATGTCGAGCTCCACCTCGGTGCCGGGCTCATGAAGTTCGGCAGGTCCGCCCGCATCCCGGCCCGAAAGCACGAGAATGTTGCCGATGCCCGGCACCGCGATGGAATATTCGGCGGAAGCGCCGAGGAAGATGCGATGGGTGACGGTGCCCCGCAGCCCACCGGTCTCGCCGCCGGCGGCGGCGATGCGGATCGCCTCGGGCCGGATCGACAGCGCAACCTCGCCATTGACGATGCCCTCGGAGACGACCGGGAGCCGGGCGCCGTTGGCGAGCGTCGCCGTCGCGCGCCGGCCGTCCGCGTCGGTGAGCACGGCGGTCAGCGAATTGGTCTTGCCGACGAAATCCGCCACGAAAGGATTGGCCGGCCGGTCGTAGATCTCCCGCGGCGAGGCGAATTGCACGATCCGCCCGGCATTCATCACGCAGACGCGGTCGCTCATCGAGAGCGCCTCTTCCTGGTCATGCGTGACGAGCAGGAAGGTGATGCCGAGATCGCGGTGCAGATTCTGCAATTCCATCTGCATGGCGATGCGCAGTTTCTTGTCGAGAGCCGCGAGCGGCTCGTCGAGCAGCAGCACGCGCGGCTTGTTGACAATGGCGCGGGCAAGGGCGACGCGCTGCTGCTGGCCGCCGGACATTTCATGGATACGGCGCCTGGCGAAGCGGTCGAGATGGACCATTTCCAGCGCCTCGCCGACGCGGCGCGCGATCTCGGCATCGCCCAGCCTGGGCCTGATCTGTCGCAGTCCGTAGGCGATGTTGGTCTCGACGTCGAAATGCGGGAAGAGGGCGTAATGCTGGAACACCATGTTGACCGGGCGGCGGTAGGGCGCGACGCCCGTCATATCCTCGCCGCCGATCAGCACGCGGCCGGCGCTCGGCTGCTCGAAGCCGCCGATCATCCTGAGACACGTGGTCTTGCCGCAGCCGGACGGGCCGAGCAGGGCGACGAAGGAGCCGCGCGGCAGCTGGAAGTCGGTTTCCTCGACCGCCGTAACCGCGCCAAAGCGCTTGGCGACCGCCCGGAATTCGACGTCGAATTCGGTTCCGGTGTTCAAATCTGGTTCCCCATGGCTTCCGGTTGGACCCGACGGTCTTGTCCCGGCTGCGCGCTGCCGAATCCGGACAGCGGGCATCCGGTGCGCCGCCCTATAAGCCTTGACTGATGGAAAGATTATCCGCCTACCGCTTCCGGGGTATATACCCCAAGAGAGGTATTTTGCTATCATTATTGCATTTTAGGGAGTAGTGAGGCAGCGTCATGCGCACCGATTTCGAAAGGCTTTTCGATGCGACGGCGCGGTTGGTCGGTGCGCCCGACCTGAGCGACCGGGCGACCGGCGACGCCTTTGTCGATATGATGAAGTCTCTGTTCCCGTTCGATTATTGCGTGATTTTCGCCTATCGTGGCGCCGAGCGGCCTATCGATCTCTACTCGACCTTCGATGCTGCCGAATATCAGGTCTTCGTCTCGATGTACCAGGACGGACCTTATCTGCTCGACCCGTTCTATTCCGCCGCCACGCAGCCGCGGCCCGGCGTGTGGCGCATGCGGGCGCTCGCGCCCGACCGGTTCTTCGCCTCGGAATATTGCCGCAGCTACTATGTCCAGACCGGGCTCGCCGAGGAGGTTGGCTTCTTCGTGCCGGCCGGCGATGGCGTGACGGTGGTGCTGTCGCTGATGCGGCGGGAAGGGTCGGGTATCTTCCGGGATGCCGAATATGCGCTGATGCGCAAGGCCGAGCCGGTGGTCGCTGCCATGGTGCATGCGGTCTGGAGCCGTCTCGGCCCCCGTTTCGACCATCCCAGCCGGGCGCATCGCGAGGACCATCATCCCGAGGCCAAGGCGCGGGCGCGGATCAGCGACAGGCTCACGCAGCGTGAGGCTGCGATCATCGAACTGGTTCTCCAGGGTCATTCCTCGGAATCGATCGGCCTGCGTCTGGGCGTCGCCACCGGCACGGTGAAGGTGCACCGGCGCAATATCTACCGCAAGCTGGGCATCTCCTCCCAGGCGCAGCTGATGTCGCTCTATCTCGGCCGCATGAAAGCACCGCAATAGCCGACAAGCGGGCTTCCCGCCGGCGGCGGGAGGCGTTATCCATGCTTCGCTGGATGAGGAGACGAACGCCATGAGCCTACAGCCGGGGACATTCGCCAGGGGTACCTTTGTCGGTCGGCTCTGGCTCGATGCGGCCGCCGGCCCGGCGCTCGTGCATCTTCGCGACGGCGTGCTGCATGACGTTACGTCACGCGAGGCCGCCACCATGCGCGATCTCCTCGAAATGGACGATCCCGTCGGCTGGCTTGCCCGACAGCCGGCGCGTTCCACGCTGTCTCTCGACGAGGCGGCCCGCGGCGGCAAGCTGCTCGCCCCGAACGATCTCCAGGCGGTCAAGGCCTGCGGCGTCACGTTCGCCCGCTCCATGATCGAGCGGGTGATCGAGGAGAAGGCGGCGGGCAATCCGGCGCTTGCCGAGAAGATCCGCGAGCGCGTGACCGCGATCATCGGCGACTCCCTGAGGAACCTGAAGGCAGGTTCGGAATCCGCCGTCAGGGTCAAGGCCGCGTTGATCGAGGAGGGCGTCTGGTCGCAATATCTGGAAGTCGGCATCGGCCCGGACGCCGAGGTCTTTTCCAAGGCCCAGCCGATGTCGTCGGTGGGTTACGGCGCCGATGTCGGGCTTCACCCGATTTCGAACTGGAACAATCCCGAGCCGGAAATCGTGCTGGCGGTGAATTCGCGAGGAGAGGCGAGGGGCGCCGCGCTCGGCAACGACGTCAATCTCCGTGACGTCGAGGGGCGTTCGGCGCTGCTGCTCGGCAAGGCCAAGGACAACAATGCGTCCTGTGCGATCGGACCTTTCATCCGCCTTTTCGACGCGACCTATTCGATCGATGACGTCCGCGATGCCGATCTCGACCTCACCGTCGAGGGCGAGGATGGATACAGGCTGGCCGGCAAGAGCTCGATGCGGGAAATCAGCCGCGATCCGCTCGACCTCGTGCGGCAGACGATCGGCCGCCACCATCAATATCCCGACGGTTTCATGCTGTTCATGGGTACGCTCTTCGCGCCCGTCGAGGACCGGGATCATCAAGGGCAGGGCTTTACCCACAAGATCGGCGACAGGGTGACGATCTCCAATCCCGATCTCGGCAGCCTGCTCAATACCGTGCGGCTTTCGACCGAATGCCCGCCCTGGACTTTCGGCACCCGCGCCCTGATGGCGAACCTGGCCGTTCGCGGGCTTCTCTGAACGATCGGAATCGAAGAGGGCGAGCCTCGCGGCCCGCCCTCGCTTGCCGCATATTGAAAGCGATCAGAGGAAGAAGTCGTCGGCGGTCAGCTTGATCTTGCCGTCGAGCGTGATCATCATGTCGGCGACCTTGTCGCCGTCGACATCCATGGAAATGTGGGTATCGCCGTTCGAGCGCTCGAAGTGCAACTGGCCGGCCTTGCCGGTGAAATCGTTGTTGCCGATGAACTTGAACGCCTGGTCCCCGTCCTTGTTGATATTGGCGTCGATGCCGCGGAGATTGATGCGGTCCTTGCCGTGCTGGAAGTCGAGGATGATATCCGCGCCCTCGATCGTGTTCGTGGAGTCGCCGAGTTCGAAGATGAACACGTCCTTGCCCTTGCCGCCGGAAAGCGTGTCGAAACCCTCGCCGCCATCGATCTTGTCCTTGAACTTCGTGCCGGTATAGGCGTCGTCGCCGGCCGAGCCGATGAAGTACTGGCCACGGGCCGCGAAGGCGTCATACAGCATCTGGATCGCCAGTTCGCCATTGGTCAGGGTATTGCCTTCGGCGATGGTCGTGCTGTTGCCATCGCGAAGCGCCAGCATGAATTGATAATAGACGTTGTCCGCGCCGGTGCCGGCACCCACGGCCGCGCTGATGTCGAGGCCGGAGACGACCAGTTCCTTGTCCATGCCGATCAGGGTCGAGCGCGCGACATTGTCGATCTGGGCGAAGGTCGTGCTGTCGTTGTAATAGCCGAAGGTCACGGAATCGACCGAGCCGGAATAGCTGCCATGCTGACCGACAATGCCGTCATACTGCATGTGGTCGCCTTCCATCAGGACCTGGGCATCGTTCTCGCTGCCGTCGTAGCGGATGCCCACCTGGCCGGCATCGTAATAGCCGAAGGGGGCAAAATACTCGCTGTCGTAATAGGTGGTCGCGCCTCTGGTCTCCGTGCCCATGGCGCCGAAATAGTCCGCGAGATAGGCGGCGTAGTCGATCGACTCCATTTTCGACGCATCGATGGTGATGAAATTGCTGGCCATTGTCTGCTCCTTCGATTTGGGGCCGTGGTCTGCCCCTGTTCCCACGCGCCAAAACGGCGCAGCAAAACACAAGCCGGCGGAATGCCGACCCGCGAAACTGTCCGATCTGGGTACCGGGGACGGCCGAAGGCTCAGTTCCGGATGCCTGAATTTTCGAGATTGAGAGGCGTTCTATTAAACTTGATAATAATGGTCAACATAACTCAGCCAAAATCATGAATATTTTTATCAAGAATAATCCGTCGACATTCCGTTGTGATGGCATGATCGGAAGGCGGGCGTTAAACGCCCTTGTCGGAACCCGTGGCGATGGCGTCGATCGCATCGATGAACCGCTGCCGCGCCACCTCGATCAGGCCGCTATTGTCGATCCGAACATGAGGGCAACCGCGCCGCCAATGGCCGATGTCGCGGGTCAGTCGCCGTTCGACCTCCACCGCCGTCTCGCGTCCGCGTCCGGCAAGGCGCGCGGCGATGATCTCGGGCCGGGCGACGACTTCGATGACCGCGCAGGCAGGATAGGCCGCTTCGAAGGCATCGAGCGCGGCGCGGGAACCGTTGGCGACGAGGATTCGGCCGGCGGCGATCTCATCGCTTGTCTCGACCGGAATGCCATAGCGCAGGCCGTGGGCATCCCAGCGGACGGCGAAGCGACCGGTACGCGCGCGTCGCTCGAATTCACCGGCCGTCACCGGAACGTGGTCCTCGGTGGCGCCGTCGGCCGGACGGGTGATGACGCGGCGAACGAAGCCGATGCGCGGATCGTCGCGATAATGCGCGCGGGCCGCGTTGATCAGACTGTCCTTGCCGGCGCCGCTGGGGCCGACGATAGCGATCATGACGCCGCTTCGGGGCAAACCTGGCTGCTCCATCAGACCACGCGCCGGCCTTCGCGCCAGACCGAACGGATCACCGGCACACCGCCTCTATGCCGGATGCGGACGAGATCGGCCCGGAGCCCGGGCCGGATCGCACCGCGGTCGTCGAGCCCCACGGTGCGGGCCGGGGTCGACGTCACCATGGCGATCGCCGCCGGCAGCGGGATGGCGTCATCGCCGTCCGAGAGCAGGAACGGTGCATGGACCAGGCTGAGCGGCACATAATCCGAGGACAGAACATCGAGAATGCCATGGCGGGCGAGTTCGCGCGCCGAGATGTTGCCGGAATGCGACTTGCCGCGCACGATGTTGGGGGCGCCCATCAGCACGCTCAATCCCGCCTGGTGCGAGGCCCGCGCGGCCTCCAGGCTCGTGGGGAATTCGGCGAGCCCGACACCGAGGGCAATCGATTCCTCGACGTGATCGAGCGTCGCGTCGTCATGCGAGGCGACCGTGATGCCGCGTATCCTGCAATGCGCCGCGATCCGGTCGCGATGCCGCGCCGAATGGCGGGCCGACGCTGCCTTCCGCCTCTCGACGAATGCGGCGAAGGCGTCGTCCGACAGACCCCGCTGGGTCTTATAATAGAATATGTACTGGTCCATGGTCTGGAATTGCCGCTGGCCGGGCGAATGATCCATCAGCGAGACGAGCCGGACCATCGGATCGTCCTCGAAACCCGAAAAGTCGTCGAGCACATTGGCGGCCGAGACCTCGCAACGCAAATGGATGAGATGGTCGGCCTTCAGACGCTCGTCCCGCGCGGCTGCCGCCAGCGCGGCGGCCATCTCCCGCATCTCCCCCGGCTCAAAACCGCCATCCTCGTCGGAGCCCATGCGCAGGCAGTCGAAGACCGTGGTTATGCCCGACGAGGCGACTTGCGCGTCATGCGCCTGGATGGCCGCGGTCCTATCCCAGCGCAAGCCGGGGCGCGGAGAATAATGCGTTTCCAGATGATCGGTGTGGAGCTCGATCAGGCCAGGAATCAGGTAGTCGCCATCGAAATCCTCTCCCGGTCGCGTCCTGCCGCTCTCGACCCCGGCGATACGGCCGTCGCGAATGACGAGGCTACCCGCGACAACCTCGTCGGGAAGGACGATTCTCGCGTTTGTGAAGACGGTTTCCCTTGTCATGTCAGGCGGTCTTTCTGGCTTCGGCATCGGCGAGCCGCGCCGTTTTCCTCACCTCGAACGGCGCGCCGCGTTCGGGTTCGACGAAAAGGGCGAGATGCCCGATTCGGCGCGGGGCGGGAACGAGGCCGGCAAAATAGCTGTCGATCGCCGCCCGCATGGCCGGCTGGTCGGCGGGATCGACCGGCCCGGTCAGCGTCATGTGGAAACGGAACGCGTCGAAGACATAGGGATAGCCCCAGTCCTGGAGGTTCCGCCGCTCCCTGTCGTTCATGGCGTCGGGATTGCGCCGGTCGGTATCCGCCTTGCTCAACGGCGCGCGGAAACGATCGAAGCGGCGGACGCAATCGTCCGCGAGTCTCTGGAGATGCGCATCCGGTCCGGCGGGGACGAGTGCGAAGAAAAGGCCCAGCCTGCCGACGACGAGTTCCGGCAGGACGAAGGCAGGTGTCTCGGCGGCAAAGTCGTCCAGGGCGGCAAGCAGCGCCGCCTCCGACATGCCGCCGGCAAGCTCGAAAGGCGCCTTCAACGTGGCATGGAAACCGTAGCGCCGCGGATCCGCCGTCAGTTCGGCCAATGCCGCCGCGGGGAAGGGGGAAAGGGAGGGTTGCTCGCGCGCCTCTCCGGTGAAGGCGTCGCGGCCGAGCCACCGCGCCGCCCGGCGCGTCAGCGGATCGTCCGCCGACGGTGTGTAATAGATGGCATATCGCATGAAACCGCTTCGTCCGGTCGATCCGGAGCGCTCCTGTCTGGCTGTCGTTGGCTGGCTTTGTGGCATTGTCGCGGTGGGAAATCCATCGGGATCGGGTGCGCCTGCCCGCCATCCTCCCCCGGGACGATCGATCCGATGCGATCGCATGCCGTATCATGGGCTTCAATCCACCGCCGAGACGGATACCCTCATGATATCCCCCAGTACGAGAAGTTCCTCGACACCGGGCTTGCGCGCCGTGAAGGTCACCGCACGGGCCGGGGTTTCGCCCCGGCAGAAATTGCTGTTGCGCCGGACGATGCCGCCGTCGGTGAAATCTCCGATGCGGCTGATCGGAAGCCGCGTCAGCACATATTCCCAGTCCGGCGGCGGCTTGCCGCAATCCCCGCGTTCGCCGTGAATGACCAGGCTCTCACCTACCAGCAGCGAGACATGCGGACGCCAGACGATGAGCGGCGCCTTGTCGATGGACTGGACCCAGCGCCAGGGTTCGGCCCGGTATAGTTCGGAGGCCAGGACGCCGCAGCAGAACAGGATCAGTCCGAAGACGACGGTTCGCCTGTCGAATCGCCGGGTCACGGGGTCGACGATCCTGGACGTCGAGGGAACGGGCAGAGCCGAAGGAGTGTCCGCCGGAAGCCTGTCCGGTTCGTCGGGGCTGGCGGATGGCGCCGCGCCGTCCACCTCGCGGGCGCGGGCATAGAGGACGTTCCATCTGTCCTGCAATGACGGCTCGCCCGCGACACCGAGCAATTGCGACAGGATCATGAAGTTCCGCTGCCGGGGAATGTGCTTTCCCGACCGCCAGTTCCTCAGGTTGCGGATCGCGGTTTCGAAATGCATTTCGCCATGCTTGCCCATGCGATTGCAATATTCGCTGCCGAGCCTGGCATTGTCATAGTCGCCCGATCGGTTGCAGAGTTCGTCGAACAGGACATGCCATTCGTCGAACTCCGACCATCTGTCGCCGGTCGCATCCGCCACGTAGTTCGCATCCGCCACGCAGTCACCTCAAAAGGAAATTTTTCGCTCCAACATATTGGCATTGCTGAAGAATTTTGTACATTTTCCAGTTTTTCGTCAATAGCCTCCTTTTTACGTTGTTCCGGCCCGCTCATCGGGCAAACGAATGGAGACGTAGCCGTCGAACATATCAGCAAAGGCAGTTTATCATGCGCGCATTGATCACGCTCGTCGTTCTCTCCGTCGCCGGTCTCTCCACGATACCTCCCGCCTATGCCGCATGCACCGGCAGCAACGGAAGAGGCTGGGGCAAAGGCAATGGCAACGGCCAGTTCAAAATGGCGGCCAGCGACAAGATTTGCAAAATCAGCTTTCCGGGCTTCATCAATGACGCCAAGAAGACCCGAATCCCCGCGACGGACGTCTCGTTCACGCGAAAACCGAAGAACGGCAGGATTTCGGTCGTGGCGGGCAAGGGCGTGATCTATACGCCCGATCCCGGCTTCAGGGGCAAGGACCGCTTCTGTACGCGGAACAAGTCGCCGAAGGTGAAGGGCAAGACCCTGTCCGGCTGCGTCACCGTGACCGTCCGGTAAGCCGATGGGGCCGCCGCCCGCTCCCCAACCATATATGGGGCGCCGGCATTCCATGCGATACGGATGCCGTCCGTTAGCGGGCGGCATCGACGGATATGTCGCGCTCCCTGCGGCCATAGCGCGCCATTCGTTCGGAAAGCGTCCCGGTATGCAGTTCGAACAGATGGTTGTCGTCATCGTGGAAATAGATCGATCGGCCTTCGCCCGCGACGCGCGGACGCGGCGGGCGCATGTCCAGCCCCAATGCGGCGACACGCTCGACATAGATATCGAAGTCGTCGTCGGGGATCTTGAAGGCGATGTGATTGTAACTGCGCGACGGCAGGCCGTCGCCTTCCATGATGGCGATCCAGATACCGCCGACCAGGAAGAACTTTTCCCGTGAGACCGAGAACGTGTCCTCGCCGCTGGAATAGATTTCCTCGGCATCGAAAACGCCTTCGAGAATATGCGTCATGCGGTCGAGGTCGCGCACCACGAAAGTCATATGGGAAAGTCCTTCAATCACGATGCATTCGCCTCCTTGCGATCCTGTTGGTCAAGCCCGTTCCGGGGCGGGCGATCGCGGCCCGACACGGTGCTGCATAATCCCTGTCCGGGGCAGGAATGCGTCCTCGAACAGGATTCGCGGGGATCGGGCCGAGCGCCATGGGAAGATCGTATCCGGATTGCCGAATTCCTCTCGGCGTCTGGCGCAGACAGGGCGGACGACGATAGGAAAATCAAGTAAATACAACGGTCTGAATTGTCCTCGGGAAAAAACCCGTCCGGGATTTCGAATTTGTCACAAAACCTGCTTGACACTTCCGGCGGCACCCCTTAGTTAGCCGCTCACGAACGGCGCACGAGCCGCTTCGGAACGAAATGCGCGGGTGTAGCTCAGTCG
>JAGRLJ010000079.1 GCA_020441805.1 Rhizobiaceae bacterium
GTTCTCCTCGGCGCCGGCCGTGGCGGAAGTCGAGGACTTCTTCGCCGGCCGGGTGGGGGGCGGACGTTCGACCGGATGGCCGAGGTCGTGAGACCTCGGTGGCGGATGACGGCCATGCCGGGCGGCCTCATGGCCCAGCGTTAACACAAGGAACATCACCATGACCAACCCGGTTCTCGGGAAGGGCGAAGCCATCGCCATTTCCGACGCCGATATCGCCAACCTTGCGGACAGCTTGGGTTGCCACCCGGCCGACCTCCAGGCCATCGCCGAAGTCGAGAGCAACGGCTTCGGCTGGTTTCCGGATGGACGGATCAAGATCCTGTTCGAAAAGCATTGGTTCTACAAATACATCGAAGGCACCACGCGCACCAATGCCGTGAAGAGCGGGCTCGCTCGGGCAACGTGGATCAGCCCGGCAAAGGGAGGGTATAAGGATCAGGCAACGGCCGATCAGCGCTACAGCCTGCTTGAGCGGGCGATGAAGGTGAACCGGGATGGCGCCTTCAAGTCGATCAGCATCGGCACCTACCAGATCATGGGTTTCAATCACCAGGTCTGCGGCCACCCGACCGCCGAAGACATGTTCAACGCCTTCTGCAAGAGCGAGGCCTATCAACTCTCGGCCTTCGCCGCCTTCCTCAAGAACAAGGGGCTCGTATCCGCGATTCAGCGGCGCGCCTTTATCGAGGTCGAGCGCGGCTACAATGGCGGAGGCCTCAACGGTGCCTATGCCACGCGGATGAAGGCCGCAAGCGATAGCCTTCGCGCCGGAAAGTGGAAGAGCTATACGCGCGGCTCCATGGCGATACCGAAGCCCACGATCCCGCCCGCCGAACCCGTCTCCCCGCCGCCGGTGCCGATCGACGCGCCGCCGGCTCCCGACAGGCCCGCCGTCATCACGCAAGGCCCGGTTCCGTCCGGCGGCTGGCTCGCGGCCATTCTCGCCGTCATCGCATCTGCTTTTGGAAAGAAGGGAAATTCCTGATGGCCGCGCTTTCCTCCAAGCTCCGCAGCCTCGAAGGTGGCGGCTTAATGTTCTGGTGCCCCGGCTGCGATGGCGCGCATCAGGTCCAAGTCGGACAGGGGCCGGGGCCGCGTTGGGGCTACAATGACAATCCCGATGCACCGACTTTCACGCCCTCGATCCTCGTTCGGTACAACGGGAAGGACGCAGGCGTTGATGGCGCGCCTCCGGCCATCTGCCATTCCTTTGTAACCGATGGCCGCATCCAGTTTCTCGGCGACTGCACTCATGCGCTCGCCGGGCAGACCGTTGACATCCCCGATTTTGAAACCTGAAAGGCAGAACCATGAAGAAGGCCAATGCAGTTCTCAACCCCGCCGTCATCCGCATCCTGCTCCGCTACGGCGCCGGTGCGCTTGCCGGCTATTCGCTTCTTCCGCGCGAGGTGACGGACATGCTCGCCAGCGACCCGGAACTTGCCGGCGCGATTGCCGCCCTGATCGCAATCGGCGTCGAGGGCTTCTATGCCATCGCCAAGCGGTTCGGTTGGCGGACGTAGTCCGGCGAGCCGTCGCATCCCGCATTGCATAAGGAAACCATGATGACCGATCGGACACCCGAGATGGAACACCATGACCTCAGAGCCCGCGTCGTCGGACTGGAACACGGCGCCGCGTCGAAGGAAAACCGGCTATCCGCTCTGGAGGCGTGGCGAAGTCAGATGGATATCGCGACGGCCGTCAGGGACGAGCAATATCGCGGCATCAAGGAAGACCTCAAATCGATCAAGGGCACTCTGTCGCGGCTTGCCTGGCTGATGATCACCGGCATAGCCATGGGCTTCGTCGCCTTCATGATCAATGGTGGATTTAAGGTGCCATAATGAGCGAGGTCGGAATTTCGACCTCGATCCGTTGCGGCATCACCGCAACACGCCGAA
>JAGRLJ010000080.1 GCA_020441805.1 Rhizobiaceae bacterium
CGCGTCGCGGCCGGCTATCGTGACACCGAGCCGGTGATCCGAGACCTCAGCCTTGAAATCGTCGGGCCGGAACGCATCGAGATCGCCGGCCCCAACGGATCGGGCAAGACCACGCTGCTCTCGGTCATTACCGGCCGCCTCGCGCCGGTCGCGGGCGAGGTCCGCATGCGCGTCGATTTCGCCATGCTGGATCAAACGGTCTCGATCCTCGATCCGGCACTGACGATTCGTGACAATTTCCTGAAGATCAATCCCGATGCGGGCGAGAATGCCTGCCGGTCGGCGCTCGCCCGCTTCATGTTCAGGGCGGATTCGGCGCTGCAAGCCGTCTCCACCCTCAGCGGCGGGCAATTGCTGCGCGCCGGCCTCGCCTGCGTGCTCGGCGGCGGATCGCCGCCCCCGCTCCTGATCCTCGACGAACCGATCAACCATCTCGACATCGATTCGATCGCCACGATCGAGGCCGGCCTCCGCGCCTATGACGGGGCGCTGCTGGTCGTCAGCCACGACCGGACGTTCCTGGAGGCAATCGGCATCACGCGAAAGATCGGCCTGCCGGAAAGACAGGCGCGGACCGGATCGGATCAATAGACCTGTCCGCCGCCCTTCACGGACGACGGCGGCGCGGCATTGCCCCGGAAATCGGCGATCAGCCGCGACGTGGCATTGGCGAACAGGCCGACATCGCTGCCGATGCCGACGAAGGTCGCGCCGATCTCGATATAGCGCTTCGCCAGCGCCTGGTCGGCGGTGAGAATGCCGGCCGCCTTGCCGTGGCCCTGGATGCGTTTCAGCGCATCCTCGACTGCCGCCTGAACCTCAGGCGCGCCGGGCTTGCCGAGGAAACCCATATCGGCCGCGAGATCGGCCGGACCGATGAAGACCCCGTCGACGCCGTCGACGGAAGCGATGGCGTCGAGATTGGCGAGGCCGGCCCGGCTCTCGATCTGCAACAGCAGGCAGACCTCGTCATTGGCGGTCTGGAGATAGTCGGGAATGCGGTTGAAATTCGAGGCGCGGGCGAGCGCGGCGCCGACGCCGCGCATGCCGTGCGGCGGATAGCGCATGGCGCGCACCATGGCCTCGGCCTGCTCCTTCGTCTCGACCATCGGCACGAGGACGGTCTGTGCGCCGATATCGAGGATCTGCTTGACGATCCAGGCCTCGCCGATCGGCGGTCGGACGATGACACCGACCGGATATTTTGCCAGCGCCTGCACCTGCGCCACGAGCGTCTGGATATCGTTGGGCGCGTGTTCCGCATCGACCAGCAACCAGTCATAGCCCGCGCCGCCGCAGATTTCCGCGGCATAGGGGCTGGTCAGCGCGACCCAGAGGCCGATCTGCACGCGGCCTTCGCGAAGCGCGGCCTTGAAGTGGTTTTTCGGTGCCGGCATGACAAACCTCAGGGGAAGAAACAGGAAATCGTACCGTAAGGCCCGAAATCGGCAACGATCGTATCGCCGTGCCGCGCCTCGATCGGACGGATGAAGGAACCCGCCAGCACGATCTGGCCGGCCTCGATGCCCGAGCCATATTGCGCCAGCCGGTTGGCGAGCCAGGCGATGCCGCGCGCGGGATGGTTCAGGACCCCCGCACCCAGCCCGGTCTCCTCGACCTCGGCATTGCGTGAGACGATGGCGCCCATCCAGCGCATATCCACCGCGTCGGGCCGCATCTGCCGGCCACCGATGACGATGCCGGCATTGGCGGCATTGTCGGCAATCGTGTCCACGAAGGTGCGGACCTTCCTGGTTTCGGGATCCGTCCGGAGAATGCGCGTATCGAGGATTTCGAGCGCGGGCGTCACATAATCTATGGCGTTCAGTACGTCGAAGACGCTGACATCGGGCCCTTGCAGCGGCGATTTCATCACGAAAGCGATCTCGGCCTCGATGCGCGGCTGGATGAAGCGATCGGGAGGAATGACCGCGCCGTCCTCGAACAGCATGTCGTCGAACAGCACGCCGGAATCGGGAACGTCGATATTGAGCGCATATTGCATCGCCTTGGAGGTCAACCCGATCTTCCAGCCGATCACCTTGCGGCCGGCGGCGATCTTCTGCCGCACCCAGGCGTCCTGGATCGCATAGGCGTCGTCGATCGTCGCGCCGGGATGCCCGAGCGAGATCAGCCCGATCTGCGTCCGGCTCCGCTCCGCGCCGTCGAGCGCGTCGGCGGCAGCCTTGATTTCTTCCCGTGACAGCGTCGTCATGCCTCGTCCTCGATGGTGTTGCGCAGGATGCCGAGCCCGTCGGCCTCGACCTCGACCACGTCGCCGGGCTTGAGCCAGATCGGCGGATCGAACCGCGCCCCGGCGCCGGTCGGCGTGCCGGTGACGATGACGTCACCGGGCACGAGCGTGGTGAAGGTGGAGATATAGTTGATGATCTTGCGGAAGGAAAAGATCATCCGGCTCGTCCTGTCCTGCTGGCGGACCTCGCCGTTGACCCGGGTGGTAAGCTGGATATCGGCGATCTGGGCCTCGTCTGTGAAGGGCACGAGCCAGGGGCCGATCGAGCCGGTGCGGTCGAAATTCTTGCCCTGGGTGACGTTGAACTTGGCATGCCGCACCCAGTCGCGAATGGTGCCCTCGTTGCAGAGCGAGAGCGCCGCGATATGGTCGAGCGCCGCGGACTCGGGGATGCGCCGCCCGCCCTTGCCGATGACGATGACGATTTCGCCCTCGTAATCGAGCTGCGGGCTTTCCGGCGGCCGGATCAGCGGCCGGCCATGGCCGGTGAAGGAGCGCGGGAAGCGGATGAAGAGCGAGGGATTGGCGGGCGCGGCCTGCCCGTCCTTGTATTCCTCGTTGCGGTCGGGGAAATTGACGCCGACGCAGATCAGCTTTTCCGGTGCCGGGATCGGTATCTCATAGCGGATATCGGTAAGCGGAATGTCGACCGGCAGGGTCTTCGCCTCCTCCGCGAGGCTCGGAAGCGCGCCCGCCTCGATCACCTCGCGCAGCGTCGGCCATTTCGCTCCATGGCGCGCCGAGAGATCGACCACGCCCTCGCCCTTCACCAGGCCGTATCCGGGTGCTCCTTCCAGTGAGAAACTAACGAAACGGGGACTGTCGGTCATGCGGTCTTCCTCTCGAAGGCTTCAGGCGAGCTTGCGCGCGATCTCCGCGATCACGTCGAAGGCGGCGCGCGCATCCTCGCGGGTCATGTCGAACTGTCCCGCCTGGAAGCGGATCGCGATCCGGTCGTCCACGCGGGTCTGGGTGAGATAGATCCGGCCGTCGTCGTTGATGGCGTTGACGAGCGCGATATTGTGGGCGTCCGGGTCGCCTGCCGTCCGGTGGCGGAAGGAAAAGAGTGACAGAACCGGTTCGCTGGCGATCTCAAAATCCGGCTCGGCGGCAAGCCGTTCGGCAAGCTCGACCGACCAGGCGACATGGTTGCGAATCACCGTCCGCAGGCCTTCGAGCCCGTGATGCCGCAACAGGAACCAGAGCTTCAGCGCCCGGAAACGCCGGCCGAGCGGCACCGACCATTCCGAATAGTTGACGATCCCGTCATGACCGTGGGTCTTGAGATATTCCGGCTGGATCGCCAGGGTCCGGACCTGGTCCTCGGGGTTCCGGATGAACTGAACCGAGCAATCGAACTGCGCGCCGAGCCATTTGTGCGGATTGAAGACGACCGAATCCGCAGCCTCAACACCCTGCCAGAGCACGCGGAATTCCGGGCAGATCATCGCCGAGCCGGCCCAGGCGGCATCGACATGGAGATAGAGACCGTGACGCCGGACGACCTCGGCCACCTCGCCGATCGGGTCGCAGGCGCCGATCGAGGTGCCCCCGGTGCAGGCGATCACCCCTGCGGGGATCAGGCCGGCCGCGCGATCCGCGCAGATCGCGGCGTCGAGCGCCTCGGGATCCATACCGTTGAGCGGACCTTTGGTCGGGATGCGGACGAGATTGGCCTGCCCGATGCCCGAGATCCAGATCGCGCGGTCGATGGAGGTATGGACCTGACGCGAAGCATAGACACGAACCGGCGAATGCGCCGCAAGTCCCTCGCCATTGCCCTTCCAGCCAAGCGCCTTCTCCCGCATCACCAGCACCGCGGCGAGCGTCGCGGTCGAGGCGGAATCCTGGATCACGCCGGAAAAGCCGTCCGGCAGGCCGAGCGCCTGGCGAAGCCAGTCCACGACCTTCGTTTCCATCTCGGTGGCGGCGGGCGATGTCTGCCATAGCATGCATTGGGCGGCGATCGCGGTGACGAGATAGTCGGCGACCACCGAGGCCGGCGCGGCATTGGCCGGAAAATAGGCGAAGAAGCGCGGATGCTGCCAATGGGTCAGGCCCTCGGGAACGATCCGTTCGAAATCGGCGAAGATCGCCTCCATCGGCTCGCCGGATTCCGGCGCATGATCGGCGATCTGTCCGGCGATATGGCCCGGCATCGTGCGCGCCCGTACCGGCCGGTCCCGGATCGTCTCACGATAATCCGCCCCCCAGTCCGCCGCCTTGCGGGACCAGTGCCTGAATTCATCGCCGTTCATGGCTCATGCCTCTCATGCTCGTTTCCGGCGCGGACCATAGCGGCTACGGCCCGCGCGGAAAATATCAGGGCGCCACGATCGGCTGGGCCTTCAGAACCGATTCACGCGGTTCGGCACCGGCAAACAGGCTGCCTTCCTCGAACCACGACTTCGGCGCGGGCGCCCCCCAGAGCGTCTGGCGCTGCGGGTCCTTGAGGTCCCACCGGATCGGCTCGAGGTCCGGATCGACCGTCTGGTAGTCCGAGCAATAGATCTCGATGCGATGGCCGTCGGGATCGCGGATATAGAGGAAGAAGGCGTTGGAGATGCCGTGCCGGCCGGGACCGCGCTCGATATTGGCGAGCCAGCCGGTGGTCGACATCAGGTCGAGCAGGTCGATGATGTTGAGCGGCGTCGGTACCCAGAAGGCGGTGTGATGGAGGCGCGGGCCACGGCCGTTGGTGAAGGCGATATCGTGTACGCCGCCCTTGCGGTGCGTCCAGGCCGCCCAGAGCCGACCGGTCTCGGCGTCCTCGGTATATTCCGTTACCCTGAAGCCGATCTCGTTATAGAAGGCCACGCTTTCGTCGACATTGGGCGAGAAGCAGTTGAAATGGTCGATCCTCAGCGGCTTCACGCCCTTGTAGAGCGCGTATTTCTGGTGGATCGGCGGCAGGCGGTCCATCTTCGAATAGAATTCGAGCGGAATGCCGTGCGGGTCGCGGGTGCGGAAGGTGCGCGACTGATAGGGCCGCTCGACCCATTCCACCGGCAGGCCCTTGCCCTTGAAGAAATGCTCCGCCTTGTCCAGATCCTCCTCGGAATAGACCTTGAAACCCAGATCGCGGGCCTCGGCCTTGTCGGACTTGCGCAGCACGATGCAATGATGACCCCGCTCCTCCATGGCGCGGAGATAGATCACTTCCGGCGTCTCGTCCGTGACCTGCAAGCCCAGCGTATCGACATAGAAGGCGCGGGACTTGGCCAGATCGGTGACACAGAGCTCGACATGGCTCAGCCGAACGATATTGAACGGCGGATAGAGATTGGGTTTCGGTAGCGGCATTCTTTCCTCCTCGGGCTGGAACGGACGGCGATATGGGTCTCGGAACCCTCCTCAGCCGCCCAGTTTCTGGATCGCATGCGCACTGCTGGCGAAAGCGATGTTCTTGGTTTCCATGTAGAAATCGAAGGACCAGTCGCCGCCGTCGCGGCCGATACCGGAGTTCTTGACCCCGCCGAACGGCGTCGGCAAATGGCGGACATTCTCGGAATTCACCCAGATCATGCCGGCCTCCATGGCATCGGTGAAGCGGAAGGCGCGGGTGACGTCGCTGGTCCAGAGATAACCGGTCAGGCCATATTGCACGTCATTGGCGAGCGAAAGGGCCTCGGCCTCGTCCCTGAACGGGATCGCGGTCAGGACAGGTCCGAAAATCTCCTCCTGCGCGATCCGCATCCGGTTGTTCGCGCCGGTGAAAAGCGTCGGCGAGACATAGCAGCCACCGCCCGGCCCGTCGAATTTGGCGCCGCCGGCCGCGACGGTCGCGCCTTCGCCCAGGCCGATCCCGATATATTCGAGCACCTTCTTTTCATGAACCGGATGGATCAGCGGCCCGACCACGGTTTCCGGATCGAGCGGATGGCCGACCTTGATGCGCCTGGCCTTCTCGGCCACCAGCGCCGTGAATCTGTCATAAACGCTTTCCTCGACCAGAAGGCGCGAGGACGAGGTGCAGCGCTCGCCGTTCAGCGAATAGATCATGAAGACGGCGGCGTCCGCGGCGCGCTCCAGGTCGGCATCGGCGAAGACCACGACCGGATTCTTGCCGCCAAGTTCGAAATGCACGCGTTTCAGCGTATCCGCGCCCTGCTTCATGATCATCGAGCCGGTGCGGCTCTCGCCGACGAAGCCGATCGCCTTGATGTCGCGATGCTCGGTCAGCGCCTTGCCGGCATCCTCGCCGAAGCCGTTGACGAGGTTCCAGACACCCTTGGGCAGTCCCGCCTCCTCGGCGATCTCGACCAGCAGGCGGGCGGTCAGCGGCGAGAATTCCGCCGGCTTGTGCACCACGGTGCAGCCGGCGGCCAGCGCCGGCGCGATCTTCCAGGTCGACAGCATGAAGGGCGTGTTCCACGGCGTGATCACCCCGACCGGGCCGATCGGCACGCGGGTTGTCATGTTGACCTGACCCGGTCCGCGAATGGCCCGTCCATCCCGCGCTTCCGGCGCGCGGTCGGCGAAGAAGCGGAAATTCTCGGCGCCGCGCAATGCGGCCTTGGCCATGAACTTCAGCGACTGTCCGGTATCCATGCATTCGACGAAGGCGATTTCCTCGGCGCGCGCCACGATGGCGTCGGCGATCTTGTGGAGGAGCTTCTTGCGCGCGCCGCCGTCCATCGCAGCCCAGGCCGGGAATGCCGCCTTCGCCGCCTTCGCGGCGCGGTCGATGTCGGCCGCCTTGCCGAGCGCCACGGTCGCGAGCGGCTTGAGGTCGACCGGCGAGATCGTCTCATAGGTCGCGCCGTCCGCGGCCCAGACATCCTCGCCATCGATGCGGTTCATGACGCCCTTTTCGAACTTCGAGAGATAGGCTTTTGCTTTTTCAATATTTTCGTCGAGCTTGGACATGATGTTCTCCGTGGCGGGTTCGGCCGCCCGCGCCGTTCCCGAAACCGGAACCGCGCCGACAGGCCGGGCGGAATGATCAACCGGTTTTCTGGCGCAGCCGGGGGTGGATGGCGTTCTTCTTCCAGCTCAGGTCCGGATCGATTTCCCGGATCTCCAGCGTCAACGCGAAATGCGGAGCCTCGAAGAGCGGCGCGAGGAACCGGGTTACGGTGGCGAAGATCGCCTCCCCGGCGCGCCGTTTTTCCTCCGCGCTCCGACCCTTGCCGATGCGGAAAGACATATCGATGAAACCGTTTTCCGGCAGGAGATCGGCGACCGCGTAAGCGTCGCAGCGAACGGCGCGGACGCGGACCGCGCCAAGCTCGAACAGGCCGATCTCCATGATCGTCGCATGCACCGCGCGGCTGAGACCGGCGAAATCGACGACGCCGTCAAGATTGGACGAATATTCCATCGTGAAATGCGGCATCGGTCCTCCCGGCATCTCTCTCTATATATTTAACATGTTAAAGATACCGGGCGCGCCCGTCAAGGACTTTGTTTCCGCTTCACAACCCGCGAAGGTGGGCCGGCATCGGCCGCCCCCGGCGGGCAATCAGTGGGAGATGAGCACCGGAAGCCTCAGATCGGACAGCACGCCGGCGGTCGCGCCGCCGAGAACGAAATCGCGCATGCGCGAATGGCCGAATCCACCCATCACCATCAGCTTCGCGCCGGCGGCGATAGCCTCGGCCTGC
The DNA here is from genome assembly GCA_020441805.1 of Rhizobiaceae bacterium. Lineage (GTDB taxonomy): Bacteria > Pseudomonadota > Alphaproteobacteria > Rhizobiales > Rhizobiaceae > Rhizobium_E. The sequence goes on from JAGRLJ010000080.1 coordinate 7,861, forward strand.
AAGGCGTCGCCGATGCCGCGCCCCGCCGCATCGACCGGCCGCAATTCGGCCGGAATGCCGCGCTTGCCGAAGGCCTCGGAAAGTTCGCCCGCTGCCGTTTGGCTCACCGCCTTGTCGCGCCCGGCAAACAGGATGGAGACGCGGGACGCCGCCTCGACCAGCCACATCGCATCGCCCAGCGCGCGCGCCGCCGCGCGGCCGCCATCCCAGGCGATCGCGACATGATCGACGGCGCCGACGCTTTCCGTCCGCGGGACGAGCAGAACCGGACGCCCGGAGCCGAAAATGACGGCCTCGGCCAGCGGCCGGAATTCGGCGCCCGGCGCGACCAGCGTCAGGTCGTGCAGCCTGGCCGCCGCCGCGACGGCATCGCCGATCGCCGTCAGGTCGAGACGGACGGTCGCCGATTCGACATCCACCGAACGCGCCTTGCAGCTTTCACGCAGCAGTTCGTCCAATTGCAGGCCGTTGCTCCGGCTCAAGCCCTCGGCTTCCAAAGCCATCTGGCGCGCATCGATGAGCGGAATGCTCAGGGGATTTGCGACATTCGGCATCGAGACATCGATGACCAGGCTTGTGACGGTCGCATCCTGACCGGCCGCAAAATCGGCCGCATTGCCGACGACCTGCTCGGGCGTGGCATCGGGATAGGTCGTCAGCGGAAAGAACAGGCTCTTTCGCATGGCGTCGCTCCTCTCTCTATTTTGACGGTTCGAAAATAATTCGCAATCGCGACCCTGCCTTTGACACAAGTCAACCCTGCGGCAGGGGCCGTTGATTCAGATCAATTCACGGGCGCGGGGGCCGGATATCCTTCGGGAAACTGGAGGATCCGCCATGACGCTCGCTTCTTCGCTGCACGACTATGCCACCGATCTCGGCCACTGGTGGAAATTCCGGATGGAAAAACGCCGCGACCTCAACGAGGTGCGTGCGATGGACCCGCAGGATATCGCCGAAATCTGCGGGGAGATGAACCTGACGCGGGCACAGCTCGAAGCGCTCGTCAAGGCGGGGCCGGATGCGGCTGACGAAATGGAGCGGATGATGGCCGCGCTCGGCATCGATCCGGAAGCGGCGCAGACCATCGCCCCCTCCGCCATGCGCGAAATGCAGGTCGCCTGCGCCACCTGCGGCGAAAAGCGCGTCTGCCGGCACGCGCTCGACGAAGGCACGGCATCCGCGCTGATGGAGAGCTTCTGTGCCAATGCCGACGAGCTTCGCGACATGGCCAAGCGCCCGGAATTTGCGGCGCGCTGAGACAGGCGCGGGCCCGGCTTGGGAAAATACGGCACGGGCCGATATCGGCGGTGCGCCGTCCCCCGGCCTAACCGCCGAAACTGCCGACCTGCGTCGGCACATTGATATAGGCGCGGTCGAAATAGAGCAGCGCATTGCCGTCTGGCCGCGACCTGATGCCGACGACCTGGCCGATGAAGATATGATGCGTCCCGACCAGCCGGGCCTCGACGAGGCAGCAGTCGAAGGACACCATGGCGTCGGCCAGCGCCTGGCTGCCGGACGGCATCTCCACCCATTTGGCGGCGGCATAGCGCGCCGACATATCGGACTGGCGGCCGGCGAAATAGCCAGCGAGTTCCTGATGGTCGTCGGCGAGCACGTTGACGCAGAAGCGGCGATTTTCGAGGAAGAGCCCGCATTGCGCGGACTTTCCGTTCATGCAGACGAGCAGCGTCGGCGGCTCGTCGGTCACGCTGCACATGGCGGTGGCGGTGAAGCCACCCTGCCCCGCGGGCCCGTTGCTGGTGATGACATTGACCGGGGCGCAGACCCGGGCCATGGCATCGCGGAAATCCGCCTTCGAAATCGTCTCCTCCATCGTCTCCTCCTCAGCCGTTCAGCGGCGGCAGCCAGGTCCCGCCTGTCCAGCCGGTCTCGTCGTAATCGCTCATGCACTGATCGACCAGCGCTTCCATGTCGCGCAACCGGCCGGTGCGCTCGGCGCCCTTCAGCACCTGCAACCGCACTTCTTCCGGCGCGCCGGCGTAATTGAGCTCATAGAGTGCATGGCGGCCGCCGAATTCGGTGCCGGTCGCATCCCAGAGCAGCTTCATGATCTTGATGCGCTCGACATGGCCCATATCGTTCGAGCCACGGACATATTGCGCGAGATAGCGGTCGATCTCCGGATTGGAGAAGTCCCTGGCCGAGGACGGAAGATAGATGAGGCCGGAGGCCACCGTGCGGCGGACGATATCGATGACCTTGGGATAGGCCTCCGACATGAAGGTTCGGTAGCAGAGCGCGGCTTCGAGATTGGGCAGAACCGCGCCACCGGCCCAGGGCTGCGGATTATAGGCCATGGCGTTGGAGAAGGTCCAGAACTGGTGGCGGATGGCGATCACCTCGCCCAGCATCGCCTGGTTGCCGCGGAAGGCGTCGCCGCCGGTGGCGCGCAGCGCTTTCGCCAGCAGGCCGGCGAGGAAGTCGAGCTTGACCGCGAGCCGGGTGCAGCCCTGGAAGCAGTAGCCGTGCATGAAGCCGGACGCCGGATGGAAGGACAGGATCTTGGCCGCGTCGCGCAGCACGAGCACGTCCTCCCAGGGCACGAAGACATTGTCGAGCACCAGGATCGCATCGTTCTCGTCGAAGCGCGAGGAGAGCGGATAGTCGTAGGGTTGGCTGGCCTTGTTGGCGGTCTCCTCATAGGAGACGCGGCAGAACATCTTGATGCCCGGCGCATTCATCGGAACGATGAACATCACCGAAAGCGACGGGTCCTCGGTGACGGTCGCCGAGCTCTGGGCCAGGAAGTTGTAATGCGTCAGCGCCGATGAGGTCGCCACCACCTTGGCGCCCGAGACATAGATGCCGGCGTCGGTTTCCTTGGTGATATGGACGAACACGTCCTTGACCTGGTCGGCCGGCTTGTGGCGGTCGATCGGCGGATTGACGATGGCGTGGTTCATGAACAGCACGGATTCCTGCGCCCGCTTGTGCCAGGCGAGCGCATTGTCCTTGAAAGGACCGTACCAGTCGGCATTGGCGCCGAGCGTGTTCATCAGCGCGGCCTTGTAATCCGCCGTGCGGCCCATCCAGCCGTAGGACATGCGCGCCCAGTCGGCGATCGCGCCCTGTTGGGCGACGAGATCCTCGGACGAGCGGGCGACGCGGAAATATTTGTGCGTATAGCCGCCATTGCCCGTGTCGGTGGGTGAGGTCAGCCTGTCCCTGGTCTTCTCGTCATGCAGCGCGTCATAGAGCCGGGCGAGCGAGCGCACCGAATTGCGCATCGATGGATGCGTCGTCACATCCTCGATCCGCTCGCCGTTGATATAGACCTCGCGGCCGTCGCGCAGCGATTCCATATATTCGGCGCCGGTAAAGGGCCGCGACTTGTCGGCGCGGATATCCTCGGGACGGCCGAGGCGGCGCTGATCGTGGATGGTCATGAACTCCTCCTTTGACGTTGATCAAGAGGATAGGCCTTGCTTAACATGTGCACCATGTACAGAATGGCAAAATCGATTGTACTTTTTCCGGCGATCCCATGACAGGCTCCGTTCCCCGTTTTTTTGTCTATGGCGAACCGGATCGTCCGCTCGACGTCGGCTTCATCCATGTCGAGCGGGTGATGGCGCGCAAGCCCCTGCATCTCGGCACGGTCGAGGCGCACAAGCACGACCACTTGTCGCAGATCACCTATTGGACGCAGGGTCGCGGCCACTATTTTTACGAAGATAGGAGCTTGGACTTTTTCGCGCCGGCGATCAGCTTCATGCCGAGCGGCGTCGTCCACGGCTTCAAGGTCGAGCCGGAACGATCCGATGCCATCGTCGTATCGATCGCCGACGATGCGCTGCTGGCGATCCAGGCGCAGACCATCCTACCCCTCGACGCGCCGGTCATGGTCCCGGATGCGCCGGACAATCCGCTCTGGAGCGGCCTCGACGCCGTGATGCACCGGATCGAGGCGGAATATGGCGACGGGCGTCCCGGCATGGACCGGACGCTCGCGGCACTGGCCGGCGTGGTCCTGACCGATATTGCGAGGCTGGCGCATGAGGGGCCGGCGCGCTCGGCGCCGACCGGCGCGGCGGCGCTGGCCCGTGAATTCCGCCGGCTGGTCGACCGGCATTTCCGCGAGAACTGGCCGATCGACCGCTATGAGAAGGAGCTCGGCACCACCGCCCATCTGCTCGCCAAGACCTGCCGGGGGACCTTCGGCGTCTCGCCGAAGGAATTCATCGGCGACCGGCGGATGCTGGAGGCCAAGCGGCTGCTGCTCTTCACCGTGCGGCCGGTCGAGGACGTCGCCTATGAGCTCGGCTTCCGGGACGCCGCCTATTTCTCCCGATTCTTCAAGGAGCGGATCGGCGAACCGCCCGGCGTCTGGCGCGGCCGGCAGGCGCGATAGCCTGGCCGCCGATACGGTCCGTCGTCGATGGACAAGGCCCCTGCTTGGCGCTACACGGAGGGAGTGAACGACCCCTATGACATATTGGGCGTCCGGCGCGATGCCGACGAGGTCGCGATCCGCGCGGCCTTCCGCCGGCTCGCCAAGGAGTCGCATCCCGATTCCGGTGGCGACGCGGATGCGTTCCTGCTCTGCCGAAAGGCGCAGGACCTGCTGCTCGATCCGTTGCGCCGCAAGGTTTTCGACGCGACCGGATACGACCCCGACCTCGCGGACGCGCGCGACATCCAGGGGCTGATGCTGATTGAAAAACTCGTCAACGACATCGTGCTCGACGAACGGGAGCCCGGCACGTTCGATCCCGTCGCGGCGATGCGCGCGGCGCTCGAGGCCGAGATCCGCAAGGCTCGCTTTCATATGCGCGAAATGGAGGAGCACGGCGCGCGAGTCGGCCGCCATCTTTCCCGCCTCGACCACGATTCCGGCGCCGATGTCCTCGGCTACATGCTGCGCGCGCGCATCGACGCGATCGCCAAGGCCGTGAGCGAGTCGGCCAAGCAGATCGAAGCGAGCGAGCGAGCGCTCGGCATGCTGGAATCCTATAGCTACACCATGGATACGATGGCCGCCGCGACGCCGATCCGGCGGTGAGTCGCACTCAGCCGGTCGGCGCCAGCGTCCGCGATTTCGCGGGGAAGATGCGTGAGGCCGCGAAAGCCGTGAGCGGCAGGAACCCGAAGGCGCCGGCCAGCGACAGGACTGTCGGCAAATGAAACGGCACGTCATGCCATTGCGGCCGCACGATATCGGCGGTGTTGAAGCCCTCGCCGCTATAGACGCAACCGATGAAGGCGGCGCCCTCCAGCGCGGCCTCGTAGCTGATCCTGGAGGCGATCTCGCCCGCCCGCGGTCCCATCGCCGGCATCGCCCTCATCCGCAGGAGCACCTCCTTCGCTGCGGCGAGATAGGCATGGCTGCATTCGTTGAAGGGGCTCTCCTCGTCGGAAATGCTCGCCGGCACCAGGCCCCAGAGGCAATTGGAATATTGCAATTCGCCGTAGCGCACCAGCGTCAGGAACTCGGGTTCCGCCCCGCGCACCGCACCGGCCAGCACGAAGATCTCCGCCCGGTGGCGTGCGATGATCGCCATCTCGCCATGCGAAATCGACGTGACCGGAACGCCCGAGAGATCGCGCGGCCCATCGCTGCGATGCGCCGAGGCATCAACGGTCGCCCCGGCAAGGAGGAGCAGGATCAGAATGGCAAGTCTCATATCGGCGATCCGGATAACGATACGGATTCTATCCTAACCCGCCCCGCCGCTCTTGACGAGGACCGCCGCGCGAAAACCGGAAAGCGACAGCCACGCGGCCCCGGAAATCGACAAACGGCTTCGCCATCTTCTCCGCCCGGCCATCTCAGGCATGGCGCGACGCATACCATGCCTTGAACAGGGCATACTGATTTTCGAGATGGCGCTGCTGCGAGGCGCTGAGCCGATCCGTCTCGTTGAAATGCAGCGCATATTCGGCATCGCCGTTCAGCACCATCAGGTGCTTGTAATGCAGAACGAGATCCGGCCCCTCGTCATAGGTCGAAAGCACCGTCAGCGCCTCTTCCAGTTCGCGTGCATCCCGCCGCGCCTGCGCGTCGCCTTGGGCCGCCTTTTCGCAGAGCGACACAAGATGCAGCACCTCCTTCGGAAGCGCGTTGCCGATACCGGTGATCGCGCCGCCGGCGCCGCAATTGACGAAGCCATGATAGACGCCGGTATCGACGCCGACCATCAACGTCAGGGCATCGTCGCCCGAGGTGATGTTCTCGGCCGCGTAGGTCATGTCCGCCTTGCCCCCGAACTCCTTGAAGCCGATGAGGTTGGAAAAGCGCGCGCGGAGCTCGAAGAAGAGATCGGCGCGGGTGGCGAAGCCGTAATAAGGGCTGTTGTAGATCACCGCCGGCAGATCCTTCGCGGCATCGAGAATGGCCGCGAAATGGTCGCGCTGCGCCGCCACCGACGAGCCGCGCGACAGAACGCGCGGAATGACCATCAGCCCCCTGGCGCCCACCTTGGCGGCATGAGCCGCATGGCTGACCGCCGATCGGGTATTGATCGCGCCGGTGCCGACAATGACGGGAACGCCCGCCTCAACCAGCCGCCGCACACCCTCCTGGCGTTCCTCGTCGGTCAGCAGCGGCCAGTCGCCCATCGAACCGCAATAGACGACGGCGGACATGCCGGCGGCGATCAAGTCCCGGCCCTTGCGGACCAGCGCATCGAAATCGGGCGTACGATCGGCCTTGCAAGGCGTCATCAGCGCCGGGATGCAACCGGTAAAGACGGATTCGGTCATGAAGGGCTCCTGTTCTCGGCGGATCGGCCGGGTTCAATATAGCGAATGCATCTGATATATCAGATGCATTCAAGGTCGTCAACGGATATTGCGATCATGCAACGCGGTCTGCCGGGCAGAACCCACCGGATTCCACGATTGATATATCAATAAAGGCGAGGAAATGAACGGCAGCCGATCGGAGACCGGTGGCGAACCCGCGACAAGATCGTCGCGGGCCTTGACTTTCAGAGCCGCTGCCCGGTTTCTTCCGAAAAGAAGGAAGCCTTCCCGATATTGAAATGCAGGCCCACCTCGCGTTCGGCGGAGCGTGCGGCCTCGATGCTGAGCCGCACGCTGAAGCGCTTGCCGAGGCAATCGAACCAGCCGAGCGCATCCGCCCCGAGCAGCTCCGTGAAGGCCAGTGTCGCGGGAATGCTTTCGGGCGCCCCCCGCTCGACCACCGACACGTCCTCGCACCGGACACCGAGGACGGCCTTTCGCCGGGACCGCGCTCCCTCGAACGGATAGGCGGAGATGTCGATGGAAACGCCGCCTGTCGTGAATCGCCCCGATCCGTCGAGCTCGCCGTCGAGGAAGTTCATCGCGGGCGAACCGACGAAGCCGGCGACGAACAGGCTCGCCGGCTTCTCGTAGATCGATTGCGGATGGGCGAATTGCTCGACCTTGCCTTTGTGCATCACCGCCACGCGGTCGGCCATGGTCATGGCCTCGATCTG
>JAGRLJ010000081.1:0-7362 GCA_020441805.1 Rhizobiaceae bacterium
TCGTCGGAGCGCAGCGTGGCGTAGGTTGTAAATAGGACGCTTTCGGGCAGCGTGATCGGCCGTCCTTGCGGGAAGCGGGACAGAGGCGTGACCAGCAGGCGTTCCATGCCGAGCGCGGACCAGTCGCGTTGCGCATCCTCCAGCAGCTTGTCGGATTTGGAAATCCACACCGCCTTGCGCCGGCCTTGCAGCCAATTGTCGAGGATGATCGCGGCGGACTGGCGGCCTTTGCCGACGCCCGTGCCATCCCCGATGAAGAAGCCGCGCCGGAAGCGCACGGCCTTCTCGGCATCGTCACGCGCGGCGGAAACGAGATCGAACGTCTCGTCCACGGTCCATGCGCCAGCGAGATAGTTCGAATGGGCTTCGCCCGCATAGACCAGCGTTTCGAGCTGGGCGTCCGACAGAAGTTCGCGGATGTTTTCGGGGAGTTGCGGGCGATAGCTGGGCTTCGGCGGCGCGACGCTCGCCATCGCCGCCGACTGCACGAGCTTGGTCGGATGAGCCTGAGAGCCGGAGATACGGATCGCCTGCAATCCGTATTCTTCGTAGATGGCGTCGGAGATGCGGCTATCATCGTCGGCCCCGGCTTCGGTCTCGGCCAGCGCGTCGACGATCTCATAGTCGAGCGCGACGCCTTCAGGCTCGGCCATAGGTGCTGCGGGCGCGGTCCTGTCGGCGCGATTGAGATAGCCGCTCACGCTGCGCGCGGCGGCGGGCCCAGCGGCCGGAACGATGACGGACGGATCGATCGGCAGGCGCGGCGGAAGATACGCGCCGATCCACTCTATGAGCGTGGCGGCGTCCCGCGCGGTCCCCGGCGAGGCTGGAAAATCCGTGGGATCGTCGGCGGGCAGCTTGTCGATGACGGTAAGCCGCGTGGCGAAGGTCGTGCCATGCTTGGCATAGACCGCGCCGTCGATCCCGGCGGAGAACACGATCCGGCCGCGCTCCTGCAGGCGGGCGAAGGCGGCGGTCCAGGCCGGGGCTTCCGGGCCGAAGTTCGCGCCGGTGATCGTGACGAGACGCCCGCCGGGCGCCAGGCGCGCGAGCGCCGAGGCGACATGGCGGAACGCGGCGTCGGCCACGCGGCCCTCGACATGAACCATGGCCGAGAACGGCGGGTTCATCAGCACGACGGAGGGCACGGCGGCGGCGTCGAGATGATCGTCGATCTGGGCCGCGTCGAAGCGGGTCACGAGAATGGCCGGAAAGAGAGAGGAGAGCAGCGCGGCGCGCGTGTCGGCCAACTCGTTCAGCACGAGCGAGCCGCCGGCGATCTCGGCGAGGATCGCCAGCAGCCCGGTCCCGGCCGAGGGCTCCAGCACACGGTCGGCGGGCGTGATCGCGGCCGCGGTCGCGGCGACCAGGCCGAGTGGGATCGGCGTCGAAAATTGCTGGAGGGCCTGGCTTTCCTGCGAACGGCGGGTGTGCGTCGGCAGAAGTCCGACGATCTTGCCGAGCAGCGGGAGTGCCGCGACCGGAGAACCGGCTTTGCGGAAAANNCGTATTTGCGCAGGAAGAGGACGGTTGCGACCTCGCACGCCTCGTAGGCGGTTTTCCAGTCCCATAGGCCGGTGGCGTCGGAACCGCCGAAGGCCGCCTCCATCGCGCCGCGCAGGGCAGCGGCATCAACACGCGCACCGCGTTCGAGGTGCGGCAGGATGAGCAGGGCAGCCGCGCGGACGGCGGCGGCGGAATTGCCGGATGCGGCGAGCGGCGTCGCCGGCAGCGTATCGGCAAGGGGAAGCAGAGCGTTCATCGTGGAAGTCCTCGGGAGAGCGGAAACAGGCAAGCCCGCCGACGCTCTCTCTCGGACCGGACGGGCTCGAACCCGTCCCGGCCACTCTCTCCCTCTCAAACCGTGGCCATAGCCGACATGAAACAAGCGCCCGGCCGTACGGCCGGGCGCTTGTGAAAGTCAGCCGAACCGGCGTCCGGTTTCGGTGAATGTGTATTGGTTGGCGGTGATCGTCTCGTCCACGGCCTCGTCCGAACTGAGATATTCGTATTCGCGTTCGAGCTGCCGGTAGAGCCAGCGGGCGAGATCGCGCAGCGCCTCGATCACGGCGTCTTCCGCATCCGCTGTCATGTCCTGCCAGGTCGGGCTATCGCGCTCGACCGAGATCGCCATGCAATACTCATGAGAGTAGCGGCCACGATGGCTGACATCGGCGCGGAGCTGATAGAAGTTGCGGCGCTGGATCGCGAGCAGATCATCGGCGATCGCGTGCAGGCGCGTGTCCTGCGGCGCGTGCGCGCGAATTTCGCGGGTGGCGTTTTTCCGAAAGGCGTAGAACGCCTGATAGCTGGCGCCGTCGCCCTGCGACCAGAAGCCGGTGAACGCGATCTGCGGCTCCTGACGGGTGCCGCCGCCCATGAGGCGGACGGGCCGGGTTTTGAGGCAGATGCCGAGGATTTCCGCAATGCGCTGGAAGTCCTCGAAGACGGAATCATACCATTCGTAGTCGAAGCCGCCTTCACGATACCAGGCCCGAGCGTTGTCCTTGGCGGCGTCGGAAAGCTCGTCGAGCCGATAGACCGTGGTTTCGATAATCTCAGGCATCGGGATCGCCTCCGTCGAGAACCTGGGCAAGCCAGCCGTGGGTATAGGTCCAGGCGACGGTCTCGCCGGTGGCGAGATCAAGGACATGCGCGCCGCCGCCGAAGCCGTCGGGGCGCGGCCGCGAACAGGTGTTGGCATATTGGAAGCCCCAGCGGCCGGAGAGACCGAACGCCGTCGCGCACCGCTGGACGAACCGGATGACACGCGCGGGATCGCCGGTGGTGTCATCGCGCATCCAGAGCTGGGTGCCGCCATGCTCGGGTTCGATCGACAGGAGGAAGCCTTCCGATGGCGGGTCTTCGACGGCGTTCTCGGCGGCGAGCGTGTTGTAGAGATCGAGCGCACGAGCGGCATTGTCGGGGGTGCCCACGTCGAGCAGGCAGGAAAAGCGGGTGAAATACTCGGCCATGACTGGCTCCTGAAACGACGAAACCCGGCGCATGGCCGGGTCGAATGAACGAAAGAGCGTGGCGGAAAGTCAGGCGGCGAGCGGCAATCGCAGAAGTTCGGCGGCCGTCTCGCGCCAGAGCGCATCGACCAGCCGCGCCTCAAGCTGGCTGGCGCGGTAGCGATAGTCGCGAGCCGGGCCGTGCTCGCCGCGACCGGACGCGGCGAAGGCCGCGCCGCGCAACTTGCTGGCCTCGGTCACGATCTGGCGGGCTTCGGCGTCGGATGCGACCGGCTGCTGCCAGAGGATGATCCCGGCCCGGATCGTTCCGGCGAGAACCAGGCCCTGATCGCAGTCCTGAATGACCACGATGCGCGGGCGGAAACGCAGCATGTCGTCGGTCCCGACGCGGACGTCGCCGCCTGCGATGCGGCGGCTGGCGACGGACATGGCCTCTTCGGGCGACGGGCATTCGCCGATGGTGACGATATGGTCGAAGCCATCGGCATCCATGCCGTCGTAGCTGGCGGTGCCGATGCAGGAGATCCGCAGCGGGAATTTCTGCGCGCGCTGCAGGGCCGGCAGGACATGATGTGCGAGAATGGCGCCGATCGGGACGACGCGGGATTGGCCGGAAAGGGTCATGGGATCTACTCCGCGACGGGCGGCGGAAGACTCTCCTCTACCTCGTAACCCGTCACGGCCAGGCCGTCCGGCCTCTGCCTCTCTCCACTCTTGGAAGGCGACCGTGGCGAGCATGAAAAATGCGCCCCACCGGATGATGGGGCGCATGTTTCGATCACTCGGCCGCCACGAGAACGACGTGCTCGTCTTCGGCCTCAATGGCTGCGTCCTCGTCGCCATCGCCTGCCAGGAAGTCCGGCAGGGCCTCGCCGTCACCGTCACCGGCATCGCCAGCGTCCGCGGCGTCACCGTCGAGTTCGACCAGGCGCAGCGGCTCGGGCAGCCAGCCGGTCTCCGCCAGCAGGCGCTCGGCTTCCTTCGCCATGTCGCCCTTCTTCAGATGGCTGATGAGCTGGGCTGCGCGCTCGCCCGCACCTTCGCGGACGGCTTCGAGGATACGGGGCTTGGTGACGCGGCCGAGATAGTTGTCGACCGTGGGCCTCCAGCCGCCATCGGCCACCATGTCGAAGCCGGTGGCGCGGGCGATACGGTCTGCACCGGAGAGGCGACGATCAAGGCCGAACTGCGAGACACCGGAACCGCTGTGGGGGTTCGGCCGCTCGTAGAGGGCGTTGACGCCATAGCTGACGCAATGGGCCAAGAGCGCCATCCGGCTCGCCTCGTCGAGCGCGGCGATCCAGTCCCAGAGCGCGCCTTCGTCGGTCGGCATATCGGCCTTCCAGGCGTCGAAGCGCTCGTCGATGGCCTTGGCCGAGGGCGTGTCGCTGAGGTCGCCGCCCTGCACACCGAAACGCTGCTGGCGCACGGAGATCTCCATGCAGCCGGTCGGCGCCGAGTAGTGATAACGCTGCATGACCAGGCGGTGCAGGAGCGCCGTCATCGCGACATGCGGATTGTTGGCGAGCGCGTCATGAAGCGCGAGCGTGCGATGGGCGGTGAGTTCGATCACCAGCCGTTCGGGAAGCGGCTTGATGCTGTCGTCCTCGTCCTCCTCCGCGTCCACCGGCTCGCCGCCGATGGTGATGACGGCCCGCTGGACGCCGGGCTGGGCCGCGACCGCGCTGCCTTCGGACTCGCCATCGCCGGCATCCTCCTCGCCGTCGACGGCGACGGGCGCTTCATCCTCGGGACGGACATAGCCGCGGGCAACGACAAGCTCGCCGGCGCGGTCGATGCTGATGAAGACGCCCGCTCGGGCGATCTCGGCAGCGTCATAGATCGCCGGACGTTTCTCGAAGGCGCTCAGCGCGGCCTCGATCTCACCGAGGCGCGCGTCGATGTCATCGGGCAGCTCGTCATAGTCGGCGTGTTCCGCCTCGAGCCGCTCATATTCCTCGCGCAACGCCTCGCGGGTGGCGCGCTCGTCCTCGGTCAGATCGGGGAACGTGGCAGTCAGGACGCGAAGGCCGCGATCATGGCCGTAGGGCAGATCGGTATCGACCTCGATCCACTTCCAGCCCTCGGCCGCGACTTCATCGGCGATGCCCTTCAGCTTGTCCGAGACCAGCCGGTCGAGCAGCTCGGGATTTTCCAGCCAGCCTTCGTCCTCGTCGGAGAAGAGATCGCGCAGCATCACGCCGCCGGCCTGTTCGTAGGCTTCGACGCCGATGAACTGCGCGCGCTTGTCATCGGTCGGCACCGTCGTCTCGGTCAGCAGATCACGAGCATACCAGGGCTGGCGGTTGTGAGAACGCTGGATCGCCTCCCAGACCTGCTCCTGACGGGCATGATCGGGGTTGACGGTGAACGCCTCCAGCATCGCCAGCGTCATCTCGCTGCGCGCATAGGCGTCCATGAGGGACGGCGCCACACGAGCAAGGCGCAGACGCTGGGCGATATAGCGCGGCGTGGTGCGATATGCGTCGGCGACTTCCTCCTTCGACATGCCGCCGTCAACCATGCGCTTGAACGCCTTGAACTGGTCGAGCGGATGCAGCGCCAGCCGGATGACGTTCTCGGCGTAGGAATCGTCGACGGCCGAGGTCTTCGCATTGGCCTTCTTGACGAGGCAGGGAACGAGACCGTCAGCCGGGAAACGACCCGCCACGACCAGGCGGGCGATAGCACGGTAGCGCCGGCCGCCTGCCGGGGTCTCGAAGTCGCCGGTCTCGGTGCCGGCATCGTCGAGGACGGCACGGACATTGAGACCCATCACGAGGTCTTCGCGGCGATCGATGTCCTGGGTCAGCTCGTCGAGGCCGTCTTCGACGTCGATCTCGCGCACATTGCTGTCCGACAGCCGGATACGGTTGAACGGAATGTCGCGCGTGCGGGAAAACTCGATCATCGCGACGGCAGGGTTCTTCTTGCGGGCGGCTTTAGCCATGGTCTTTACTCCACGACGGGCGCCGAGAGCCTCTCTCTCGGTCCTAACCCGTCATGAAATCCCGTCCCCTCTCTCCCTCTATCGGCGGTGCGGCTGGCGGGGCGCCAACCGGCAGAGCGCACGGCTGCGCCTCATCCTCCCCCGGTTTCCGGCGTCTCGCCGTCTTCGAGATCGAGCGTTTCCTGAAGATAACGCGAAGGCGTTTTCTCCTCCGGCCCCTGCCAGGCGATGCGGCCGTTCCGCCAGATCGTGACGAGGCCGCCGCCGACAGGGCGCGCCGGTCGGGGTTTCGCCTCGAAATTCCGGCAACCGAACTCGGCCGTCGTCGCCGAGAAGACGGTGGAGGACCGGCCATCCAGAAGCACACGGTCGCATGTGCCGGACGGCCGCTTGACGCGCTTGCGCGAAAGGTCGAGCCGGAACATCTCGTAGGCGCGCTGCTCGTTGTCGGACGGAGCGTGCCAGTGGATGCAGTTCTTGCACTGGCCGCGTTCGTGGCGAACGGGCGGATCTAGCGGCGGCCCGCCGTTGTGACCTGATCCGGGCGTGCTCATGGCCGGGCACCTCCGGCGATAGTGACGGGGATGATCCGCTGGACGGTGACGGGCCGCGTCTCGGCGGCCTGCGCGAGCTGCTCGATCAACGCCACATCGGCATCCGAACATTGGCCGCGCACCTCGATCTCAACGCGATGATCGGCGTGGCGAAGATGGGAATCGCGCAGGCGATGGTCGGACGCGGCGTGGAATCCCGCATTCCGATCAATGGGATGCACTCGCTCGTTGAGAAACAGAATGCCCGATCCGAGATTGCCGCAGAACAGCCGCTCGTCGCTTTCGGCCCTGTTCGGACCGCCCGCGACCTTGCGCTTGCCGATCTGGCGGAAGGCGTCGTGGAAGCTCGAAGGGTCGCGGGTGATGCGAGCCGAACGCTCCTGATGGAAGACCCATGGCGGCCGGTCGGGATCGAGCTTGCCGACGGCGATCTGATGCAGGAAATCGGCGAAGCTCGCCGGATCGGCAGGATATGGGCAGGTCCGCCAGATCTCGCGGACGCGGGCGCGCAGGGCGTCGGGCAGCGTAAAGAGCCGGGCACGGCCTTTCCGCCACCAGGCAGCGCGCTGATCGCGACGGTCGCGTTCGTACTCGTCCCACCAGATGGTGCGGCGAGCCATTTCCTCGTCGGCGCCATGCTGCGTGGCGGCGATGTCGTCGGCAAAGAGCGGCAGGGCCTCGCGTTCGAGCCGCTGCTTGCGGTGGAACGCCGCGCGCTTGCGTGACGTATCGCGATAGGATTCGGGGCGATGCCAACGGCCGAAGCGCATCACGCGGCCCTCCACATGTCGTCGGTATCGGGAGGGCTGTCGGCGTCCGGCAGGAAGGACAGGAGCCAGTCCGCCGCCTTGCTGGCCTGCGAGGCGGCGCGGACGATGGCGCG
>JAGRLJ010000081.1:7373-7864 GCA_020441805.1 Rhizobiaceae bacterium
GCACCTCCAGCCAGGAGCCGATATAATCAGCATGGCGCACGGTCGGGACGATTCCGAGCGAGGCGCAGCAAAAGGCCGAGATCAGCTCGGCCGTGATTTCCTCGACCGAATAGAGCTTCGAGCCGAAGGAGCCGGAGAGGTTTCGGTTCAGCCGGTGCGCTGCGCCGCTGGCGTGACCGAGTTCATGGAGCGCCGTCCGATGCCAGTTGATTGGCTCGAAATAGGCGGCCGGCGGCGGCACCTGCACATAGTCGAGCGACGGCACGTAGAACGCCCTGTTGCCGCCGATGCGGAAGTCGATGCTAGTCGCCTTGATGAGCGCCTCGACCTGGGGCTCGATCATGCCGGGCGGCGGAGGAGGCACCGCCGCCTCGATGTCTTCGGGCAGGTCGTCGCATTGCGCCGTGTTGAAGACCGTGAAGCGTTTCAGGAACGGAATCGCCTGCGCTTCCTCGCCGGCGTTGAAGGCGCGGCGCTTCTCGTCCTCCGGC
>JAGRLJ010000081.1:7874-17088 GCA_020441805.1 Rhizobiaceae bacterium
GCATAGACGACGGTGGTGCCGCGTTCGCCCTTGCGGACATGGCCGCCGAGCGACAGCGCTTGGCGAAAGGTGAGCCAGCCCTGGCCGGGGAAACCATGTTCGATGACGGCGCCCCAGAGGATCAGGACGTTGATGCCGCTATAGCTGCGCGAGGTCGTGGCGTTTCGCGGCAAGCCGAGCGGAGCCTTCGCCGCCGAGGTGCCCCAGGGCTGGACCCACGGCACGCGGCCGGCTTCCAGCTCGGCAATGATCTTGTCGGTGATTTCGTCATAGAGGTTCGCCCGGTCAGCGCCGGTGCGAGGGGTGCGGTCATATCTGGACATCGCGGTTCTCCGCGACGGGCGCCGGAAGACTCTCTTCCGGTCCTCAACCCGTCACGGAAAACCCGTCCGCACTCTCACTCTACAGGGGGCGTTGCGGGGTCTCCCCGCTGAAGGGATCGGCCGAGACCTTGGGCTCGGCCGCAGGGGAAGGCCTTCCCCTTCAAGCCTCCCAGATTGCGGTCCAATCACTCCCAATTAGCGGATCATTGACTCCCAAACAGCCGGGCCCAATAATCCCGATTAGCTGGATTCGGAGCTGGTATGTTCGGACGGTTTGTAGAGCGACGGGCGGAAGAAGCCCTTTCGGATACCCCGGTGGTCCTCATCGTGGGGCCGCGCCGGGCGGGCAAGACCACGCTCGTCCGCAAGATGGGCGACGCCGGCCGAACCTATATCACGCTGGACGATCAGACGGTTCTCGCGGCGGCCCAATCCGATCCGGCCGGCTTCATCAGGGGAACGGACCAGGCCATCATCGACGAGATCCAGCGCGCGCCCGACCTGCTGCTGGCGATCAAGAAGACGATCGACGAGGACTATCGGCCTGGACGATTCCTGCTGACGGGATCGGCAAACGTGCTGACCCTGCCGCGGATCGCCGACAGCCTGGCCGGACGGATGGAGACCATCCAGATGCTGCCGCTGGCCAGGGCCGAGATCGAAGGCCGGACGCCGACTTTCCTCGAGCACCTTTTCGAGGGAAAGCCCCAAAGCCAGCGGGACGCGATCGTCGGTGACGATCTGGTCCAACTCGTCCTGGTCGGAGGGTTTCCGGAGGCGATCAGTCGCGACAATGAGCGACGGCGACAGGACTGGTTACGCTCCTATCTCACGTCGATCCTGACGCGCGATCTGCGCGACATCGCCGACGTGGAGAAACTGACCGAGCTTCCGAAATTCGTGCGGCTACTGGCCGAGCACTCGGGACAGTTGGTCAATTATTCGCAGTTCGCCGCCGGCATCAACGTCACCCACAAGACGGGGCAGCGTTATGTCGGACTGCTCGAACAGGTGTTCCTGATCACGACAGTGCAACCGTGGTTCACCAACGCGCTGAAGCGCATCGTCAAGACGCCCAAGCTGCACTTTCTCGACTCCGGCTTGTTGGCGACCGTGCGCGGGCTCACCTTCGACAGGGTGAAGGCCGATCGCAGCACATTCGGCGCGCTCTTGGAAAGCTTCGTCTTCTCGGAAGTGCTGAAGCTGATGAGCGCCTCGGATCTGCGACTGACGCCGCATCATTTCCGGGACCGGGACATGCGCGAGGTGGATATCGTGCTTGAGCGCGATGACGGCATGATCGTCGGGATCGAGGTGAAGGCGAGCGCCACGGTAAAGGCCGGCGACTTCGCCGGCCTTCGGGCACTGGCCGAGGCGTGCGGGGATCGCTTTGCCTTCGGTGTGGTCCTTTATGACAGCGCAGACGTCGTGCCGTTCGGCGACCGGCTGGCGGCGGCGCCACTGTCGTGTCTGTGGAATTGAGCGCATGCGCAGAGATCACCAACTGATCGAACTGTGCAGCGCAATGATGGTAGCGGGGGGACGGCGTGGGATTGTATGAGAGGTGGTGCGACGCCACCAAAGAAAAAGACAAGCGCAAACGCTACTGGACTTATGTCGAGAAGGATGGCGGCCGCGACGAGATTCGCGAAGACCTCGCCGAGACTATCCGCTCGCACTACGATCGGCTCGAACGCATCGCCGAAGACGTCGAGCGGCTCGGATACAAGGTCGCGGCTACGATTCTCAGTGAGGCGATGCCGCAAACCGCCAAAGGCCGCTCCGGCGATCTCGGCGAGATTCTTGCGACGGAACTGGTCGAGGAAGAGATTGGCCTGCGCGTCCCCGTGCGCCGCCTCCGCTATAAGGACGGCCGCAACATGGCCATGCGCGGCGACGACTTCATCGGCGCCGGATACGATGGGGCCGGCGAGAAGCTCTGGCTTCTGAAAGGCGAAGCCAAGAGCAACAAGGTACTCGGCAAGGCCACAGTCACGAGCGCTCGCAAGGTGCTCAACCGCGATAAAGGCCGCTGCACGCCCGACTCCCTGCTGTTCGTTGCCAACCGGCTGCTGGAGAGCAACGATCCGGACGACAACGCGCTGGGCCGTAGCCTCCGTGACGAGGTGGGCGTGAAGTCCCTCCGCGCCGATCGCATCGACCACATGCTCTTCACCGTGTCGGGCAATGGCCCGCACGCTTCGCTGAAAGAGGACCTCGACGCCACGGGAACCAATCGAGACCATTACGTCGTGAACATCCACGTGGAAGATCACCAGGACTTCATCGCGGCCATGTACCAGGAGGCGGAAGACCTTGGAGACGATTGACGAACTGACCGCGTTCCTGGCGGCCGCGACCGTCGACGGCATCCTCGGGCGCCTCCTTTATCGCGGTGCAGCGTGGTCGCTGATGCGTGAGGCGGGCGTGCTGCCGGCGAATGCGCCGCCCCTCGGTGCGACAATCGAAACCGATCTCGCCGAACACGGCTTCGCCCTGCTTCGCGGCGCGATGGCCTTGCGTGCTCAGGCTGGCGCTTCGGATCTGACCAGCAAAGCGTTCGAGCGTGCTGCCAACGCCTTCGAAGCCTTGGTGCGCAACGGCGACCCGGAGTCGCCGGACCGTGGTTTCCGTCGCACCATCGCCGCCGCAGCCTATCACCTCGCCGGTTTCTCAGCCGTCGCGTATTCGCTCTTCAACGAGACTGCGGACGATCTCAATGCCTCGCCGGGCGAGACGGCGATCCGACACCTGATCCTGCGCGATCTCGGCCAATTGCGTGGCTTCGTTCGCCAGTGGTTGGACGACGAGGCTCACGGCGATGAGCAGATCGCCGAGGCGCTACGGGGCGAAGAACCGGATGTTGACGAGGCGCTTTCGACCATCCTCAACACGACGATCTGCCGTGCCTTGGCGCATTTTGACTTCGCGCTCGAGACGGGCGAGCCCGAGCCGATCGAGAGCGCACGGGCGTTACTCGCCACCGCGGTCAGCCTGGCAGACAACGCGGAAAATGTTCCGCTGTGGTGGATATCGAACCTCTGCCGCCATCTGATCGACGATCTTTGGCAGCATTCGCTGCACCAGAATCTGCCGACCGAGCCGCCAGAGGGGACGGAGGAAAAATACCCGGACCTACGCCGACTGTTCATCTCGTCGCTCTACGCGCGCAAGACTTCCGAGGTGGAGCTATGGCCATCGCAGCGCGAAGCGGCCCAGCGTTCAACAGATGTCACTGACGATCTGGTCGTCGCTTTGCCAACCAGCGCCGGCAAGACGCGGGTGGCTGAGATCGCCGCACTGATGACCCTGTCATCGGCGCGCCGGGTGTTGATCGTCACGCCGCTGCGCGCCTTGTCGGCGCAGACCGAGCGATCTTTCAGAAAGACCTTCGCGCCCCTCGGCTTCAGCGTCTCCTCGCTTTACGGCGCCAGCGGCCTTTCGGCCGGCGATGAAGACGCCTTGCGCTCCCGCGAAATCATCATCGCGACGCCCGAGAAGCTCGACTTCGCGCTAAGAAGCGACCCGTCACTGATCGATGATGTCGGCCTGATCGTCCTCGACGAAGGCCACATGATCGGCCCGACAGAGCGCGAAATCCGGTACGAGACGCTGGTGCAACGCCTGCTTCGGCGCGCGGACGCGGGCGAACGCCGGATTGTCTGCCTCTCCGCGATTCTGCCTAGCGGCGACGAACTCGACGATCTCACCGCATGGATACGCTCCGACGAGCCGGGCGAGCCAGTGCGTTCCGACTGGCGCCCCACGCGGCAGCGGTTCGGCGTACTCACCTGGCGGGGCAAGGACGCGCTGCTTCGGCTCGACCTCGACGACGATGGCCCGTTCCTCGACAAATTCGTCGTGCAGAAACCGGCGCGTGGGAAAGAGAAGAAGCCCTATCCGCGCAAGAACTCGCACCTCGCCATGTTCGCGGCATGGGAATTCGCCGGCCAGGGCAAGCGGACCCTGATCTTTTCCACCCAGGCGAATTGGGTCGAGAGCTACGGCAAACAAGTCGTGGACCTTTGCAAGCGCGGCTATCTGGACTCGCTGCTGGAGGATGAGGCGTCGATCGCCCGCGCTCTGGAGGTTGGAAAGGAATGGCTGGGCGAAGACCATCCCGCCGTTGCCTGCCTGAAGGCGGGCGTTGCCATCCACCACGGCCGGCTGCCGAGCCCGTTTCTGCGCGAGCTGGAAGCCCTGTTGTCCGAGGGTATCCTGAAAGTCATCGTCGCGTCGCCGACGCTATCGCAGGGCCTCAACCTCAACGCCGCGGTCCTGTTGGTGCCAGCGCTGTATCGGGCGTCCGAGAAGATCAAAGGCGAGGAGTTCGCGAACGTCGCCGGCCGCGCCGGGCGCGCCTTCGTGGACGTCGAAGGCCTCATCGTCCACGTCATGTTCGACAAGATTGACTGGCGAAAGAAGGAGTGGCGAAAGCTGGTCGCCTCCGCCAAGGCCCGCACGCTGAAGAGCGGCCTCATCCAGATTGTCGCCGAGATCCTTGAGCGCCTGTCCCGTGAAGGTGTCCTGGATCGCGACGACGCTTGGGAATATCTCGCCAATGCCCGCGAAGCCTGGCGATCGCCCGAGGAGGAAGCCGCGGTCGCCGAGCGCCTGGCGGCCGGTGCGGAGTACGACGCTGATGGCGACGACGATGAAGGCGGCGGTGATGACGAAGAGGAGACCGTTGACGAGGAGCCGCTTTCGCAAATCGTCGAACGACTCGATGCGACCGTGTTCGGTCTGATCGAAGCACTCGATTCCGATCGCGCCGACCTGCCGAAGCTCTTGGACGAGGCGCTCAAGGGATCGCTCTGGGCGCGCCAGATCGCCCGCGAGGACGAGGACGTCGCCCCGTTGCACAGGAAGGTGTTCGAGGCGCGCGCCGATCTCATCTGGAAGACCACCACGGCGCAGGCACGACGCGGACATTTCGCCATGGGCGTCGGGCTTGAAGCTGGCCTCACCATCGACGCCATGGCCGACGAGCTGGCCGAACTCATCGACCGGGCAGACGAAGCGGCTTTGAGCGGCGACATCGACGTGCTTGTCGATGCGCTCGGCGGTCTCGGTGAGCGTCTACTGTTCATGCGGCCCTTCATTCCCGACAAGGCCAATGCGCTGCCGGCGAATTGGAAGGCCATCCTGCGGAGTTGGGTGTCTGGCGATGATGTCGCCAAGATCGGACCGCAGAACATGCGGGCGGTCGAAGAGGCTTTCACCTATCGCTTGGTCTGGGCGTTGGAAGCTATCCGTACCCGCCGCATGTCCCTCGGCTGGTCGCCGGAGAAGGTGGCGGGCGGCGCCGCAGCGGCGGTCGAAACCGGCGTCCCGCAATTCATGATGTCGATGCTAATCCGCGCGGGCCTTCCGTCACGGCGCGCGGCCATGGCGGCGATCGAGGATGCCGAGCCAGTCTTCGTCACACCCGCCGAGATGCGGGCCTGGCTCGAATCCGACGAGATCACAGCCTACACGGACGCCGGCGACTGGCCGACGCCCGACACGGCCGCGCTATGGGCGCGGTTCCGAACCGAAGCCCTCAGCGGCGGCATCCAGAAGTGGTCTGTCGAACATTACAAGCGCCTGCTCGATAGCGCGGCCGCCCCACGTGCTGGCCTTTATCGGATCGTCACTGACGAGGGCGATGGGCGGACTTGGCTGGCCACGCCCGACTATCAGCGAGTCGCCGCGTTCAAGAAGCCGGCTGTCGATCCCAAGCCCAGCCTCTTTTCAGGCCGTTTGCCGGGCGACACGAGGCTAGTGGAAGCCTTGCGTGTCGGCCGCGGAAAGCTGCGCTGGCCGACAGCCGATGCGTAAAGGGAGACCATAGCCTTGCTCCACGCTTGGATTGGCGACCAGAAACGCGCGCCCATCGCGAAGGGAGCGTGCGTGACCTGCCACGACTTGCTCGCTGCCGTCATGTCGGCGGAGAAGGAAACAGGCCGTGGCAGATGACCTTCATGGGCTTCTCGCCGGATTTCTGCAGGCGATGACCCACTCCCAGCTGAGTGAGGAGCCGCAGCGGATCGCGGGATTGGTCGTGCCTAACGCGGAGGGTCTCTCAAAGCGGCAGCGCATCGACCTGACGCTAGCGAACCTTACACGAGAGGAACTGGCGCGTTTTGCGCTTAAGTTCGCCGCTCATCGTGGCGACATCGCCCTCGACGAAGCGAGCCGTAAGGTCATCGAGGCAAACGACCCGCCTCTGACCCACATCACACGACGAGATGTCGCGCGTGCCTTCGGAGATGACCTCGCCGGCGAGCGCAGCACGGTGGAGATGGTCGGACGCTATTTCCCTCTCTCCACGCCGCTTGAAGGCTTCCTCGGAAGCAGCGGTCGCAGCCTACGCGATCAGATCGCTCAGCATATGGATCGCAATCCCGGCGACTGGTCGGTGGAATATCTGTTTGGTGAAATCGGCGCATTCGACTGCTCCAGAGCCAGGTTTGGTGCATTGCTCGAAGAAGCCGTTCACCCCCTTTCCAGGTCGGGAGACGAGCAGGCGCAGATGGTCGCCGCCCTGAACAACATCCTTGCACGCGACGGCTACGAGCTGGCGCAGGAAGGCGAACTTTCTGGTCACCCGATCTTCGGCTTCCGCCCTCTGGTGCGCGGAGTCGGTGGTCGCCCCAAGAACTTGATCTTTGCCTCGCGAGGACCGAAGCCGGAGATCGGCTTCGCCGACGCGATCAACAACGACATCGTGATTCTATCAGGCGAAGAGAGCTGCCTGGTCTACGACCGGCCGATCGGCTCGAACGGCCTTCTCTGGTCCGAACTTGTCGCTTGGTGGAGCGATTTCACACCAGGAACCAATGCAGCAAATCTCGGAGCGCGCCTCCAAGAATCCTTGGCCTCGGACGCCGAACGCAAGCTCTTCGCCACATACTTCAAGACCTATCGATCCGTCTTGGGCGAGGCTCTGCCGGCCCTCCTGCCGCAGGTCTATCTTCACTATGACCCAGCCGTCGTGAAAACCCTACGTCATCGCCTGCCTCTTCCACGTCAGCGCATGGATTTTCTGCTGCTTCTCCCTGGGCGACAACGCATCGTGCTGGAGGTCGATGGAAAGCACCACTTCTCGGAGAACGACCATCCGTCACTGAAGGTCTATGCAGACATGGTGTCGGCTGACCGTGAGTTGCGCCTTGCCGGATATGAGGTCTACCGGTTTGGAGCGAATGAACTAGTCGGCGATGGCGCTGAACCGAAGATCGCCGATTTCTTCGAAAAGCTTTTTCGACTGCATCGCGTCCGGCAATGAAGTGCTCACCGATACGCTAAGCCCCGACGGACTTTGGCTCCTTAACACCATCAGTAGATTAGGCGGCAAGCCGCGGCTCTTCGGCTTCGTTCGCCGGCTCTCCCACCGCTTTGGTCAGGAAGAGGTCGAGCGCAGCTCGGCGAGAGTCACGATCCAGTGCGTAGGCCGTCTGCTTGAATTCGATCCCCTCGAGCAGCCCTTGGATGTAGCCGGAGATCGTATCGGCGGCCATGATTAGGGCGGTGTCGAGCGTGTGAATATATTTGCTCGTCACCGAGCCCTTGGAGTGGCCGACCAGCGCCGCGATCGTCACCTCGGTGAAGCCGAGGTCGTTGGCGATGCTGGCAAAGCTGTGACGCAGGACGTGCGGCGTGACGTCGGCGAGCGGGCTGTCTTTGAATATCTGTTCCCAATGGTTTGGGAAGCTGCCGAAGGCATTGTCCTCGCCCTGGCCGGGGAAGACATAGGTGCCCGTGGCGGTCTTGCGGCGCTCCTCCAGGAAATCGACGACGGGAAGCCCGATGGGGCGAATGGACTCGCCTTCCTTGCTGTCCACCAGGCGCATGCAACTCGCATCGGTATCGGCCTCGATCCACATTAGCGAAATCATTTCCGAGCGGCGGCAGCCGGTGAGCGCGATCTGCCGAATAATCTCGACCGTCATTGCATACTTTTCGTTTTCTGCGGCCTTCACGAGCATCTCGCCTAGGGTGCGGTACTCCGCCTCTGTCAGCCGGCGATTCCGGACATTGTCCTTGGGCTTCTTGATGCCGTGCGCTGGATTGCTCTCGATGATGCCGGCGTCCACGGCATAGGTGAGGATGCCGCCAAGCAGACCGACCGTTCGAGTCGCCGTGCCCGCGCCGCCGCGCACGATGGCCTTGCCGCGCAACTTCTTCGTCTTGACGGCGACGCGTGTCTTGCCGGCCATGATGTCCTTCAAGACCTTGTTGATGTCGGCCTTGGTGAGATCCTTGACCCGGCGCGCACCGATCAGTGGAATGATGTGCCGCTCGATGCGACCAGTGTCGGTGACGATGGTGGTCGGCTTTTTCGGCCGCCCGCCTTTGCCCAAGATGAGGCCGGCGTTCAGGTCAGCGGTGTAGAGAGCGCAAAGCTCCTTGACAGTGATGGCCTTGTGATCGAGCTGGCGTTCTTCGGAAGGGTTGTCGCCGCGCGCGACGCGCCCCAGCTGGACCTTCGCCTCCTGCCGGGCTGTCTCCGGCGTCCATACGCCATGCAGACCGATGGTATAGCGTCGCGTGCGTCCGGCGGCGCGATATTGAATGAGATAGCTGCGCTTGCCGGACGCGAACACGCGGAGACCGAAGCCGGGCAGCTCGTCGTCCCAGACGAAATAGTCCTTCTCGCGAACATCGGCAGCGTCCACGATTCGTTTGGTCAGCTTTGCCATGAGGGGTTCCCCTCGCTGATGAGGGGCTGTTTCCGCGGAAGCACCACGGAAGCAACCGGATGGATATCAGAGCGAAATTCTGGATAGACAGTTCGGC
Organism: Rhizobiaceae bacterium; assembly: GCA_020441805.1. GTDB lineage: Bacteria > Pseudomonadota > Alphaproteobacteria > Rhizobiales > Rhizobiaceae > Rhizobium_E. The sequence goes on from JAGRLJ010000081.1 coordinate 16,979, forward strand.
ATGAAAATCCGAATTGTCTAGGCGTTTCAGATAGATATCGCATTGTAGCGTGCCCTATCGTGCATTTAGGATAGACAGGCTAAATTGCTCCGAAGGCAGAGGTCACAGGT
>JAGRLJ010000426.1:0-2945 GCA_020441805.1 Rhizobiaceae bacterium
GTCCTTGCCGCTGCCTTTCCAGAACTGAAAGTAATCGCTGCCATCCCCGCCGGTCAGCGTGTCGTTGCCGCGACCGCCGGCGAGATCGTCGTTGCCCGCTCCGCCGAAGAGCTTGTCATTGCCCTTGTCACCGAACAGATAGTCGTTCCCGTCGGATCCCGTCCATTTGTCGTTGCCGTTGAACAGCAGCTTGAGCACGGCGAGCAGATTCTTGTCGGTCAGGGCGGTGGTCACATCCTTCAGGTCCACCTTGACATTGGTCGCGGTGAGGAAATCATTGCCCTCGGCATCGGTGAATCGGATCGTGTCGAGATGCCCCGCCTTAATGGTCTCGCCCTTGTATTTGAAGCCTGCGCCCTCGAAGATGAGATGATAGCCGGTATTCGGATCGGTGTAGGTCGCCGAAGCGGTTGAATGCGCGCCGAGGTCCTGCCTGCTGCGGCTGAAGACATCGAGGATCCCGTCATAGTCGGGCATGAGATCGGTATAGTGTACGATGGTCATTCTGGCCTCCTCCGGCTGGTTCACCGCCATGGTAAGCCGGCTGTCGCGGGAGGCTATTCCCTGTTTAGGGGAGACGGCCCTGTAAATTCTGCACCGGCCGGCGACGAAACCGCCGACGCCGCCAGCATCAGCCGCACCGACGAACGGTCGAGTGCCGCCCGGATATCGTCGGGCGGCGACCTGTCGGTGACGATCTCGGTGATGGCGGCGAAATCGCAGACCGTGACGAGGCCCTGCCGGCCGAATTTGCTGTGATCGGTAACCGCGACCGAACGTTTGCCGCGCGAAATCACCATGCGGGCAAATTCGGCTTCCTCGAGATCGAAATCCATGATGCCGCCAGCGGCATCGACAGCGCCCGTCGAGATCACCGAATGGGTCACGCTGAAGCGGCTGACGAATTCGATCGCACTCACCCCGAAGGCCGCGCCGTTGTCGCTGCGGAGTTCGCCCCCGGCCATGTAGACCCGGTTGTCGTTGACGGTCGAAAGGGTCCGCGCGATATCGGAGGAATTGGTGATCACCGTCAGCCGCCGGTGGCCCAGCAGCTCACGGGCCAGGAAGCTCGTCGTGGTCCCGGTGTCGAGCATGATCGAATCGCCGTCGCGCACCGTGGCCGCCATGGCGACGGCGATCGCTTTTTTCGCCTCGCTGTTCTCGCGCATGCGTTTTTCGAACGGGGCCTCGCCCATCACCGAGGGGAGGCCGATCGCGCCATGCATCTTGACCACGGCGCCTTCGCTGGCGAGCGGCTTGATGTCGCGACGGACGGTTTCGAGCGAGACATCGAGTTTTCGCGCCAGATCGGCGATCGTCACCGTTCCGTCCTGCTGGAGCAGCGTCAGTATCGCGCGATGTCGTTTCGAGTGATTCATGTCCCCGTCCGTTCGGCCTCTGTCACGACTCTTAGTCCCAACCGCGAGCGCTTGCAACATTTCCGCAAAACCGGGCAAAAAGACAAAAAATGCCACACGGCATGTTGACAGCCGCGCAGGCCCGCGAGACATTGAAACGGCGCAGGGGTCGAAAGACGAAAAGATCACGGGAACGGCCAGGTTGCGCGCGAACGGGTTCATTCGGTGCGACTGAGAGATCTCGCATGTTCAAGACACTAGGTATTTGCCGGACACTGGCCGCGGCGCTCTGCGTTTCCGCCGCGCTTTCACTGGCCCCTGCAAAGGCGCAGGAATCGACCGATCCGATCAAGCTTACGCTGCATGACTGGACCGGCCAGCTCATCACCACCGAGATCATGGGCGAGGTGCTGAAAAAGGCCGGCTATTCGGTCGAATATGTGCAGGCCGACTATCTTGCGCAATTTGCCGGCCTCGAAAGCGGCGACCTGCATGTCGCCATGGAAATGTGGGAGACCACGGGCCGCGACGCGATGGATGCCGCCACCGCGACTGGCAAGGTCGAGAATTTCGGCGAGACCGGCATGACCGCCAAGGAAGAGTGGTGGTATCCGGAATATATGAAGGAGAAATGCCCCGGCCTGCCCAACTGGGAAGCGCTCAAGGACGAGAAATGCGCCGAGGCCTTCTCGATCCCCGAGACCGCGCCCAAGGGCCGCTATCTCGGCGGTCCGGTGACCTGGGGCGGTTTTGACGACGAACGTGTCGAGGCGCTGGGGCTGCCCTTCGAGGTGATCCATGCCGGCACCGACGCCGCGCTCTTCGCCGAGCTCGAGAGCGCCTATCAGCGCAAGGCGCCGATCCTGCTCTGGATCTATGCGCCGCATTGGGCGCCGGTGAAATACAAGGGCGAGTGGGTGGAATTCCCGCCCTATTCGAAGGAATGCTACGACGATCCGGCGGCAAGCGTCAATCCGGACGCAACCTATGACTGCGCCAAGCCGTCCGGGCCGATCTGGAAAGTGGGCTGGGCCGGGGTCAAGGACAAGTGGCCGGGCGCCTATAGCGCGATCAAGGCGTTCAAGATCAACAATGACGAAATGGGCGCCATGATCACCAAGGTCGACCTCGATGGCCAGAAGGTCTCCGATGTCGTCGCCGAATGGATGAAGGCCAACGAAGCCCGCTGGTCCGAGTGGATCAAGAAGTAACCCGACATTGATCGGATCCTCGCGGCCTTCCGCCGAGAGGATCCGGATGCGTTCAACCCTTGATGCGGCCTTGGGGCGCCGCAGGATTTCGTGCGACCTCGCTCATGACATCTGCCGAAGCAAAACTCGTCTGCCGTGACGTCTGGAAGATATTCGGTTCCGCGAGCGGAATGGCGACCGGCGCCGCTGGCCGCAAGCCGACCAGCGAGGAGCTGCGCGCGGCGGGGCTCGTGGGTGCGGTACGAGACGTCAATATCGAGGTCCGGACCGGCGAGATCTTCGTGATCATGGGCCTGTCCGGTTCGGGCAAGTCGACGCTGGTCCGCTGCCTGTCGCGGCTTATCGAGCCGACATCGGGCGAAATCCTTTTCAACGG
>JAGRLJ010000426.1:3047-5882 GCA_020441805.1 Rhizobiaceae bacterium
CTCGACAATGTGGCTTTTCCGCTGGAGATCCAGGGTGTGGAGAAGCGGCAGCGTGTCGAGCGCGCCCATCGGATGATCGAGCTGGTCGGCCTCGCCGGCAAGGAGGCTTCCTATCCGCGCGAACTCTCGGGCGGCCAGCAGCAGCGTGTCGGCATCGCCCGGTCGCTCGCGGTCGAACCCGAGCTCTGGTTCCTCGACGAGCCGTTCTCGGCGCTCGATCCCCTGATCCGCCGCGAGATGCAGGACGAGTTCCTGCGCCTGCAATCGGTGCTGCGGAAGACTATCGTCTTCATCACCCATGATTTCGATGAGGCGATCCGGCTCGCGGACCGCATCGCCATCATGAAGGATGGCGAGATCGTCCAGGCCGGCACGCCGGAAGATCTCGTGCTCAATCCCGCAACCCCCTATGTGGCGGAGTTCACCCGCAGTGTCGCCCGCGCCAAGGTGGTCAAGGTCGCCTCCCTGATGCAGCCGGTTGGCGGGGCCGTGCCGTCCGTGACGGTCCGCGCCAATGCGCCGGTCGCGGAATCCGCGCCGCTCTTCGGCGCGGGACAGGAGACGATCGGCGTTACCTATGGCGACGAGACGGTCATCGGCCTCCTGCGCCGGGTCGATGTCGTCGACATGATGATGCGGGGCTGAGCGATGGCGGCTCCGGCACAGACCACGGTCACTCCGGCCACGACGCGGGATGGCGAGCGGGCCTGGGGCGGCTGGATCTGGATCGCGGCGGCGGTGACCTTCATCCTCTTCTGGCGGTTCGGCGAGCCCTTCGCCAAATGGGCCTTCGACTATCCGTCACGCTGGCGCATCCCGGCGGCGCGCTGGATCGGCAATGCCACGCGCTGGCTGGTCGACGAGGCGAGTTTCGGCCTTTTCACCTTCACCGACCTCACGCGTTTCGTCGCCGCGATCATCGACATACCTTATCGCATCGTGCTCAGCCTGCTCCATACCGGCCTCTTGTCCGGACAGGGATCGAGCGCCGAGCAATTGCTGCCGCCGGCTTCGTGGATCGCCGTGATCGCGGTGATGATGCTGATCGGCCTGCATGCCGGCGGCGCGCGGCTCGCGGCGCTGGTCGGCCTGTGCTTCGGCTTTCTCGCCATTTTCGGGCAGTGGGGCAGCGCGATGATCACGCTGGCCTCGATCGTGGTCGCGGTACCGATCGGCGTCGTCGTCGGCCTGCTGCTCGGGCTCGGCGCCTATCGCTGGCCCCGGTTCGAGAAAGCCCTCGTGCCGGTGCTCGACCTGATGCAGACCGTGCCGGTCTTCGCCTATCTCGTGCCGGTCCTGTTCTTCTTCGGCTTCGGGCCGACAGCGGCGATCGTCGCGACGCTCATCTATGCGCTGCCGCCCATGGCGCGGGTGACGGTGCTGGCGCTGCGCTCGGTTCCTTCCGAGATCCGCGACCTCGGCGTCATGGTCGGCTGCTCGCGCCGGCAGATGACCTGGAAGGTCATGGTGCCCTCGGCCAAGGACGGCCTGATGGTCGGCGTCAATCAGGTGATCATGCTTTCGCTCAACATGGTGATCATCGCCTCGATGATCGGAGCCGGCGGCCTTGGCTTCGACGTTCTCTCGGCGCTCCGGCGGCTCGATTTCGGCGCGGGTCTCGAAGCGGGCCTCGCCATCGTCGCGCTGGCCGTGGCGCTCGACCGGCTGAGCCAGGCCTATGCCGACAAGGCGAACCAGCCCGAGCAGGTCCGGAACGGAACGGGCTTCGCGGCCCGCCATGCCTATCTGATCGCGGGCCTCGCCATCGTCGTCGGCGCGGGCATGGTCGGGCTTCTGGTCCCGGCGGCGCAGGTCTATCCGGAAGCGCTGACGCTCTCGACGGGTACCTTCTGGTCAGAGGTCGTGCGCTGGATCAACGTCAATTTCTTCGATGCGCTCGAAGCCTTCAAGAATCTCGTTCTCCTCAATATCCTCGTTCCCTTCAAACGGCTGCTGGGCGGCTTGCCCTGGCTCGGCGTCGTGGCGATGCTCGCCTTTGCCGGCCTCCGGCTCGGCGGTATCCGGCTGGCGATCACCGTCGGCGTGCTTTCCCTGCTGATCGCGATGACCGGCCAATGGGAAAAGGCGATGATCACCGTCTATCTCTGCGGCATCTCGGTCGTCATCGCCTCGCTGATCGGCATCCCGCTTGGCATCGTCGCGGCCGAGCGCGACCGGCTGTGGCGCTGGTTGCAGGTCGTGATCGACACGCTGCAAACGCTGCCGTCCTTCGTCTATCTGATGCCGGTGGTCATGCTGTTCCGCGTCGGCGACTTCACCGCCATGATCGCCGTCGTCGCCTATGCCGTGGCCCCGGCCATACGCTATACGGTCCTCGGCTTGCAGAAGGTCGACCCGCGCCTTATCGAGGCCGGCCGCGCCATGGGCTGCACGCGCTGGCAGATCCTGACCCGGATCCGGCTCAAGCTCGCGCTGCCCGAGATCATGCTCGGCCTCAACCAGACCATCATGTTCGCGCTGTCGATGCTGGTCATCACCGCGCTGGTCGGCACGCGCGATCTCGGCCAGGAGGTCTATANNCTATATCGCGCTGACCAAGGCCGATACTGGCCGGGGACTCGTCGCGGGACTCGCCGTCGCCTTCATCGCCATCATCGCCGACCGGCTGATCGCGGCGGGCGCCGCGCGCATGCGCAGGAGGATGTCGTGATGCAAACGAAGAGAAGGGCGATCGCACATGGATTTTCGGCGGGGAGAAGAGGGTGCCCGCGCACTGTCGCCATTTCCAAATGCGATCGCCCTGCCCTTGTGGGCAGGGCTCACATTGCCGACAAACCGCGCAAAGCCCTGCGACGTCATCCTCGGGCTTGTCCC
>JAGRLJ010000082.1 GCA_020441805.1 Rhizobiaceae bacterium
GGGCAGCTCGTCGGCTTCGGCATACTGCGCTTCGAGTTCGTCATACTCGTCGCGCAGCGCCTCTCGGGTGGCGCGTTCCTCGTCGGTCAGTTCCTGGGTCACGCCGACCAGCCTGCGCAGGCCGTTGGTGTGGCCGTAGGGCAGCTCGACCGCCGCGTCGATCCACTTCCAGCCCTGACCGGCGATCTCGTCGGCGACGGTGCGCAGCTTCTCGTCGACCAGCCGGTCGAGGAGCGTGACGTCCTGTAGCCAGCCGCCGTTCTCGTCGGAGAAGAGATCGCGCAGTACAGGACCGCCCGCCGCCTCATAGACTTCGATGCCGACGAAAAGGGCGCGCTTGTCGGCGGCCGGAACCGTGGTCTCGGTCAGCATGTTGCGGATCTGCCAGGGCTCCTTCTGCCAGGAATTTTTGACGCGCTCCCAGACCTGCTCCTGACGCTCGTGGTCGGGGTTGACGGTGAAGGCTTCCAGCAGAACCAGCGTCATCTCGTTCTTCGCATAGGCGTCGAGCAGGGACGGCGCGACGGTAGCGAGACGAAGGCGCTGCATGATGTAGCGCGGCGTGGTCCGCCAGGCGTCGGCGATCTCGTCCTTGGACATGCCCGTGTCGAACATCCGCTTGAACGCCTTGAACTGGTCGAGTGGATGCAGGGCGAGGCGCTGCAAGTTCTCGGCCAGCGAATCGTCGACGGCCGAGGTCTTGGCGTCGGCCTTCTTGACGATGCAGGGGACGAGGCCATCGGCCGGGAAGCGACCGGCCTCGACAAGGCGCGCGATGGACCTGTAGCGGCGGCCGCCGGCCGGGGTCTCGAACTCGCCAGACTCGTTGCCGTCCTCGTCGAGGATCGCGCGAACATTGAGGCCCTGCACGAGATCCTCGCGCCGGTCGATATCATGGGTGAGTTCGTCCAGACCGGCCTCGACGTTGATCTCGCGGACATTGCTGTCCGACAGCCTGATCCGGTTGAACGGAATGTCCCGCGCCCGCGAAAAGACGATCATCGGGGCAGCGGGCTTCTTCTTGGCAGCTTTGGCCATCGTGGTATCTCCGCGACGGGTGCCGAGAGCCTCTCTCTCGACCTCCAACCCGTCACGAAGCGAAGCGCCGCCCTCTCACTCTAGGAGGGCAGCGCCATCGCACCGGAGAACCGGAAAGCCGTGCAGCCGGAAACCCGGCCCTTGTCAGTCGGCCTCGGCGACCTCCCGTGCTGTCGGATAGTCCCGCCGGTCGAACACCGATGCGGGGCCGTGGTCCGCATGTTGAAGCGCACCTTCGACGAAGGCATGTTGCGGATCGAACTGCTGATAGAAGATGTCCATGGCAGCCTCCTCGTCCTCGGCTTCGATCTCCTGGACGAAGCAGACCCACATGGCGCGGCGTTGGCGCACGAAATAGCGGTTCAAGGCGGGAACGCACTCGAACACCTCGTTGATCTCGCCGTCCATCGCGGCGTTCTCGAACTGCTCGACGGCATGGTCGCGGTCCTCGGCATCGCACAGCCAGGACTCGTTCTCGGAGCCGTAGCAGACGAGGTAGATTTTAAGGGAGTTCCGCGATTGGATGGTGGTCATCAGGTTTCTCCGCGACGGGCGGCCGCGAGCCTCTCTCCGGCCTCGAACCCGTCACGAAGCGAAGCGCCGCCCTCTGACTCCAGAGGGCGGCGTTGCAGAACCGAGGAACCGGAAAGCCGCAAAGCCGGAAATCCGGCTTTGCGCTTCTACGAATTTCAGGCGGGTCAGACCCCGCACATGCCTTCGCATTCGTTCGGCCAGAGGTCGAGCTGGCCGTGGTCCGCCGCAGTCGACAGATCGGCCTGATCGAGCGGGATGGCGGAGCGGTGAAGATATACCTCGCCTCGAATGCCCCTGAAGCCGATGCGGATGGCGGCGTCGACCGATACGGCATCGGCCCATGCTTCGGGATCGTGGTCGCGCATGTGCCGCCAGTGACCGTCGGAATGGAACGGGCAGCCGATGCAGGCGCTCTTGGGTGGCAGGGGATAGTGGTGGCGTTCCAGCCACCGCAAACAATCGTGGCGGGTCATGCCCCGCTCGATCAGGGGCCAACGATTGACCTGCCAGTCCTCAAACGAGGGCTTCATGCGCAGCGCCTCGTCGAGCGAAATGCCGATCCATTGCTCAGCGACAGGCGTTTTAGGGGAGCGCCGCCCGGCAATGCCAAGCAGCTCGCGCACCTTTCGCCGGATCGGCACGATCTTGTAGTCGCCGGTGCATTGGCGTCGGATCATGCCGATCCCGACGCGATCACTCGCCACAATGCGGGAACCGACGACGACGATATCGCCGTTTTCGTCCTCGTCATAGACGGGTAGCTCGGTTCCAGCGGGTGTGACGGTGCGGGTGAAGGCGGGGATCGAGGCCCATCGCTCGCCGCGTGCGCCGGCGATAAGATCGGCGCGCAGATCCCCGGCCGAGACGATATGGACGGGGAACGGCAGGACATTGGGCGATCTCAGCCAGGCGAGGTGCTCATAGACGGCCTTCGGCTCCCAGCCGGTGTCGGCGAAGATCGCGCAATCGGGCATCGGACCGATCTCGCCATGCGCGGCCATCAGGGCGAGCGTGGTGGACTGGACGCCGGCGCCAAGGCTGAGGACACGCAGCCGGATGGAGGCCGCCTGCGCAGGATCGGGCGCGAAGCCGGGGAAGGCGAGCGCGTTCATCACGCCACCTCCCGCTCGTCATCGGTCCCACCGAGGCCGCCCGCGTCCGGCAGGAAAGAGAGCAGCCAATCGGCGGCCTTGCTGGCCTGCGACGCAGCTCGGACGATAGCGCGGTTGTCTTCGCGCAGCACCTCTAGCCAGGAACCGATATAATCCGCATGACGCACTGTCGGCACGATGCCGAGCGAGGCGCAGCAGAACGCGGCGCTCATTTCGGCGATCAGCTCCTCGAAAGCGTATTTCTTCGTGCCGAAGGAGCCGGAGAAATCCCGGTTGAGGCGTGAGGGATGGCCCGTCGCATGACCCAGCTCGTGCAGGGCTGTCCGGTGCCAGTTGATCGGCTCGAAATAGGCTTGCGGTGGTGGCACGACCACATGGTCGAGGGACGGCATATAGAAGGCCCGATCCCCGCCGATACGGAAGTTGATGCCGGTCGCCTTGATGAGTGCCTCGACCCTCGGCTCGATCTGGCCAGGCGGCGGGGGCGGCATGGAGACGGCGATCTCCTCGGGAAGGCCCTCGCACTGCGCGGTGTTGAACACCGTGAACCGCTTCAGGAACGGGATTTTTCCCGGCTCCCCGCCGGTCTCACGCGCTCGGCGCTTCTCGCCCTCGGGCGTGAAGCGGTCAGCATAGACGACGGTGGTGCCGCGCTC
>JAGRLJ010000083.1:0-12064 GCA_020441805.1 Rhizobiaceae bacterium
GATCCAGGGCTTCTTCGACATTCCGACCGACAATCTCTTCGCCGTGCCGATCCTGGCGCGCGACGTCAAGGCCCATTACGACCTGGACAATGTCATGGTCGTCTCGCCCGATGTCGGCGGCGTGGTTCGCGCGCGCTCGCTCGCCAAGCGCCTCAGCGACCGCAACCTCGCCATCGTCGACAAACGGCGGGAAAAGGCCGGCGAGTCCGAGGTCATGAACATCATCGGCGATGTCGAGGGCAAGGACTGTCTCCTGATCGACGACATCGTCGATTCCGGCGGCACGCTCTGCAACGCCGCCGAGGCGCTGCTCGCCAATGGCGCATCGAGCGTCACCGCCTATATCACCCACGGCGTGCTTTCGGGCGGCGCGGTCAATCGCGTGGCGTCGTCCAAGCTCAAGGAACTGGTCATCACCGACTCGATCCAGCCGTCGACGGCCGTGCTGTCCGCCCGCAATATCCGTGTGATCAGCACCGCCCCCCTCATCGGCGAGGCCATCAACCGCACCAGCCTCGAGGAATCGGTCTCCAGCCTGTTCGACTGAACGCGGCGCGGCGGAGCATCGCGCCAGCCGGATATTCAGCCGTGCAGGCCGAGCCGGTTGATCTTCCGATGCAGCGTCGCCCGGCTGATGCCGAGCATCTGGGCCGTCAGCGAGACATTGTTGTTGTTGCGCGAAAGCGCCCGCCGCAGCGCGGCCCGCTCGGCTTCCAGCAGGTCGCGGCCGTCGGTGTCGAATTGCTCGTTGAGCAGGTCGGCGGCCGGCATCCCGCTCTCGATCATCTGGTCGTCGAGCTTGAGCGCGAGCCGCGCCGCACGCGTCGCTCCGAGCACCATGTCGTCACGATCGACCGCCAGCAGCGCCGATCCGCCATGCGAGGCCGACGGCACCAGCACGATGCGCGCATCCCGATAGGCGCGGCGGAAAAGATTGACCTCGATCCGGATCGCCGAATCGCGGACTGCCTGCGCCAGCATCGGCATGATCATTTCCGAGGCGTCGTGCCGCGCCGTCGATATGTCGATCGCCGCCACGATGCGGCCCTTGTGGTCGCGCACCGGCGCGGATGCGCAGGAAAGCCCGATATTGGCCGACATGAAATGCTGATCGCGGAACACGGTCACCATCCGCCCTTCGGCGAGCGCCGTGCCGATGCCGTTGGTTCCGACGCTGGCCTCGCTCCAGAGCGCGCCCATCCAGAGACCGAGATCGCGGAATGTCTTGTCTTCCGACTGCACGCCGCGGCGGTCGAGCACCACGCCCTCGCTATCGGTAAAGACGAGACAGCAACCCGCCTTGCCCACCATGCCGAAGAGCCAGTCGAGCTCCGTCGTGGCCTCCTCCATCACGGTGCCGCAACGCCCGATCGTCTCGCGGAACTCCATGTCCGTCAATCGCATGGGCGGCCGCGCGGCATCCGGCGCCAGCCCATGCTTGGTCAGACATCGGCGCCAGGACGCGGCGATCGGCGACGAGGCCGGCCCCGATTTTTCATTGGCCAGCGTATAGACGCGATCCGCATGCTGGTTCTGCTCAAGCATCGGCTCCTCCCAAAGCGACGTCCCGGCAATTCTTCCATCCACCCTAGCACGCGGAACAGACATTGAAAGCCATCAATGTCTGTTCCGCGTTTTCAGGCAGAAAGGTTCAGATCTTCATTTCCTGGCCGTTGATCAGCACTTTGCCCGCCTCGTCGATCTTGACGTTCCAGACGGTAGAGCCATCCGCCTCGGTCTTGCCGAAGCCCTTCATCATCAGCACCATGAACGAAGCCTGGCCGAATTGCGGCACCTTTTGGGCATTGTCCTGGAGATATTTGACGGTCTTGTCGAGGTCGCGCGCCGTGATGGTCACATCCACCACCGGCTTGCTGCTGTTGTCGGGATCGACCATCATCCGGCCGGCGAGCGAGACGTCATAGACCGCGGACCGCGCATAGACGTCGGTGAACTCGATATTCATCTTGCCGTCGGACAGCACGATCTTGCCGAGTTCGTCCGACTGCGCCGACGTCAGCGGCTTGGGCTTGGTGAAGTCGGCATTGGCCAGCACGTAGTCGACCACGCCCTCGAGGTTGAGATTGGTGATTCCAACCGAGAAATTGGCGGCATCCGGCAATGCGCCCTCGGTTCCGGGCGGCAGCAGGCCGGCCGGGATGACCGGCTTGGTCACGCCCGTATTGAAGCGGATCGCCGCGTCCTTCTTGAGGCCGGTGAAGCCGAGCCCGTAGGTGAAGCTTTCGAGCGACACCTCCATGCCCTGGGCGGACACCTTCACGCCATTGAACTTGAGCTGCTCGTCGAACTTGTCGGTCAGCGGCATATTGGCGCGGATCAGGGCCTTGAGCTTGTCCGCCTGGGCCTGATCGAGCTGCTTGACATCGGCCTTGACGAGATCGAGGCCGAAGACCAGGAGATCGCGGAACGCATTCACGCCGAGCCGTTTGAACTCCACGGTGCCCGTCATCGAATCCGCGGAAAGATCGACGACATTGCCCGACTTCTCGGTGATCGTTTCCTTGAGGTTGGCCGCCGACATCGAGCTGTGGAGATCGACCAGCCCGTCGGCGACCTTGTCGCCCTTCATGTCGGCCGCCATCTGGTCGGCGGTCATGGCGATATCGGCGTCGCCGCCCGTCATGCCGAAGGCGATCTTGTCGAGAGTGTATCTGCCGGTGGTGAAATAGGTGATCGAGGGATCGAAGATGCCGTCGAACACCATGCCATCGATCTTGTAATTGAAATTCTGCTTCTTGCCGTCGGCTGTGACACTGCCGTTGACGTCGAAGTGGTCGTTGACCTCGACTTTCCACATCCCGTCGTCCTGCGGCGTGAGATAATGGACGAAGGGCCGCAGGCCGTTGATGGTGAACACATCCGGCTTGACGTTCTTCAGGAGCGGCTGGAGATCGACCGAAAGCTCGTAGCGATTGGTGCCGGGCGTGACCTTGATGAAGCCGGTATCGGCGATGTCCCTGGGCAGATAATAGGTCAGCTTGTCGCGGATCTGGTCGGCGCCGGCCTGGTCGATCTGGGCGGCATGCGCGTGGATGGGAAGAATGATCGCAAGCGATGCGGCGGTGGAAAGAAGCGTCTTGCGCAAGGTTTGTCCTCCGATGCCTTAGGCAATTCCTGATATTCGGGCGCGAGAGTGCCCGCTGGTGTCTGAGCCGTCAATGCCATAAAGAGGTGAGACGGACTACCGCGGAAACGGACGAGACCCGCCGGAAATTCGCCGCCCGGCCGTCTTGCAATCCCACCGCATCTGGTCTATGAGCCCGCATCCGCCGGGACACCCTTGGAGGCACGGCGGAGGCATGTCCATGACATGCCGGTATCGGCGGCCCAACGGCCTCCGGCACCCTCCGTAAAAACTGAAAGGAAAAGCCATGAGCCAAGCTTACGAGCTCAAGGCCGAGCTGCGCGAACGGGTTGGTAAGGGGTCCTCCCGCGAACTTCGCCGCAACGGCCTCATCCCTGCCGTCATCTATGGCGACAAGCAGGAGCCCCTCGCCATTTCGCTTCCCGTCAAGGAAGTGACCCAGCGCATCCATGCCGGCGGTTTCATGACCACCGTCGCGACGATCGCCGTGGGCGGCAAGAAAATCTCGGTCCTGCCCAAGGACTACCAGCTCGACCCGGTGCGCGACTTCACCATGCATGTCGACTTCCTGCGCGTCGGCGCCAATACCGAAGTCAACGTCCAGGTTCCGGTTCACTTCGTCAACGAAACCAAGGCGCCCGGCATCAAGATCGGCGGCGTGCTGAACATCGTCCGCCATGAAGTCGAACTTCACGTGCCCGCCGACAAGATCCCGGAATTCCTCACCGTGGACCTGACCGGCGCCAAGATCGGCGACTCGATCCATATCTCGCATGTCAAGCTGCCCGAGGGCGCCCGCCCGGTGATCGGCGACCGCGATTTCACCATCGCGACCATCGTCGCTCCGGCCGGCGGCACCACCGGCGAGGAAGAAGCGGTCAGCGAAGCCTGATCGTCCGCATCGTTTCGGACATCGCGCCGCCCGGCCCCCGCCGGGCGGCGTTTGTTTTGGTCGAGACCGCTCGCCTGTGTCTCTTTCCGCACGGCAAGTCCACTTGGAACCGACCGGAAAGGTGATCCGCCTCCGGTTGACACCGCCGGAATTCTGGCCTTTGAAGAGCCCTCGACAGAAGAGGCATCCTCCCGTGTTCATCATCGCAGGTCTCGGCAATCCCGGCCGGCAATATCAGGACAACCGCCACAATATCGGCTTCATGGCCGTGGACGCGATCCATCGCGCCCATGCCTTCGGGCCGTGGTCGAAAAAATTCCGCTCCGAGATCGCCGAAGGCTCGATCAGCGGCGAGAAGGTGTTGCTGATGAAGCCCCAGACCTTCATGAACCTCTCCGGCGAAGCCGTCGGCGAAGCGATGCGCTTCTACAAGCTCGGGCCGGCCGACATCGTCGTCCTCCACGACGAGCTCGACCTTCCGGCCGGCAAGGTGCGGGTCAAGGTCGGCGGCGGCCATGGCGGCCATAACGGCCTCAAGTCGATGGACGCCCATTGCGGCCGCGACTACAAGCGCATTCGCCTCGGTATCGGCCATCCCGGCGACAAGGAGCGTGTCCACGGCCATGTGCTCGGCGACTTCCACAAGATCGACCGCGAATGGCTCGAACCGCTGCTCGACGATATCGGCCGCCATGCCGAACTCCTGTTCATCGGCGACGGCAGCCAGTTCATGAACAAGCTCGCCGGCCAGTCCCAGGCCCCAGCCCCGAAGGCGGAAAAGCCGGCGCCCAAGGCGCAGTCCCATATCCGTCAGGCCCGCGGCCAGAAGCCGGCGGTCGAGCCGTCCGGTCCCATGGCGGCCATGCTTCGGAAGCTGATGGGGAAGGAATAGCCCGCCCGGCGGGACAAAGTCCCGAACGCTGGAGACCGTTGCCCGATGGCAACGACCGCCGATGCTTTTGCCGGAAGCGAATAGAACGGATTCCCAAACCGTAACGCTTGTGGCATATACCACACTCGGATTTTTCGAACACAGGAGCGGACAGATGAACATTGTCATTTCCCACCGCCCTTCGGGGCTTGCCGCCTGATTCAGCGCTGATGCGCTGAGGAGAGGCCGTTTCTCGCTGGCCCGGACTCGTATCCGGCGCCGGAAGATTATCCCAATTCGGAAATCCATATCATGGGCAATCCATCCGGGGACACGATCCCCTCTGACGCGACGGCGCGCGGCTGCGTCGTTTCGCGCTTCCATTCGCCGGCAACCTGGATCGAGGGCGAGGCCATCCGCCAGCTCGACGAGGTCGCCGCACGGCCCGGCATGCTCGCCGTCGCCGCCTTTCCCGACCTCCATCCCGGCAAATACGGTCCGGTCGGCATGGCGGCGCTGGCCGACCGGCTTTATCCGCAGCTCATCGGAAACGACATCGGCTGCGGTATGTCGCTCTTCGAACTCGACCTTCCCCTCCGCAAGCTTCGGATCGACAAGGCCGCCGGGCAGCTCCGCAAGCTGGAGGAAATCGAGCTCAACGATCCGGCCGGTCAGCTCGAAGCCCTCGGCATGCCCGGCGACTGGCATGCCGGCGCGCTCGGCACGATCGGCGGCGGCAACCATTTCTGCGAGTTGCAGGCGGTGGAGGACGCCGGCGGCGGCGAAGCGCTCGACAGGGAGCACCTTCATCTGCTGGTGCATTCCGGCTCCCGGTCGCTCGGCGCCAGCCTGTTCGGCGACCTGATCTCGACGCAGGGCTCCATGCCCGAAGGGCTCGAACTCGGCACCGAGCCCGCCGTCGGCTATCTGCTCGACCACGATGCCGCGGTGGAATGGGCAGGCCTCAACCGCCTGATGATCGCCGAACGGGCGGCGGCCCTCCTCCGCGCCGACCTTCGGATCATCGCGAACGTGCCGCACAATCTCGTGCGGATCACGGATCGTGGCGTGGTGCATTACAAGGGCGCGGCGGCGGTGGCCGAGGGGCAACTGGCGCCGGTCGCGGGCTCCCGCGCCACACTCAGCCATCTGGTGCGGGCAAGAGAGGGTATCGCGAACTCGCTCGGCGGCATTTCCCATGGCGCCGGCCGGAAATATGACCGCAAGGCCATGCATGGCCGCGCGGGCGCCACCCGTTCGGAACGCGAGGCGCTGGCCGGCAATCCCTGGGGCGGCGTTGCGATCTGCGACGATCGCAACCTTCTGGTCGAGGAGGCCGCTGGCGCTTACAAGGATGCTCTCAAGGTCGTGGCCGACCTCGAATCCTTCGATCTGGTCGACCCCGTCGCCACACTCAGGCCGCTCGTTACCTACAAGTCGGCTCTGGCCGACGCGCGGGAGCGGGAACGCGGCAAGACCCGTGACCGCGCGACGGTCCGGAGGCTTGGCCATGACTGAGCGCGCGCTGTTTCTCACATCGGGCAACGGCCCGGCCGAATGCCGGATCGCTCTCGGCCACCTGATCGCGACCCTCGGGGAGGAGGCCGCCGCGCGCGGCCTCGCCTTCGAATGCATGCCGGGCGTCGCTCCCGACGGCCATGGCCCGAAGTCGGCGATCGTGACCTTGACGGGCCACGACGCCGACAGCCTGGCCGACGGCTTCCTCGGTACGATCCGGTTCGTGTTCAAAAGCCGGATCCGCGCGGGTCACAGGCGGCGGAACTGGTTCGTCGGCGTCCAGCCGATCGACCTTTCGGCCTTCGACGCCGAAACCGCCGATATCCGGCAGGAGGATCTGCGTTTCGAAACGCTGCGCGCCGGCGGCCCCGGCGGACAGCACCAGAACACGACCGACAGCGCGGTGCGGGCGACGCATATGCCGAGCGGCGTCACGGTCGTCTGCCGCGACGAACGCTCGCAGCATCGCAACAAGGCGCTTGCCGTCCGACGCATCGCCGCCATGCTGAAGATGCTCGCCGACGGCAGGCGCGAGGATGCGAAATCCGCGCTCTTCGCGGCGAGCAAGGATCTCGAACGCGGCAATGCGGTGCGGACCTTCCGGCTGTAGGCACCGTCGCGGATTCCAAGGCAGGCCGCGGGCGAACCATCCGCCGAACGGACATGGTTTCATTTTCGCCCCGGCGCATGTATCGATTGCAGCGTGAATCGAGGAGAGCATCATGGCCAGGACGACGATCGCCGACGAACTAATGACCCTTCGCGACTACTGGCGCTATGCGATCAGCCGTTTCAATGCCGCGCGGCTTTCCTTCGGCCATGGCACGACCACGGCGCCGGACGATGCCGCCTTCCTCGTCCTCGATTCGCTCGACCTGCCGATCGATACGCTCGACCCGTTCCTCGACGCCCGGCTGACCTCCGCCGAGCGTCAACTGCTCGCCGAGCGCATCGAGGCGCGGGTGACCACGCGCAAGCCGTCGGCCTATCTCACCGGCCGCTCCTATATCCAGGGCATCCGTTTTCTCGTCGATGAACGGGTCATCGTCCCGCGCTCCTTCATCGGCGAAATCCTGTTCTCGGAATATGACGGCGAGGAGGACTCGCTTTATCTGCCGGACCCGAACGATGTCGAGAGCGTGGTCGACATCTGCACCGGCTCCGGCTGCCTCGCGATCCTCGCCGCCCGGATCTTCCCCAATGCCGAGGTGGATGCGGTCGATCTTTCCGCCGACGCGCTGGAGGTGGCGAAGCTCAATGTCGCCGAGCACGAACTCGAGGGCCGGGTGAACCTCCACCGGGGCGATCTCTTCGGCCCGCTCAAGGACCGGACCTACGATCTCATCATCACCAATCCGCCCTATGTCGATCACGAGGAAATGGCCGTCCTGCCCGAGGAATACCGCACCGAGCCCGCCATGGCGCTCGACGGCGGCCCCGATGGCCTGGACATCGTCCGCCGGCTGCTGGCCGAGGCGCCGAAGCACCTCAATCCCGGCGGCGGCATGATCTGCGAGATCGGCACCGGCCGCGAACTGCTCGAAGAGGAGTTTCCCGACCTCGATTTCTTCTGGCTCGACACCGAGGAAAGCCAGGGTGAGGTGTTCTGGATCACGGCGGAGGGGCTGGGCGTCGGAGAGAAGAAGGCGAAGAAGCGGAAGTGAGCAGGGGCTATACCCCTCATCTGGTGGAGGGGCGTGGGGCGCGCGCGTCAAAGCCGCGCAAAAGCGCTGCAAGGCAGCCGCCCCTACTCCTCCGGCTCGGCCGTGAACAGAAGCGGAAACCCCGCTTCCTTGGCATGATCCATCGCCTCCGAGACCTTGGTCTCGGCGATGTCGCGGGCATAGACAGCCACCACGCAGGAGCCTTTCTGATGCGCGGTGATCATGATGCGGTAGGCCACGGCGTCGCCCGTCCTGAACACCGCCTGGAGGATCATCTGCACGAATTCGCGCGGCGTATAGTCGTCGTTATAGAGAATGACCTTGTAGAGCTTGGGTTTGTCGACCTTGGGAACGACCCTGGTCTTCGGCGTGATGACGATATCGTCCTGGCTCATGGGCGAGCCTCCCGATGCAATACGAACAATGTCGAAGAAGTCTCCGGCGCTTCCGACCCTGGCGGGCGCCTTTCCCTTATATTGCATCGCCGCAAGGGTGAATTCAAGAGGAGCCCGGCCAATAGGCCTTGACCTCGCAGGCGCCATTGCCCATAGCCAGCGCAAGAGATTTCAGGAACACCGGATCATTCCATGGGCTTCAAATGCGGAATCGTCGGGCTGCCGAATGTCGGCAAGTCGACCCTCTTCAACGCGCTGACGCGGACCGCCGCCGCGCAGGCCGCCAATTATCCCTTCTGCACCATCGAGCCGAATACCGGCGAGGTGGCCGTGCCCGATCCGCGCATGCAGAAGCTCGCCGCGATCGCCGGCTCGAAGGAGATCATCCCGACCCGTATCTCCTTCGTCGACATTGCCGGTCTGGTGCGCGGCGCGTCGAAGGGCGAGGGACTCGGCAACAAGTTCCTCGCCAATATCCGCGANNCGAGGTCGACGCCATCGTCCATGTCCTGCGCTGCTTCGAGGATGCCGACATCACCCATGTCGAGGGCCGCATCGATCCGGTCGGCGACGCCGAGACGATCGAGACCGAGTTGATGCTCGCCGATCTCGAAAGCCTGGAGCGTCGTGTGGAACAGACCCGCAAGCGCGCCACCGGCAAGGACAAGGAATCCATGGCCCAGCTTCCGGTGATGGAAGCGGTGATCAAGCTGCTCCAGGACGGCAAGCCCGCCCGCCTGCTGCTCAAGACTCTCGGCGCCGACGAAATCGCGGTCCTCAGGGGCCTCAACCTGCTGACCTCGCATCCTGTGCTCTATGTCTGCAACGTGGCGGAAGCCGATGCGGCGACCGGCAACGAACATACGGCGGCGGTGGAGAAGATGGCCGCCGAGCAGGGCGCCGAATGCGTGGTCATCTCGGCCGCGATCGAGGCGGAAGTCGCCCAGTTGCCGGACGAGGAAGCGAAGGAATTCCTCGAGGCGCTCGGCCTGCACGAGGCCGGTCTCGACCGGCTGATCCGCGCCGGCTACCATCTGCTCGACCTCATCACCTATTTCACCGTCGGCCCCAAGGAAACGCGCGCCTGGACGATCGTCCGCGGCACCAAGGCGCCGCAGGCCGCAGGCGTCATACACACCGATTTCGAACGCGGCTTCATCCGCGCCTTCACCATCGGCTATGACGATTTCGTCACGCTGGGCGGCGAAGTGCCCGCCAAGGAGGCCGGCAAGGCGCGCGACGAAGGCAAGGAATATGTCGTCCAGGACGGCGACGTGATCCACTTCCGCTTCAACACGTGAGTTATGCGGCGCGGCTGCGCCACCCCTATGCCCGCACCGGCGGGACGGTCTCCCGCAGGCCATCGGGCAGATTGCCGACGATGACGCGTCTGAGCGGCTGCCAGCCGATGCCGAGCGAGAGCACGATCACGCCGATCACCAGGAGCGTGAGCGAGGCCATGGTGCCGGTGGAGGCGGCAAGCTCGGAAAACCCGCCTTCCGTCAGCAGCACCTTGAAGGCATAGCCGAAGGACAGCAGGCCGGATGTGACGAAGGCGCGCCGGTCGAGCACGATGCCCGCCAGCATGAGAACCAGCACGGCGCAGACGATGGCCGTCGCCTGCCAGAGGCTGGTATCGACCGAGAACCAGCCACCCTTGCTGCCGATATAGATCTGCGCCATCACCGCATAGAGGATGGCGGGCGCGGCGGCGAGATGCATCCAGAATGCCACATCCGAACGCCGGGTCGCGCGATGACGGTCGCCGATATCGAAATGAAGCGCCGTTCCGAAGGTCAGGAGCGCGAAGACCGCAAGCGCGATCACGACCGCCAACGGATGGGTCTGGAAGAAATCGGGATCGCCGCTCGTCTTTCCGACCGCCACCGCCGCACCCGAGACGACGGCCGCGTAAAGACAGACGAGACCGCCCGCCAGCGCCAGCGGCACCTTGTAGCGCCAGTAGACCAGAAATCCGGCGAGAGCGACGACGGCGACGGTCACACTCGGGATCCAGTCCGCCCAGGCTTCCGGCCAAGCCTCCCAGACCGGCATGAGGCCTATGGCGACGACAAGGCCGATGGCGGCCGTCAGCGTCACCGCCGGCAACGCCAGGCGCTGCCGGCGCACCAGGATTTCGGCGAGCACGATCGCGGCGGGAATCACCGCATAGATCGAGGCGAGCCCGCCGAGGCCGACCAGACCGACGACGAGGCCGATGGTGATGAGGATATCGTGGAAACCGCGGATGAAACGCGGCGCCTCGCTTTCCTCGACGGGGGACACGGGCTCGCTGGCGCGGCGCGTGTCCAGCCCCTCGCCGGCCGGCTCCGCCAACGGCGGCGCGGCCGCGACATCGACGCCGCGCCCGAGCAGGAAGTCGCCAAGCTTCCCGTCTCCGCCCGGCGGCACCAGCCCGGCCTGCGCGGCCTCCTCCAGGATCGGCAACAGGCGCGCCCTGCGGCCTTGCCAGTCGCTCAGGTCAAATTTCACTTGCATGCCCTTCCCGAAACCTCTTTTGTCCGGCAGATCACTTCACGAACCGAGTTGCAACCCCCATGTCCGACATCCGCTACTGGCTCGAGGATTTCACGCCCGGACGCATGTTCCATCCCGCGCCCCGGACGGTAACGTCCGGGGAGATCGTGGAATTCGCGCGCGAATTCGATCCCCAGCCCTTTCATCTTTCCGAGGAGGCCGGCAAGGCCTCGATCCTCGGCGGCCTCGCGGCATCCGGCTGGCATAGCTGCTCCATCGCCATGCGGCTCTTCTACGACACCATCCTGCAATTTTCGGCGGGAGAGGGTTCGCCCGGCATCGATCTCACGGAATGGCGCCGGCCGGTGCTGGCCGGCGATACGCTCGCCGGCACGATCGCGGTGCTGGAGGCGCGGCCGATGCGGTCGCGTCCCGGCCTCGGCATCGTCAGGCTGCGGCACGAATTGCGCAACCAGCGCGACGAGCTCGTCCTGGTGATGGAACATCCCTTCATCGTGAAGGCGCGCACGGAGGCTGCGGCATGAGGCTCAGGGAATTGCTACCCGCCGGCGAACCGGTCGAGCTCGGCCGCTTCGAGTTCACCGCCGGAAAGATCGTCGAATTCGCCCGGAAATTCGATCCCCAATATTTCCATCTCGACGCCGACAAGGCGCGCCATTCGGTGCTGGGCGGGCTTTGCGCCTCGGGCTGGCACGTGGCCTCGGCGATGATGAAATGCAATGTCGAAACGATGGAAAGACAGGCCAGAGAGCTCATGGCGCGAGGCGAGGCCCCACCGAAATTCGGCCCCTCTCCCGGCTTCCGGAACCTGCGCTGGCTGAAGCCCGTCCATGCCGGCGATACCGTAACCTTCTTCATGCGCTTCAAGGGCGACCGGCCCGTGCCGCACCGGCCCGGCCGCAACATCGCCGAACTGAGCTACGAGGGCGTGAACCAGAAAGGCGAGTTGGTCTATGCCATGGATGGCAGCGTGGTGGAGTTCGACTGATCCCTTGGCCTATTCGATCATGCAGCGAGAAAGGCTGCCTGGTCGACCTATCGCGCAGCCCAGATCGCGCCCCGCTCGAAGATGGCGCGCATTTCGGGCACCGCGAATTCGTCGGCCGTGTGCCCGAGGGA
>JAGRLJ010000083.1:12156-14848 GCA_020441805.1 Rhizobiaceae bacterium
TCGTTCGAGGGATCGACATGCATGTAATACTGCTCGGACCGATAGGGAAAGCTGCCGATGCCCTGCATGACCGGATCGTCGGGGCGGGTGATCTCCACCGTATAGTCGATGATGTTTCCGGGATGGGACACCCATTGGCCGCCGACCATGAATTGATATTCGGTCTCGTTGCGGAACGAATCGCCCATCGTGCCGTGAAAGCCGGCAAGTCCGGTACCCGCCCGGACGGCATGGATGAGCGCATCGAGTTCGGGTTTCTCGATGGCCGACATCGTCACCATCGGCACGATGAGATCGAAGGCGGCAAGATCGGCCGAGGCGAGGATCGCCGTGCCCTCGTGGACGGCGATATCGAAACCGTTGACCGCGAGCATGTCGCGGACGATCGCCGCGCTGCGCTCCGGGGTGTGACCGTCCCAGCCGCCCCAGAAGATCAGTGCCGTCTTCCCCATCGTGCTCCTCCTCAATGGCCTTCATATTCGATCAGCGTGCGCACCGTGACGCCGAGCGCTTCGAGCTTCCTGCGGCCGCCGAGATCCGGCAGATCGATGACAAAGCAGGCTGCGACGATGTCGGCGCCCATCTGGCGGAGCAGCTTGGTCGCGCCCTCGGCCGTCCCGCCGGTCGCGATCAGGTCGTCGACGAGGATCACCTTCTCGCCGGGCCTGACGGCGTCCTTGTGCATCTCCATCTCGTCGAGGCCGTATTCGAGGCTGTAGGCGATGCGCACGGTCTCATGCGGCAGCTTGCCTTTCTTGCGGATCGGGATGAAACCGGCCGAAAGCTGGTGCGCCATGGCCCCGCCCAGAATGAAGCCACGCGCCTCGATGCCGGCGATCTTGTCGATCTTCGTGCCGGCATAGGGATGGACGAGTTCGTCGATCGCGCGGCGGAAAGCCTGCGGATTGCCGAGAAGGGTGGTGATGTCGCGAAAGAGGATACCGGGCTTGGGATAGTCGGGAATCGTGCGGATGGCGGCGCGTAGGCTGTCCTTGACGGTGATCATAGGCTTTTCCGAGGTTGGATCGCGGCGACCATACCAATCTGCGTGGCGCCTGACAGCAAAAAAGGCGGCACGAGGCCGCCTTTTCATGGTTTTCCGGACGATCAGTGATCCTTGCCGGCATAGATCGCGCGCTTGGTGATCCAGACCAGCGCGGTGAGACCGAGCAGGAAGACCAGCACCATGAAACCGGTGCGCTTGCGGTCCTCGAGATGCGGTTCGGCAGCCCACATCAGGAACGCCGCGACGTCGCGCGAATACTGGTCCACCGTCTGCGGCGAACCGTCGTCATAGGTCACCTGGTCGTCGGAGATCGGCTGGGCCATCTTCAGCGAAATGCCCGACATGAAATGCGGATTGAAATGCGTGCCTTCCGCCACCTCGACACCGGCCGGCGGATCCATGTAGCCCGTCAGCAGCGCATGGATATAATCCGGCCCGCCCTCCTGGTAGGGAACGAACATGTCGATGATGAATTGCGGGAAGCCGCGCTCCACGGCGCGCGCCTTGGCGATCAGCGAGAAGTCCGGCGGGGCGGCGCCGCCATTGGCGGCCGCCGCGGCTTCCGCGTTGGCGAAGGGCGACGGGAAGTAGTCGGACGGGACGGCCTTTCGGCTATACATCTCGCCATCGCCGTTCGGGCCGTCCTGCACTTCGTATTCCGCGGCGAAGGCCTTGACCTGCGCGTCGGTATAGCCGAGGTCCTCCAGCGTGCGGAAGGCCACGCGCTGCATGGAATGGCAGGCCGAACAGACCTCCTTGTAGACCTTGAGGCCGCGCTGGAGCTGGGCCTTGTCATATTTGCCGAACAGGCCGGAGAAGGTCCACTTCTCCTCTGTCGGCTTCAGGACCGGAAAGTGACCGCCCTGAATTGCATGCTCAATCTGAGCCTTGAGGTCATGGGCCTCTTCGGCGGCCTGGCCATTGGCCACGCCGAAGCCTGTGACCGCCGCGGCCAGAACGATGCTCGTGAAAAGCTTTCTCATTTTTCTATCCCCTAAGCCGTCCCACTCACGCCTTGCCGTTCTTTTCGAGCACCGCTTCGGTGATCGAGTTCGGCAGGCGCCGCGGCGTCTCGAGAAGCCCGAGCAGCGGCATGATGATGAGGAAGAACGAGAAGTAGTAGAGCGTGCCCAGCTGGGACATCGTCACATAGAGACCTTCCGCCGGCTTGGCGCCGAGCCAGCCCAGCATGATCGCATCGGCGACGAACAGCCAGTAGAACATCTTGTACCACGGACGGTAGACCGCCGAGCGCACCTTGGACGTATCCAGCCAGGGCAGGAAGAACAGGATGATGATCGAGCCGAACATCACGAGCACGCCGCCGAGCTTGGAGTCGATCGGGCCGACATTGAAGGTGATGGCGCGCAGCATCGCATAGAACGGCAGGTAATACCATTCCGGGACGATATGGGCCGGGGTCTTCAGCGGGTTGGCTTCGATATAGTTGTCCGGATGGCCGAGGAAGTTCGGCTGGTAGAACACGAACCAGGCATAAACCAGCAGGAAGATCACGACGCCGAGCGCATCCTTCATCGTCGCATAGGGCGTGAAGGGCACGGTGTCGGTCTTGGACTTGACCTCGACGCCGGTCGGGTTGGTCTGGCCGACCACATGCAGCGCCCAGATATGCAGGACGACGACGCCCGCGATCATGAAGGGCAGCAGGTAGTGCAGCGAGAAGAA
>JAGRLJ010000427.1:0-12312 GCA_020441805.1 Rhizobiaceae bacterium
GATGGCGTTCTCGATCAGCGAGCGCTGGTCGCCCTTGAAGAGCAGGGCATTGTAGATATTGCCATGCGCGTCCTTGCCGTTGCGGAACTGGTCGAGATCGGCAAGCTGCCTCTTGGAGAAGACCGAATAGTGGCCCGGCCTGAGATCGATGACCAGATCGGTCTTGTAGGCATGCAGGTCGTAGGTGTCGACGCCGCCCCCGTCCCAGATGGTGGCGAAGATGCGGTTCGCGCCGGGGCTGATGCCGACGCCGCCATCGACCATGGTCTTGCCGTTCTTCGGCGACCAGCTATAGACGGTATCGCCGCTGTTGGTGTCGAAATCGGCGCCATAGATATGTTGCAACGCGCGGATATCGGCCATCATGAAGCTCTGCGGGAAGCCGAACTTCTCATTAGTATAGCCCGATCCCTTCTGCCCCGGATAGCTGTGATAGGTCATCACGGAATATTCGAGCGAATCGTATTTGCCGTGCAGCGTCGTCTTGATCCTGTCGAAGCTCGTGGCGTCGTGGCCGTGCTTGAGGCCGAGCGCATGGCCGGTTTCGTGGAGGACGGTGGCGAAGGCATAATTGCCGGCCTTGGGCGTATCGTAGATATGGTCCTTGCCGAACCATACGTCGCCGGCCCTTTCGCCGCCCGTCGGATAATAGGCATAGGCGGTCGGATTGGCGGAACTCGATTCGGCATATCTGATATCGGCCTTCTTGTCGGAGCCCTTGCTGACATGGAGATCGGTCAGGCCTTCGAGAGAAAAGCCGTCATTGGCGGAATTGCCGAAATTCTTGTCCAGGACCCAGCGCGCGGCGTCTTCGATCTTTCCGTTGACCGATGCGAAACCCTTGTCCCGCTCGCCCTTGTAGCCATAGTCCCGCTTGCTGTCGGGAAAGGCGTAGGTGAGCGAATCTCCTTTCCAGCCATAGCCCGAGAGCACGCCGTCGGCGAGAGGGTCGCCGGATGGGGCGACAATCCGCGTGGCGGCGCGCGCCATCATATCCAGCGGCTGATCCGGTATTCTGTCGGTCTTATAGCGCATTCCGTCTCCCTTCCCTCGGCAGGGAGCCTTATCACATTATCGGGCTGAATCGGGCGAATATTTTCCGCCGGAGAAGAATATCGACTTTGCGCCAAGCGTTTCTGATAGATATGGCGCACGGCTCGCGCGCCGAAGCCTATTCGAACGGGGGATGTCCATGCCGATCGCCTTGCGCTCTTTCGCCTTTGGATTGCTCGTCGCCGCGCCCGTCCTGGCGCAGGCGGCCGGCACATCGGCGCTGGTCATCGGCATCAACGACTATACGGCCGTGCCGAGCCTCGACGGTGCGGCCAACGACGCGCAGGACATCGCCGCCGCCCTGAGCCGAAACGGAACGTCGCGGGTATTGCTGCTGACCAACCGCGACGCCACCAAGGCCAATATCGTCAATGCCTGGAACACGCTGGTCAGGGATGCCGAACCCGGCGACACGATCTTCGTCACCTATGCGGGTCATGGCGCGCAACTCCGGGAGCTCAAGGCCGGCGACGAGCGTGACGGCCTCGACGAATTCTGGGTCCTGCCCGGCTTCGATCCCAGGAACCTGCGCGAGACCTGGCGGGAATCGGTCTTCGACAACGAGCTCAATCAATGGTTCACGGAAGCCGGCAAGAAGGGCATCAAGGTGGTGCTGGTGTCCGATTCCTGCCATGCCGGCGGCATGGATCGCGCGGTCAAGGGCAAGACGCGCTATGTCGAGTTCGGCAACAGCCGGGCGCTTTCGGAACTGCTGGCGATGGTCGGCGGCAGCGCCGGTACGTCTTCGGCGACGGAGCCCGAAAGCCGCACGCCCGAAAACGTGACCATGCTGGCGGCGACGGCGGAAGCGCTGCCCGTGCCGGAAGTGGTGATCGAAGGCAAGTCGCGCGGCGCGCTGTCATGGTCCTTCGCGCGCGCCGTCGAGGGCAAGGCGGATCGCGACGGCGACGGCATCGTCACCCGCATCGAGCTTGAGGACTATGTGATGTCCACCGTGCGCATGCGCTCGGAATCGCTACAGAATCCCGTCTTCACGCCAGTTGCCGCGCGCAGCGCCGACGAAAGCCTGTTCGAGGTCAACCACGCGCCCGCTCTGGCCTCCTCCGTCCGCCCGGCGGAAAAGACGTCGCGGCGGCCGATGCTGCGCGCGCGCGAGCTTGGTTTCGAGCCGGTGCTGCCGCTCGTCGTGACCGGGACCGATGTCGTGCCCGACAATGTCGAGCCCGCCGCCAATGCCTATGAATGGGATGCGACGACGGGGCTTTTCCGCTCGCCGAACGGCGATGTCGTGGCCGAGAAGGTCAGCGCCTTCACCGTCAACGACATCGTCTCGAAATTCATCCTGCTCGACTTCCTGAAAGCGGTGGCCGAGCAGAATCCCGGCAAGGTCGCGATCTCGCCCGAAAAACAGGTCTATCACGCGGGGGAGCATCTGAAGTTCAATACATCGCGCGGCGTCTACCGCAATATGCTGGTCTTCAATCTCGCCAATACCGGTGAGGTGCAACTGCTCGATCTCGTGGTCGACGGGCGGCCGCAGCTCAAGTCGCCGCTGAAGGAGATGAAGGTTGTCGAGCCCTTCGGCTCCGATCACCTCGTCGTGGTCGCCTCGAACGTGCAGCTCGAAGCCGTGGGCCGGGCGATCGAGCGCGGCGTCAATCCCAAGGAACTGCTGGCGGCGCTCTCCCAGCGCATCGACGGAACGGACTCCTCGATCGCCATCCTGCCGCTCTATACGCGTTCGAAATAGGCATGGGTTTTTGCTCCCCATGTCGAGTCCGATAAGTTAAGGTTCCCGGCACCCGATTCATCCGCGCAGAGGCTTGAATGATCGAAGTGCCGGTTTCCTGGGGCGAACTGATCGACAAGATCACGATTCTCGAAATCAAGGCGGAGCGGATTGCCGATGCGACCAGGAGCGGCAATGTCCGGAAGGAACTCGACCTCTTGAGGGCGCGGCTGGGCGCCTTCTCCGTCCAGCCCGAAGTCGTGCGCCTGATGCGTCTGCTGCGGGACGTCAACACCGCGCTCTGGGAGACGGAGGACGCGATCCGCGCCTGCGAGAATGCAGGTGATTTCGGCCGGCGTTTCGTCGATCTCGCGCGCTCTGTCTATATTACCAACGACAGGCGGGCGGCGCTGAAACGGGAGCTCAATACCCTGTTGGGCTCCGACCTGGTCGAGGAGAAATCCTATCTCGACTACAAGGTTCATTGAGCTGCGATATGGACCGGGACGACGATCCGAAGGTGCCGGACATGCCTGACAGCGACGCCCCGACGCTCGACGATTGCCGGAAGCTGCTCGCCTCCGGCCGGGTCGCGGACGGCCTCATCGCGTTCGAAGCGTTGATGGCGGCCGATCCGGACAGTGCGCCGGCCGTGCATCACTATGCCGTGGCGCTGCATCTGGCGGGCCGGCCGCGCGATGCGATTGCGTTTTTCGACCGCGCGATCCGGCTCGCGCCCGGCGGGGCGAATATCCATCGGAACCGAGCGGTGGCGCTTCTTGCCCTGGGCCGGATCGACGAGGCTGTCGAATCCGCCCGCGAGGCGGCGCGCCTCGGGCCGGACAATCCCGGAGCCCACGTCAATCTCGCGCTCGCGCAATGCCGCGCCGGCCGATATGGCGAGGCCGAGGCGGCGATGCGCAGGGCGCTCGAAATCGAGCCGGGCAATGCCGAATTCTGGGTCCGGCTCGGCATGATCCAGGGCGAGGCCCGGCGTCCGCGCAATGCGGCGGACAGCTGGGAAAGGGCGCTCGCCATCGATTCCCGGAATGCCGGCGCCTTCGCCTGTCTCTGCGCCGACGAGCGGGATTTCGGAGATCCGGGCCTTGCCCGCTGGTTCGGCCGGCGCGCGGTGGAATGCGATCCGATGCATGCCGACGGGTGGCATGCGCTCGGCCTGGCGGAGCGCGAGGCGGGCCGGGACGACCAGGCGATCGCCGCCTTCCGCAAGGCCGTCGAGATCAGGCCGGACCATGCCGAGGCGCATCTGTCGCTCGGCATGGCGCTGATGAGCCGGGAGAATTTCGCCGACGGCTTGCAACACCATGAGGCGCGGCTGATGTCCCGGCGACTTGGCATTGCCGCCGGCCGGCCCAACCTGCCGCTTTGGCGAGGCGGCGATCCGGAAGGCCTCGCCATCCTGCTGCTGGCGGAACAGGAGGTTGGCGATGTCTTCCAGTTCGCCCGCTATGCGCGTTGGTTGAAGGAGCGGGGCGCGGCCCGGGTCGTGATCGGTTGTTCGCGGCGCATCGCGCATCTGATCGCCACCGTGCCGGGCGTCGATGCCGTCATCGGCGAGGGCGACGAACTGCCCGCTGTCCACGCCATGGCCCATATGATGAGCATGCCGCTTCTGACCGGGCTGCGCGGCGACAGCATTCCGGCATATGAATGCTATATGCGGGCCGACACGGCGCGTGTGGATCGCTGGGCCGGATGGTTGGCCGGCCGGCCCGGTTTTCGCGTGGGGATCGCCTGGCAGGCGGTCGCCGATCCTCGCACGGACAGAGGCCGTTCCGTTCCGCTTTCGGCGCTTGCGCCGCTGGCCCGGATACCGGACATACGCCTCATCTCCCTGCAAAAGGGGCATGGGGAAGCGCAGATCGCGGCACTTGCCGGCGATTTTGCCGTCGAGCGGCCGGGACCCGGCTTCGACGGCGGTCCCGATGCTTTTGCCGACGTCGCGGCGATGATCATGAATCTCGACCTCGTCATCACCGCCGATACCGCCGTCGCCCATCTGGCGGGTGCGCTCGGCCGGCCGTGCTGGGTGATCCTCGGTCCAAATCCGGACTGGCGCTGGCTGACCGGCCGCGCCGACAGTCCCTGGTATCCGGACATGCGGCTTTTCCGTCGGGCTCGCGGCGAAGCGGAGGCCACGCCTTTCGCCGGTGTCATCGGCCGCGTCGCCGATGCGCTGGCCAGGTGTCTGGCCGGCGTTTCGTCAGGCCTGCCCATGGCAACGGAAGCGGAGAGTGTGGTGGTTCCACCCTTCGATCCCGCGGCCGTCTTCGATTCGGCGCTCAAGGCTTATCGCGCCGCCGATCACGCGACGGCCGCGCGGCTCTTCGGACAGGTGCTCGATATCGCGAGGTTCCAGCCCGCCGCATTCAACCTGTTGGGGACCATCGCGCTTCACGCCGAGCGGGATCATCGCGCCGTGATCTTCTTCCGCGCCGCCGAACAGGCCGGACCGCAATCGGCCGAGTTTCTCACCAATCATGCGATCGGGCTGCGCCGGATCCGCGACATGCCGCAGGCGATCGCCAGGCTGGACAGGGTCGTCGCCATGGCGCCGACGCCCGAGGCTCATCTGACGCTCGCCAATATCCACCGCGACGAATGCAATTTCGATCTGTCGCTCGCCAATTACCGGGCGGCGCTGGCGCTGAAGCCGGATTTCGCCAAGGCGCATCGCGGCATCGGCAACCTGATGCGCGACATGCACCGGCCCGAGGAGGCGCTCGCCGCCTTCGCGCGGGCTCGTGAACGGGCTCCCGAGGATCCCGACCTCATTCTCGATCACGCCCATGCGAAGCTCTTCGCGGGCGATCTCGTCGGCGGCTTCCGGGACTACGAGGCCCGATGGCACAGCCGGGAGACGCGGCCACGCCATTTTTCCGAACCGCGCTGGCATGGCGAGGAAGCCCCGGGCAAGGTGCTGCTGATCCATGGCGAGCAGGGATTCGGCGACAATATCCAGTTCGTGCGTTTCGTCGATGAAGCCGCCCGGCGCGTCGGCCGCGTCGTGCTCGAGGTGAGAGGGCCGCTGGTCGATCTGATGAAACGCCTGGAAACCGACCGGCCGGTAACGGTGGTGGAGCAGGGCGCCGCTGCCGGCAGGTTCGATGTCCAGATTCCCTTGCTGAGCCTGCCGGCGGCCTTCGGCACCACGCTCGACACCATTCCCCCGCCCTCGCGCTTCCGGCTCGATCCCGAGCGGGTCCGGGGCTGGCGCGAACGGTTCGCAACCGACGGGGCCACCGTGGGGCTCGTCTGGCAGGGCAATCCGAGGGCGAGGGCGGATGCCGGCCGCTCGCCGCCGTTTTCGGTCCTCGCGCCGCTCTTCTCGCTGCCGGATACGCGATTCGTCGCTTTGCAGAAAACCGACGGCCTCGAACAATTGCGGCGCTCGGTGTTCCGGGACCGGATCGTCGCGCCGGGCGAAGCGCTGGGCGATTTCTGCGAGACGGCCCATGCGATCGCAGCCCTCGACGTCGTGGTCTCGTCCTGCACAGCGACGCTGCATCTGGCGGCGAGCCTCGGCGTTCCGGTCTACGGCATGTTGAAATATCACGCCGACTGGCGCTGGCTGAACGAGCGGGAGACCAGTCCCTGGTATCCGTCGCTCAGGCTGTTCCGTCAGCGGCACCCGCATGAATGGGAGCCGGTGGCGGCCGCGATCCGCGCCGCGCTCGCCGAGCGGATGGTCGCGCCATAGGCAGGGGAGGCCGGAGCATTCAGTCGCGTGCGGCCCGCCTCGGCGTATGGACATCGACGCCATCTTCGTCGGGAAGGAATTTCGGCCCGATCTGGCGGATGCGGGCATCGGGCTTATAGTCGCGCAGCGCCGCTTCCTTGACCGGCTTGCCGGCAACGGCCTCTTTCTCGAGCTTGCCGCGCAGTTCCGGCTTGATCCAGACGATCGCGCTCTGTTGCGGCTCCCGCGTCGCCGGATCGCTGATATAGGCTTCGCGGCGCATCATCTCCTTGTAGTAGAGCGCGAAATTGCAGCCACAGGCCGGATTTTTCGCACGGCTCTTCGTCCGGAAACGATAGGCGTTCTTCAGCTTGTCATAGGGGCGTCCGGTGACCGCCGAGCGCATGGAGTCGCTTTCCTGCTGGATCGAATGATAGAACAGCTCCGTCTCGACGCCGGGACACATCATCGAGCAGACCTGGGCGTCGCGCTGGAAGCTCATCGAGGTCGCCTGCGACGAGATCGGGAAGAAGGCGCCGTCGCAGGTCCGGACGCATAGGGTTCGGTAGGAGCCATCGGTGGCGCTGCCGCCGAGATCGACGAACTGGCTGTCGCCATAGCCTTCGTTGGATCTCGGAACGCGGATCGTTTCGTAGCCTTCGGGAAGGTCGGTCACCGCCTCCTCCGTCGTCTGTGCGGCCGGCTCGGCATTCACCAGCACCGGCTCTTCGTTGCAGCGGTTGTCCTCGATCGCCACCAGCAGGCGCCGGCGCCGCGCGTCGCTCTCCTGGCCGGACATGAGGCTGATCCGCTTTTCGTTCAAGATGGCGAGATTGTTTTCCATCCGCGCCATCTTGTCCTCGAGCCCGGCGCATTCATCCGCATTCTCCCCGCCGACGACGAACAGCGACCCGGAACTGCAACCCGTTTCCCGCAGGTGATAGCGCAGTTCGCGGATCGACAGCTTCTGCTCGGCGATCGCGCGCGCATATTTCCTGACCTGGGACGGCGCGCTGTAGCTTTCGGAGAGCGCGGACAGTTCGTCCGTCAGCCTTGCGCACAGCTCGGATGCCGCCGCGCCGGAGGCGGCGAGGATCAAGGCGGCGGAAAGGGCAAGGCGCAGGGGCTTGAACATGCATCCGGATGCCGGTTGAGACGAACTGAACCTATCCTATGTCCCGAAAAGCTGAAAACGCCTTTAATGGCGACGGTTAACGGCGGCCGCGCGGCTCCTGTCATAAAGCTGATAAGCGAGTCTGCTTTGCCCTTTGGCAAACAGCGGGGGCCGCCATGTCAGACGAACTGGAAAGCTGCGATATCCGGAAGGTGAGGACGATCTTCCTCTCCGACATCCATCTCGGGTCGAAGGCGTCCAAGGTCGATTTCCTGCTCGACTTCCTGCGATGCCATGAAGCGGAGACGATCTTCCTGGTCGGCGACATTGTCGACGGCTGGCGGCTGAAACGATCCTGGTACTGGCCCCAGAACTGCAACGACGTCGTCCAGAAACTGCTGCGAAAGGGCCGGAAGGGGGCCCGGATCGTCTATGTGCCGGGCAATCACGACGATTTTCTTCGCGAATTTCCCGGTATCCATTTCGGCGGCATCGAGGTCGCCCGGAACGTCGTGCACGAGGCGGCGGATGGCAGGCGCTATCTGGTGCTGCATGGCGACGAGTTCGACGTCGTCGTCCGAAACGCCCGTTTCATCGCCCATCTCGGCGACTGGGCCTATGATGCGGCGATCGCGCTCAATGTCTGGATCGCGCGCGTCCGCCGCGTGCTGGGCCTGCCATACTGGTCGTTTTCCGCCTGGGCCAAGCGACAGGTCAAGCGCGCCGTCAATTTTATCGGCGAGTTCCAGCGCGTCGTCGCCGACGAGGCGCGCCGGCACGATGTCGACGGCGTCGTCTGCGGCCATATCCACCATGCGGTGATCGAGGAGATCGACGGCGTCACCTATATCAACACCGGCGACTGGGTGGAAAGCTGCACGGCGGTGGTCGAGCATTTCGACGGCACGATGGAGCTGATCCGCTGGCAGGATACCATCGCCTCAATGCCTTCCATGCCTCTGCCGGTGCCCATGAAGCGCCTGTTGCCGGGCCGAGAGAAGCAGCCGGCCTCCGCCGCGGCCTGACGAGCGCGGCGGGCCTGGGGCCTGTTCCGTCAGGGAAACAGGCCGCGCGTGGCCTTGGCCTTGGCGACTTTGTCGACGCCGATGGCCATCGCCGCCGTTCGGTGCGGGATATCGTCCTTCTCCACCCGCTCCATGACGCGGCCGAAGGCATTGTCGAGCAGACCCCTCAGCCGGTCGAGCACTTCCGTCTTGTGCCAGAAGAGCTGCTGGAGGTCCTGCACCCATTCGAAATAGCTGACGATGACGCCGCCGGAATTGCACAGGATGTCCGGGATCACGAAAATCTCGGAGCGGCGCTGGTTCAGCACCTCGTCCGCCTCGGGCGTCGTCGGTCCGTTGGCGGCTTCCGCCAGGATGCGGCACTGGAGCTTCGCGGCGACGCCGGCGTCGATTACACGTTCGACGGCGGCCGGCACAAGGATGTCGCAGGGCTGGACCAGCAGTTGCGCGGGGTCGAAATCCAGTTCCGTGGAAAAGCCCTTGAGCGAGCCATGGCGGGCGGCATGCTCGACCATGGCCGGCACGTCGAGACCGCGCCTGTCGAAATAGCACGATGTATGATCCGACACGCCGATGATCTTCACGCCTCGCCGGGCCAGTTCGACCGCGGCGAAGGAGCCGACATTGCCGAAGCCCTGGATGACGGCCGTGGCGTCCGCCGCCGCCATCTGCAACCGTTCGAGCGAGCGGAAGATCAGATGGGCGACGCCGAGCCCGGTCGCCTCGCGCCGGCCCTCCGTACCGCCCGACGACACCGGCTTGCCGGTGACGATCTCGTTGACGGTGCGGCCCTGATACATGGAATAGGTGTCCATGAACCAGGCCATGACCTGTTCATTGGTGCCCATGTCCGGCGCCATCACGTCGATATGCGGCCCGACGAAGGGAATCATCTCCTGCATGTAGCGGCGCGAGAGGCTTTCGAGCTCGCGTTTCGAGAGCGCATAGGTATCGACCGTCACGCCGCCCTTGGCGCCGCCATAGGGAAGCCCGGCAAGGGCGCATTTCCAGCTCATCCAGATCGCGAGCGCCGACACCTCGCCGATATCGACATTCGGCGCGAAGCGGGTGCCGCCCTTGGTCGGCCCGAGGGTGAGGTGATGCTGCACACGATAGCCCTGGAACACCGCCGTCTCGCCATTGTCCATATTGATGGGGACGGAGATCGTGATGGCGCGCTTTGGATAGAGCAGGCGGTCGCGCCGCCCTTCCGGAATCTCGAGAAAGTCTGCGACGCTGTGAAACTGGCTCCGGGCCATTTCGAAGACCGGACCGGTATAGATGCTGCTCACGTGTGCCTCCCGGGGCGTGGAAGATGATCTATCCACTGGTTGTATTCTGAAAGCCGGGCCGGCAAATCCGGCCCTCGCGCCATTTTCGGCGGCGAAGCGATCTGATTGCCAGATCGCGGCAAAAATCAATATCGAGCCCGATTTTTCCTGAAAATATAATCGATATAATTTTGAAACGGTCGACGTGCGCGGAAAAATCGTCAGGAAATATCTTCGCGGCATGATTTCCGGCATCGGTACCCGGAACCGGAGACCACACGCAATGGCTGTGAAAATCGGGTCCGATTGCTCATTGCGCAGATGGCCGGGGCCTGTCGCCGGCAGTCTCGAACCGAGCCGGCAGGTTCCGGCGGAAGCGTTCGGCTTGTTGCGCCCTTGCATATCTTTCCGATTATCCATTTCACCCGTCGCGACAGTCTTGGCGTACGTGCCTCATCATGCTAGCCATGCGACACCGGGAAGGTCGGGCGCCAGCGCCGGACTTCTGCCTGCCCGTCGCAGGCAGGTCCCCGTCGCGTCCCGGATTTCACCATGCTTGAACCCACGGATCCTCCCAGCCAGCCGCCGCCTCCGGCTCTCTTCGCTTGGCGCGCGGCGCTGCTCTTCTGCGCGCCGATGATGGTGAACGGCATCGCGCTGCTTTATTTTCCGGCCTTCCTGCGTGACCGCGGCATGTCGGATGTCGAGATCGGGATCATCGTCTCGCTTCCTTTCCTGCTGCGCATGATCGGCATGCCGATCGGGGCGTGGCTGGCCGACAGGGTGAACGATCGCGTCATCGTCATGATCTGGTCGGCGGCGGTCTCGCTCGCCACCGCCATCGCGCTCCTGTTCGCCTCGTCCTTCTGGCCGATCGTCCTGTTCTACGGTATCCAGAGCCTGTTCTACGCGCCCTTCGTCCCGATCGCCGAGGCGATCCTTGTCTCCGGCGTCCGGCGCTGGGGCTTCGATTATGGCTTCCTGAGGCTATGGGGTTCGGTGGCCTTCGTGCTGTCGACGCTGGCCGGAGGCTGGCTGCTCGACCTTTTCGGCAGCGCCATGGTCGTTCCGGCGATGACGGTTTTCTTCGTCATCGCCACAGTGGTCGCCGTTGCCGCGCCGCGTCTCGGCCGTGCGCCGCAGGCCCGTCCGGCCGCGCAGGCCGCCGGAGGCAATGCATTCTGGCAGAGCGATTTCCTGCTCGTCGTCATCGGCGCCGCCATCGTGCAGGGCAGCCATGGCCTGCTCTTCGGCTTCGCGACCATCCACTGGACGGCGCACGGCGTTTCAGGCCTCCAGATCAGTTTTCTGTGGACGGCGGGGGTCGTGGCGGAAATCGCGCTTTTCCTCGTTTCGGGCAGGCTTCTCGCCGGCGCCGGCAATTTCACGCTGGTGCTGTTCGGCTCCGTCGTCGCGGTTCTCCGCTGGAGCCTGTTTCCGCTGCTGGACGGCTTTTGGCCGCACCTGTTGCTACAGACGACGCATGCCTTCACATTCGCCATCATCCATGTCGGCATCCAGCGTTTCCTGATGGAGCGGATCGGCGAGGACCGGGGCGCGTCGGCCCAGGGTTTCTACCAGTTTTTTATCAGTGTCTTCAATGTGCTGACAGCCTGGATTTCCGGTTTCATCTTCCAGGCCTATGGCGTGCGGAGCTTTTATGCCATGGCGTTCGTGGCGCTCGCCGGCGTCGCCTGCGTCGTGGCTGCGATGCGCATTCAGCCCCAGAGCGCGCGATCCGGCGGATAGACGAGAGATCCTTCGTATTTCAACGGATCGGCACGGTCGCGCGACAGAAGCAGGGGGCCGTCGAGATCGACATAGTCCGCGCCCTGTGCAAGGAGGACCGCCGGCGCCATCGCGAGCGACGAGCCGACCATGCAGCCGATCATCACGGAGAAGCCGAGCCGTTCGGCTTCCCGCCGCATCGCCAGCCCCTCGGTCAGGCCGCCCGCTTTGTCGAGCTTGATGTTGACCGCGTCGTACCGGCCCCGCAAATGTTCGAGATCGGCGGTGCGGTGCACGCTCTCGTCGGCGCAGATCCTGACCTGGCTCCGGATATGTCCGAGCGCGGCATCGTTGCCGGCCGGCAGAGGCTGCTCGACCAGTTCGACACCGCATTCTGCCGCCATTGCCAGATGCCGCTCCAGATTGTCGGCTGTCCAGCCCTCGTTGGCGTCGGCGATCAGGCGTGTGTCGGGCGCCGCGTCGCGGATCGCCCGCAGCCGGGCTTCGTCGTCGGTCGCGCCGAGCTTGATCTTGAGCAACGGCCGCGCGCGATGGCGATGCGCCTGCGCGGCCATCGCCTCCGGCGCGTCGAGGGAAATCGTATAGGCCGTGACCAGCGGACGCGCCGGCTCGACGCCGATCGCCCGGGCCACGGGCACATGCGCGAGCTTCGATTCGAGATCCCAGAGCGCGCAATCGACGGCATTGCGCGCCGCGCCGGGCTTCATCCG
>JAGRLJ010000427.1:12439-13419 GCA_020441805.1 Rhizobiaceae bacterium
AGATCGAACAGACGATGACCTCGGCCTCGGTTCGGGAGCCGCGGGAAATCGTGAAGACACCCGCGATCGGATAAGTTTCGATTGTCGTTTCGATGTGACGTGTCATGTCGAACGCATCCATGTCGTGGAATTCTTGACGGGCCTGATCTTGAACTGGTGCGGAGATTGATGCCAAATAGCCGTCCAGCCGGTCGAATCGTCTTGTTTTAGCATAGTAAAACAGTTTGATCGCGTGTGCCGAGCGCAAGCAGAGAGGATACTGATGTCGGAGACGGCGCCGAAGGCCGGGCTGGAGGTCGATTATCCGTCGGAGGGAATCGACATACGCCTGTCCGGCGATTGGCTCAATGCGTCGATCGCCGATGTCGACAGGTCCGTCCGGGAGATCGAGCGCCGCAGCTTCGCCGGCCCCGCGCGGATCGATCTCACTCAGCTTAGCCGCCTCGACACCGGCGGCGCCTGGCTCATTCGCCGGATGGCCACGGCGCTCGAACGCAATTCGACGCAACTGAGTGTCTCGGGCGGCCATCCCGGCATGCGCGATCTCATCGCCGCGCTTCCGTCGGAATTGCCAGAGCCGGACATCGGCGGTGTGCAGCGGACGCTGTTCCAGCGCCTGTTTACGCCTGTCGGCCGGCAGATGATGCGGCTGCTCGACGATCTCACGCAAGCCTTCGGCATCATCGGCTCGGCGGTGCGCGGCGCCCAGCTCAAGCTCGGACGCGGCAGCGGCCTGTCCCCGGCGGCGGTCTTCACGCAACTGGAGCAGATGGGCGTCAATGCCGTTCCGATCATCGCGCTGATGTCCTTCCTGATCGGAGCGATCATCGCCCAGCAGGGTGCGTTCCAGCTTCGCTATTTCGGCGCGGAAATCTTCGTGGTCGATCTCGTCGGCATTTTGCAGCTCCGCGAGATCGGCGTGCTGCTCACCGCCATCATGATCGCCGGCCGCACTGGCAGCGCGATCACCGCCGAGATCG
>JAGRLJ010000428.1 GCA_020441805.1 Rhizobiaceae bacterium
GATAGTCGTTCGAGCACCAGACGGTCACGTCCTGCGGGCCGTTCTCGGTGTGGCGGATGGCCCTGGGAAACTGGCCCGCGCGGCGTTCGAGATCGGCAAAGACGCGGTAGCGGCCTTCCTGGTGGAGGCCATCGATCGCATCCTTGAAAAAGGCTTCGAAATCCATCGTAAACTCCAGCTGTGCCCGCTCGTTTTGTTTGGAATCATTCCAATCGTCAACCCCCGACGCCGGGAATCGACCCCGCCGCGTCGGTATGGCGCATGATTCCCCGAACCCGAGCGCCCGTGCGTTACAATAGACGGAGAGCAAGATGGCGTCTTGATCGACGTCAAGATATGGCGGTGTCGTGCTCGCGCGCGGGCGGATAAGATAAACCGGCACCCACGACGCGGGCGCCGGTCCACCGTCGGCAGGCCATGTTCGCCTCAGCCGGCCGCAGCGACCGCTCGCTTGGCCATGACCTTGACCAGATTGGCGCGATAGTCCGAGGATCCGTGGATGTCGGACATCAGTGCGCCGGCGTCGACGCTCTGGGACGCCACGGCATCGGGCGACCAGTTCGCTTTCAGCGCCGCCTCCATGCCGGCATGGCGGAAGACGCCGTCCGAGCCCGCGCCGGTCACCGCCACGCGCACGTCGCCATTGGCATGCCGCGCCACGAAGACGCCGGTCATCGCATAGCGCGAGGCGGGATTCGGGAACTTGGCGTAGCCGGCCTTCGCCGGCGCCTCGAATTCGAAAGCGGTGACGATCTCGCCGTCCTCTAGCGCGGTTTCGAAGAGGCCGGCGAAGAAATCGTCGGCCGCGATCCGGCGCCTGTCGGTATGCACCGTGGCATTGAGAGCGAGCACGGCGGAGGGATAATCCGCGGCCGGGTCGTTGTTCGCCACCGAGCCGCCCATCGTGCCCATATGCCGGACATGCGGGTCGCCGATCATGCCGGCGAGGTCGGCGATCGCCTTGCAGGCCCGTCGGAGCTCCGCCGAGGCCGCGACTTCGTAATGCGTCGTGCCCGCGCCGATGCGGACGGTCGAGCCGTTGACCGAAATGCCCTTCAGCTCGGCGATGTGGCGCAGGTCGACGAGATCGGTCGGCGAGGCCAGGCGCTGTTTCATCGTGGCGATCAGCGTCATGCCGCCGGAGAGATATCTGGCTTCGTCACTCTTGCCGAACAGCGAGGCGGCATCGGCCACCGAGGACGCGCGATGATAGGTGGTGTTGTACATGGTTTCTCCTCCTCACGCGGCGTTGGTCAGCGTGTGAATCCGGGCCCAGACCTTGGCCGGGGTCGCGGGCATGGTGAGCGTATTGTCGCCGATCGCATCGGTGATCGCATTCATCAGCGCCGGCGGCGAACCGATGGCGCCCGCTTCGCCGCAGCCCTTGATGCCGAGCGGGTTGGACGGGCAGGGCGTGTTCTGGTGCGAGACCTTGAAGGATGGCAGGTCGTCGGCGCGGGGCATGGCGTAATCCATGTAGCTCGCGGTCAGAAGCTGGCCGTCGGCGCTGTAGTGCACGCCTTCCAGCAGGGCCTGGCCGATGCCCTGGGCGATGCCGCCATGGACCTGCCCCTCGACGATCATCGGATTGATGATATTGCCGAAGTCGTCCGCCGCCACGAACTGGACGATATCGGTGCGGCCGGTTTCCGGATCGATCTCGACCTCGGCGATGTAGCAGCCCGCCGGGAAGGTGAAGTTCGAGGGATCGTAGAAGGCGCTTTCCTTCAGGCCCGGCTCCATGCCGGCCGGCAGGTTGTGGGCCGTATAGGCCGCCAGCGCCACCTGGAACCAGGGCAGCTTCTTGTCGGTGCCGGAGACCACCAGTTCGCCATCCTTGATCTCGATATCGGCCTCGTCGGCCTCCATCAGGTGGGCGGCGATCTTGCGGGCCTTGGCCTCGACCTTCTCAAGCGCCTTGACGATAGCGGACATGCCGACCGCGCCGGAGCGCGAGCCGTAGGTGCCCATGCCCATCTGCACCTTGTCGGTGTCGCCATGGACGATATTGACCGAGGCGATCGGCACGCCGAGCCGGTCGGCGACGAGCTGGGCGAAGGTCGTCTCATGGCCCTGGCCGTGGCTGTGCGAGCCGGTCA
>JAGRLJ010000429.1 GCA_020441805.1 Rhizobiaceae bacterium
CTGGAGACGTCGCCCGCGACGGCGAAATGCCGGTCGCCGAGGCGTGCCGCCGCTTCCTGAGCGGCTTCGAGGCGCAGGTCGTTGATGACGACGGTGGCGCCTTCGCGGGCGAAGGCGGTTGCGGTGGCGAGGCCCAGCCCGCTGGCGGCGCCGGTGACGAGCGCGATCCGGTTTTCGAGCAGCATGTCGGTCTCCTCACTGGCCGTCGACGATGGCGCGGATGAAGCGCGGCGTATCGACGCCGTATTTCGCTTCCAGATATTCCTGGGAGCCGCATTCGAAGAAGCTGTCCTCGAGACCGATCTTGACCAGCGGCTTGACCATGCCGGCCTCGTAGAGCGCCTCGACCACGAGCGAGGTCAGGCCGCCCGACGTCTTGTGGTTCTCCGCCACGATCAGGCGGTCGAACCGGCGCGCGAAATCGAGGACGCCGGCCTTGTCGAAAGGCTTGATGGTGGAGACATGCAGCAGGCCGGCATCGACGCCCTTCTCCTGCGCGGCCCTGGCCGCATCCAGCCCGCGCGCCGACATGTAGCCGGTGGCGATGATGCCGACATCGCGGCCGGGCCTGAGCACCCTGGCCTTGCCGAGTTCGAAGCGGTAGTCGTCGCCGAGCTCGACCGGCACCTTGCCGCGCAGGTTGCGGACATAGACGGTGCCGGGAATGTCGGCCACGGCGCGCACGACCTGCTTGAGCTCGGTCGCGTCGCAGGGATCGATGATGGTCAGGTCGGCGATCCCGCGCATCATGTTGAGGTCTTCGGTCGCCTGGTGGGTCGCGCCATAGCCGTTGACCAGCCCGGGCATGCCGGCGAAGATCTTCACATTGGCCATGGAATGGGCGCAGGCGATGGCCACGAAATCATAGGCCCGGCGGGTGATGAACACCGAATAGGTCGTGCAATAGGCGATCTTGCCGGTCTTGGCGAGGCCGGCCGCCATCATGATCAGGTTCTGCTCGGCCATGCCGACATTGAAGAACCGCCCCGGATGCGTATCGCGGAATGGCAGGATATCGCTATAGCGGCCCATGTCGGCGGTCAGCCCGACGATCTCGGGCCGTTCCGAGGCGAGCTCGGCGAGCGTATGGCCGAAGGGGGCGAGCTCCGTCACCTTGCCGGCGACCTCGACAATTTCGCCCATGCCGCGCGTGCGGCCGCTCAGGGTTCCGGTTTCAGCCATTTTCCCTCTCCAGTTCATCGATCAGCGCCGTCCATTCGGAATTGTCGATGCGCACGAAATGCGCGCGGTCGCGGGCCATGATGGTCGGCACGCCGGCGCCCGGCGTGGTCCGTTGCACGATGCATTTCGGCTTGCCGTTCGGCGTCCTGAGCTTCGCCAGCGCCCCCACCACGGCCTCGATGTCGTTGCCGTCGACCTCCAGCGTTTCCCAGCCGAAGGCCGTCATCTTGTCGGCGACCGGCTCGATCCTCACGGTGACGGGTCCGTCGGCCTGGATGCCGTTGCAATCGATGATGGCGACGAGGTTGTCGCATTTGAAGGTCGCGCCGCCCATGGCCGCTTCCCAGGTCGAGCCTTCCTGCAATTCTCCGTCGGAAAACTCGCAGAAGACGCGGGCGGACGAACCGTCGAGCTTGAGGCCGAGCGCCATGCCGACCGCCTGGCCGAGGCCATGTCCGAGCGAGCCGCCGACCATTTCCACGCCGTCAATATCGTCGAAGGTGCTCATCGGCAGGCGCGAGCCGTTGAGGCCATAGGTCGGAAGCTCGTCTGCCGAGAGGATGCCGGCTTCGGCCAGCACGGCATACATGGCGATGGAATAATGGCCGGTGGAAAGCACGAAGCGGTCGCGCTCTTTCCAGTCCGGATTGGCGGGATCGTAGCGCATTTCGTGGAAATAGAGCGCGGCGAGGCAATCGGCCATGCCGAGGCCCTGGGCGATATAGCCTTCGCCCTTGCCGCTGGCCATCGCCATCATCTTGCGGCGAAGGTTGAGCGCGCGCCCCTTGAGTGCCGCGATATCGGGCGCGGCGGGCGGGTGGTTGAGAACTGCCATGACGGGAACTCCTCTGAAATGCCTAAAGGGCCAGGCCCGGCCGCGACCAGGGCACAGAGACCAGCCGGCCGCTGCCCGAAAGCGTGACGAAGGCGGTGCGCATGTCCGGCCCGCCGAAGCACAGATTGGTCGTGTAGGGATCCGGCGTCGGCCGGCGTTCGACCTCGCGGCCATCGGGTGAGACGACGACGATGCCGCCGAGGCGTAGCGTGGCGATGGCGATATTGCCCCCGGCCTCGACGGCGAGCGAATCGTAGCGCTGGAAACCGGGCAGGCCGGCGGCAAGGTCGCCGCCGGTAGGCGAGGGCCAGCCGGGCCGCGCCACCTCGCCGGGGCCGGTGATCCGCCAGGACCAGAGCCGGCCGGACGAGGTCTCCGCCACATAGAGCGTGCCGCCGTCCGGCGAAAGGCCGATGCCGTTCGGGCCGATCAGCGGAAAGGCCACCTCGCGGATGAAGCTGCCGTCGGCCCTCGCGTAATAGACCGCGCCGAATTCGAGCTTGCGTCCCCGGCGATGGCCGTGATCGGTGAAATAGAAGCCGCCATGGGCATCGAAGACGATATCGTTGGGTGCCGAGAGCACGACGTCGCCGCAGCGGTCATAGAGCCGTTCCACCCGCCCGGTTTCCGGATCGATCTTCTCGATGCGGCCGCCGGAATAATCGTCCGCCTTGCCGACGGGCCGCAGGC
>JAGRLJ010000430.1 GCA_020441805.1 Rhizobiaceae bacterium
GCACGATTTCGTACGGCAAGGAGCGTCCCGTCGCGGTGTGCGACGAGATCTCCTGCTGGTCGCAGAACCGCCGCGCGGTGACGGCCCTCAAGGGCGGCCCGAACGGCTGATCGCGCCGATCCTTCGATCGTCTTTCGAAACCGTCCGCAGGCCCGGCCAGCGGACGGTTTCCTCGTCCCCGGGGGGTGGATGCCGGCAAATGGAACAGTCCTGCGCGCCTATCGCCGTGAAGATCTCGATGGCGTGATCGAGGTCTTCCAGCGTGCCGTGCGCGAGGTCGCGTCTCGCGACTACGATCCGGATCAGATCGCGGCTTGGTCGAAAGTCGATCGCGCCGAATGGGACGAATACCGCCTTCGCTGTCCGACATGGGTAGCGGTCCGGGACGCAAGGATCGTCGGCTTTTCCGATCTCGAACCGGACGGCCATCTCGACATGATGTTCGTGCATCCCGACTGTCAGCGGACGGGAATCGCGACGATGCTGCTCGAACGTGTCGAGCGGGCGGCGCGGGACCGGTCGCTCGGCATCGTCTTCACCGAGGCGAGCCTTACGGCGCGTCCGTTCTTCCTGGCGCGGGGCTTCGAGATCATTATGCGCCAGAACGTCGTCGCCGGCGGTGAGACATTCCTGAATTTCCGGATGCGAAAACGGATCGTTTGAGAAAAGCGGCGGTCATCCGGCCAGGCATTCCATACTTCCGCCCGAGTCCGTTGCTTTTTTGTCGTGGAATTGAAACAACGTCCCTGTCGCGCTTCGCGCGCGAATCTCCGAAACGCTAGGATCGAGGACAAATGACGAAAAAGCTTCTGGCCGGCATGCTCGCCATCGCGGCCACGGCATTTCTTGCATTGACGCCGGTTGCCGCCTCGGCGCAATCGGTCGATACCGAACTGAGGGTGCAGCAACTGGAAGAGCAGCTTCGGCAGATGAACGGACGGGTGGAGGAAATGAGCTTCCAGCTGCTCCAGATGCAGGAGCAGCTGCGCAAGGCCCAGGAAGACAACGAATTCCGCTTCCAGGAGCTCGAGGGCGGCGGGAAGAAGAAAAAGAGCTCGCTCGAAAAACCCGCCGACCAGGATACGGCCAACAACACTTCCGGCGATCAGACGCCGGAAGTCCAGCCGGGCGAGGATGCCGCCCAGCTCGACCAGCCCATGGACGACAACGGCAATCCGCTCGACATGGGCACGCCGCCGATCGATCTCGGCAAGCTGGAAGTCGACAAGGACGGCAATGTGGTCGGCGCGCAGGAAGGCGATCCGAACGCCGTCGCCACCCAGGATCTGCCGCCGACCGATACGAGCGCCGTCGACCAGGACAACCAGACGGCCTCGCTCAACACCAAGGCGTCCGACGGCGACCAGTATCGCGCCGCCTATGAACAGGTTCTCGCCGGCGATTACGCCTCGGCGGAAGCCGGCTTCTCCGCCTTCATCGCCGCCCATCCCGAGAGCAAGCGCATCGCGGATGCGAATTTCTGGCTCGGCGAGGCGCAATATTCGCAGGCCAAATACAGCGAGGCGGCCAAGACCTTCCTCAATGCCTACAAGACCTACGGCAAGTCCGAGAAGGCGCCGGAAATGCTGCTCAAGCTCGCCATGTCGCTCGCTGCGCTGGATAGCCGCGATACGGCCTGCGCCACGCTGCGCGAAGTCAGCAAGGCCTATCCCAAGGCGTCCCGCGCCATCATCACCAAGGTCGCGTCGGAGCAGAAGCGGCTTTCCTGCGGATGACCGTGCCTGAGGGCGAAGCTCCGCCATTGGCGTCGAGCGGCTATTCGCCCGAGGAAGCCGTCCGCGATTTTCTCCGGTATCTTCCACGGCCAGGCCGTGTCCTGGTGGCGTTTTCAGGCGGCGGCGATTCCACCGGCCTGCTCGCGGTCCTGAAATCCCTCAATGCGCCCGGTTCGGGCATCGACATCCATGCGGCGACCGTCGATCACGGGCTGCGCCATGGCTCGGCGGAGGAAGCGCTGGCGGCGTCCGGCTTCTGCGCCCGGCTCGGCGTTCCCCATGCGATCCTGGCATGGTCCGGCGAAAAGCCGGTCACCGGCATTCAGGCGCGGGCGCGGGAGGCGCGCTACCGGCTGCTGGCCGCCGAAGCC
>JAGRLJ010000431.1 GCA_020441805.1 Rhizobiaceae bacterium
CCGTCGCACCAGCATTCCCAGCCAAGCCCCCAGGCGCCGAGCGTCGGGCTTGCCCAGTCGTCCTCGACGAAGCGGATGTCGTGCAGCAGGGGATCGA
Source organism: Rhizobiaceae bacterium (assembly GCA_020441805.1). Lineage (GTDB taxonomy): Bacteria > Pseudomonadota > Alphaproteobacteria > Rhizobiales > Rhizobiaceae > Rhizobium_E. The sequence goes on from JAGRLJ010000431.1 coordinate 98, forward strand.
GCCCGATCGCCTCGAGCGAGCCGAGATAGAGTTCCTGGAGATTCGGCGGATTGGGCTTCAGGATCACCTGATACTGGTAATAGTGCTGGAGCCGGTTGGGATTCTCGCCGTAGCGGCCGTCCGAGGGTCGGCGCGAGGGCTGGACATAGGCCGCCTTCCAGGGGCGCGGACCGAGCGCGCGCAGGGTGGTCGCCGGGTGGAACGTGCCCGCGCCGACTTCCATGTCGTAGGGTTGCAGCACCGCGCAGCCCTTGTCCGCCCAGTAATTGTGGAGCGTCAGGATCAGCGCCTGGAACGAACGCTTCGGATTCATGTGGTCGGGAACTGCGGACATGTCGGCTACCGTGGCAGGAAACGAGTGGCCGCTGAGTGCCATGGCGGGCGATGAGGGTCAAGGATTAAAGCGTGTCGTTGATGCCCGGCCGGCGATACTGGATCGTTCCGGCATGGAAATTCCGGCTGGCGGAAGAGAGGCTGGCATGAACGTCAAGGTATCGATCGAACTCCCGGAACGCTATCTGGAATTCGCCGAGGGCATGGTGCGCGACGGCGCCTATGGCTCGCTGTCGGAACTGGTCGAGGAACATCTGCGCGAACTGATGCTGTCGCGGCACGACGACAGGCCGACGCAAGAGCAGCTCGATGCGGTAATGTCGATGAAGGACGAGATCCGCCGCCGGATGGAGCTGCCGGACGATCAGTGGTTGAGCGAGGAGGCTTTCGACAAGGAGCTCGATCGGCTCTACGCCTATGCGGATGAGCAGATAAAAGCAGGTCGCTAGTGCGGTACAGGCTTTCGAACCACCCCGAGCTTCCTTATGATTTTGCGGCCATACTCGACTTGATTGGCAACTATGCCGGTTATCCTATTGCGCGACGCAAGATTGCGGAAATCCACATACCATTTCCCGGCTCAAGGAATATCCTCATATCGGTGTCGCCCGCCCCGACATTCCGAGCGGTCTCAGGGTAATGCCATCCGGCAGCAAAGCCGTGGTCTGCTTCACGGTCAATAACGAGAGCCGCGTTGTTCACGTCGTATGCGTGACCTATGCGGGACAGGACTGGCAACGGATCGTCAGGCAGCGGCGCGAGACCTGATGATGTCGAGAGTCATCCTTCTTCCTCTTCCTCCTTCTTCAGCCGGTATTCGCCCGTCTTGGGGTCCTGTACCAGCGTGCCCTTGGTGTGGTTGGCGGCGGCGCGGCGCTTGCGCGCATTGCCACGCGACAGTCGTTGCGCGTCGCTGACGAATTTCTTGTAGAACATCCAGCCGACAAGCGCCGCCAGCAGGATGAAGATGATCTTGGACAGGCCCACCCCGGTTCACTCCCTATAAGCCGTATCGGCTCCACCATGCGCGCTCTTCGGCCGTTTCGGCAAGACCCGCCGCGAAGCCGGCGCCGATTTCCCCGCCGCCCTTGCGGCTCGATATGAAGCGGCCGAGAAAGCCGCGCGGCGCCTCGATCTTCTCGATCTCGACCTCGTCGCCGTAGCGTCGCCGCAGTTCGGCCATCATGTCGCCGACCCCGTCCACGAGCCCGAGCGCGTGTCCCGTCTCGCCGGACCAGAACAGGCCGGTGAAGAGGTCGGGGCTGTCGGCGAGCTTGGCGCCGCGCCGCGCCTTCACCATGTCGATGAAGATGCGGTGCACGTCCTGCTGTAGCGATTTCAGATGGTCGATGTCGCTCTGCTTCTCCGGCAGGAAGGGATCGAGAACCGACTTGTTCTCGCCGGCCGTATAGACGCGCCGCTCCACGCCGAGCTTGCGCATGAGTTCCGGAAAACCGAAGCCGCCGGAAATCACGCCGATCGACCCGACGATCGATGTCGGATCGGCGATGATCTCGTCGCCGGCGAGCGCGATGAGATATCCGCCGGAGGCGGCGACATCCTCGACGAAGACGAGGACCTTCTTTTCCTTCTGGTGCGCGAGGTCGCGGATGCGGTGGAATATGGCGCGCGACTGCACCGGCGAGCCGCCGGGCGAATTGATCGAGATCGCCACGGCCGGCGCCCGCTTCATGCCGAAGGCCTTGTCGAGCCGGTCCTCGACGGCGGCGAGGTTCAGAGCCGGCCGGAACTGGCTGCCGCCCGCCTGTATCACGCCCTGGAGCCGGAGGAGCGGTATAACTGTCTTCTCCTTGCGGAACTTCTTCGGAAGCAGGCGTTTGAGCGGGGCGAGCATTCTGTCTCCGTCCGGATTGTCATGTCCGGAGATGTAGTGGCGTTTGTTCAAAAGGCAATGGCCGGCCTCGCCTTGCGTGTCTTTCCGAGGCGCGGATAGGCGGCGCGGCCATTGTTGAGGTCGTCGATGAAGGGCAGGAAGCGGTGCGATCCCTCGCCATGCATGAAGAGCGGCGCCCGGAAGACGGGCCGCGCCCGCGAGCCCTTGACGGCGCTCGCCAGCAGGCGGATCGCGCTTTCGCCCTCGCGCGGATGGAGAAGCGTGATTTCGAGCCCGCCGAATCGCTTGCCGCAGGCGGTGATGATCGAGGCGACCGATTCCGGCCGCGCGATCAGGGAGAGTTGCCCGCCCGGCTTCAGGATCGCCCCCGCCGTCCGGATCCAGTCCTCGAACAGGTCGCCCGCCATGGCATGCGCCTCGGCCTTCAGCCCATCGGGGGTGCGCCGATCGCCCGCGTCGTTGAAGGGCGGATTCATGACGACATGGTCGAAGGTCTCGTCGGCGAGGCCGGCTGCGAGCCGCGCCTTGCCCCTGAGCGTGACGTCGGTCTCGACGAGCGACAGACGCGGGGCAATCCGGGCATTGTCCGGATGCGCCATGCTCCTGCGCGCATAATCCGCCATGTCCGGGGACCGTTCGAAGAGCACGGCCGCCGCATCGTCGATCCGGGAAGCGACGGCCATGCCCGCTGCGCCCGCGCCGGCACCGAGATCGGCGACCCGCATCGGCCCCGGGCCGGCGACCATGGCCGCGAGCAGCATCGCATCCATGCCCGCGCGATGGCCCCGGCCCTTGGGCTGCACGATGTAGAACGCGCCGAAATGAAAGGCGTCGACAGTATCGGTGACGGTCACCCGATGCACCCGGCGCTTACGTCGCGGGCCTGAGCTCGTCGCCGAGCCCCGCATCGGTCAGGATGCGCCGCGCCTCGTCCGCCCGGTCGCTTTCGACCATCAGCCGGCGCTGGAGAATGCCGAGCGAACCTTCGAGTACGCTCATGCCCTGGTCGGCGACCATGGCGAAGATACCCGCGTCCTTCATCAGGCTCTCGGCAAAGCTCAACGCCACGGGGTCGTTGCTGCGCATGATTTCGATCACTTTTCACCCATTTTTCGCGGTGCGGGACAATTCGCCTCTTGCTGGCGGCCCGCCCGGTTTTTATTGTCCCGCCGGAACTTCAACAGGAGCCGGTCCCTTGGGCGTAGTCATACCGCTTGACGAAAGCAAAAACAAACAGGCATCGATCAAGCCGCTGGTCGACCTGACCCGGGCGGATATGGAACGCGTGAACCGCCTGATTCTCTCCAAGGCCGGTTCCGACGTCCAGATGATTCCGGAGGTCGCCAACCATCTGATCTCGTCCGGCGGCAAACGCCTGCGTCCCATGCTGACGCTCGCCTCGGCGAGCATGTTCGGCTACGTGGGCGAGTTCCATGTCAAGCTCGCCGCGAGCGTCGAATTCATGCATACGGCGACGCTGCTCCACGACGATGTCGTCGATGAGAGCGACATGCGCCGGGGCAAGAAGACCGCCCGCATCCTCTGGGGTAACCAGGCGAGCGTGCTGGTCGGCGATTTCCTGCTCGGCCAGGCCTTCAAGATGATGGTCGAGGTCGG
>JAGRLJ010000432.1 GCA_020441805.1 Rhizobiaceae bacterium
GCATCCTGATCGACGGCGGCTACAGGCTGAGATCGGTGACGCCGATCGACCAGTTCCTCTGGTCGAGCCATGTCGAGGCAGTGGCATTGCTGGAACGTTAGTCAGTCGTCGAACAAATCCGAATGTGATCCCGTACGGGCAAGATGTAGTTCATCACCGGCTATTCGATAGATGAGCAGCCAGTCCGGCTCAAGGTGAAGATCGCGATAACCATTCCAGTCGCCGCGCAATGGATGATCCTTCAGACGCTCCGGAAGCGTCTCACCGTTGATCACAAGCCGAAGTGCCTGCTTCAGCTTGCCCATATCCTTGCCGCGTTTTTCAACGCGTTTGACGTCGCGCCGAAACTGCCCGGAATGGACCGGCGTCAACATTTCAGATTCCCAGATCCTTGAAGAGGCCGTCCGCAGATTCGGAACGCTTGCCCCTACCTGCTTCCAATTCCTTCATCGCCGCACGTGTCGTAGAATTCGGCGACTTGATTGCGAAGGGAAAGGTTTCATCCGCAGCGACGCGGACAAGGAGAAGACGGATGGCGTCCGATACCGACAGGCCCATACGGGCAAGCGCTTCGGTTGCCTTTTCCTTTGTGGCGGAATCGATGCGGGCACGAACGATGGAATCCGAAGTCATCTCAATATCCTTTTAGCTCCAATGCAGGGCCATCGCATATGGGGTTTGGCTGGCACAGGCGGCTTGCTCCCTCTTCTCCCCGGCGGGGAGAAGAGAAAACCGTCGTGCCGCCGGTATTTCTAACGGGTCGCGCCATCTTCATATGTGATTGCTCTGGCTACAATGTAGCTACAACATCAAGGGCATTCAAGTCCTTATCCGCACCGTATTCGCGCTCAAGACTATCCCCCGTATCACCGCTTCTTGTTGAGAAAGGCCTTGTAAAGCGCGGCGGCTTCGTCGGAGCGGAGCCGCTCTATGAAGAGCGTCATCTCCTCGTCCATGCGGGCGAGGATATCGTGCCGCTCGCCCCTGACCAGCGCATGCGAGAAGCGGAGCGCGAGCCTCGGCCGGTCGACGATATGGCGCGCCGCGTCGAGCGTGGCCTTCTCCAGTTCGTCCTCGCCGACGACCTTCCAGATCAGGCCCGCCTCGCGCGCTTCCTCCGCCGAGAAGCCGATGCCGGCGACCAGCAGGGCGAAGGCCCGCTGATGGCCCATCAGGCGCGGCGCGATAAGGCTGGAGGCCGCCTCCGGGACCACGGCGAGGTCGGTGAAAGGCGTGCGGAACACCGTGCGCGGCGTCGCGAAGGTCATGTCGCAATGCAGGTTCATCGTCGTGCCGATGCCGATGGCGATGCCGTCCACGCCGGACAGGAGCGGCTTTTCGAAAGCCGCGAGTTGATGCAGGAACGCCATGACATTCTTGGCCTCGGCCGGGTCGGCGGCGATCTCCAGGAAATCGGTGAGGTCGTTGCCGGAGGAAAAGCAGCCCGGAACGCCGAACAGGACGGCGGCCTGGACCGTGTCGTCGGCATTGGCCTCGCCGAGCGCGACGGCCATCGCGCCATACATGTCACGGGTGATGGCATTCTTCTTCTCCGGCCGCGTCATGCGGATGACGAGGATGCCCGGATGAGTTCCCGGGCGTTCGAGCGTGATGTCCTGGGTCATGGAACCTTTCCGATCTCAGGCGAGGGCGATGCGGGCGGCGGCGAGGCTTTCGGCGCCGTTGACGACACGATCCTTGAGAGCCGCCGTTTCGGCGATCAGATTCTCGGCGGCGAAGCGCGCGAGCGCGATGCGGGCCTCGTCACGGCCGTCGCCGCCCCCGGCCAGCCCGCCGCTCGCGAGATAGCAGCCGGTGAGCACGAGACCGAACAGCCGCTGATAGGCCGTGGCGCCGGACAGCGCTTCGGCCAGCCGGCCGCCGCCGGTCGTCGCGAGCATCCATTCCGTCGCCTCGCCCAAGTCTGCGATCGAGGCTTCGAGCCTTTCCGCCGTGCGGCCGAAACCGTCGCGCCCGGACGCCCGCACCGCGCCGGCGACCGCCGCGAGCTCGCCGATGAAACCCCGGATATGGCCCCCGCCCGATTGCGGCAGCTTGCGGCCGACGAGATCGATCGCCTGGATGCCGTTGGTGCCCTCGTAGATCGGGGCGATGCGGGCATCGCGATAGAGCCGCGCCGCGCCGGTCTCCTCGATGAAGCCCATGCCGCCATGGACCTGGATGCCGAGCGAGGCGACCTCGACGCCGACATCGGTCGAAACGCTTTTCGCAAGCGGGGTGAGCAGGTTGGCGCGCTCCTGCCAGAAGAACCTCTCGTCGCCCTCGGACACATCCGCCATGTCGACGGCATGCGCGCAAGCATAGGCGATGGCGCGGGCGCCCTGGGTCAGGACCTTCATCGTAAGCAGCATGCGGGCGACGTCGGGATGCTCGATGATCGGGCTCATGCCCTCGCCCGTCCAGCCCGGCGCGCGGCCCTGTACGCGTTCCTTCGCATAGGCGGCGGCCTTCTGCGTCGCCGCCTCGGCGATCGCCACGCCCTGCATGCCGACCATCAGGCGGGCATTGTTCATCATGGTGAACATGCAGGCCAGCCCCTTGTTCTCCTCGCCGACGAGCCAGCCGATCGCGCCCGGCTCGTCGCCGAACCGGCCGTCGCCATAAATCATGGTGCAGGTGGGCGAGCCATGGATGCCGAGCTTGTGTTCGAGCGAATGGGCATGGACGTCGTTGCGGGCGCCGAGCGCGCCGTCGTCGTCGACGAGGAATTTCGGCACGACGAAGAGAGAGATGCCTCTGGAACCGGGCGGTGCGTCGGGCAGGCGCGCCAGCACCAGATGGACGATATTGTCCGTGAAATCGTGCTCGCCATAGGTGATGAAGATCTTCTGGCCGAAAATGCGGTAGGTGCCATCCGGCCGCCGTTCGGCGCGGGTCTTCATCATGCCGAGATCGGAGCCGGCGCCGGGCTCGGTAAGGTTCATCGAGCCCGTCCATTCGCCGGAGACCAGCCTGGGCAGGTATTTCCGTCTGATTTCCCCGCTCGCATGGGCATTGAGCGCCTCGACGGCGCCGATGGTCAGCGTCGGGCCGATGGCGAAGGCCATGGCGCAGGAATTCCACATCTCGAAGGTCGCGACCAGCAGCATATGGGGCAGGCCCTGCCCGCCGAATTCCTCCGGTCCGGTCAGGGAATTCCAGCCGCCCCCGGCCCAGGCGCGATAGAGCGCCGCCCAGCCATCCGGCATCCTCACGGCATGGCCGTCGAGCCGCGCGCCCTGTATGTCGCCGACCGCGCCGAGCGGCGCGACTTCCTCGGTCGCGAAGCGGCCGGCCTCGGTCAGGATCGCATCGACCACATCCTCGCCGAGATCGCCGAACCGGCCGGACGCCAACGCGTCGCCGAGGCCCGCGACATGCTTCAGCGTGAACAGGATCTCATCGACCGGCGCCTTGTACATGCATTCCTCCACATCTGCCCGCAGGATAGGGATTCGCCACGAATAATCCAGCGGTCCCCGGCAGGAACGGCAATAGCATGAACACCGGGAGCCTGCCTCTCACCCATGCCGGGCAGCGCGCCCCGCTCCCGCCGGGCCGACTCCGGATCCTCCGGGCCTACATGCAGTAGACCTGGCCGGTCTGGAGGCCTTCCACGCTCTTGCGATAGGCAAGGGCCGCATCGGCCACCGGCACCGGCTTGAAGCCGGGGAAGAACGGACCGTAATGCTCCATCGATTCGACGAAAACCGTCGGACTCACCGAATTGATCCGGATACCGCGCGGCAGCTCGATCGCCGCGGCCCTGACGAAGGATTGCAGCGCGCCGTTGACAAGGCTGGCATTGGTGCCAGTGCGGATGAAGTCATAGCCGAGCACGCCCGAGATCAGCGTGAAGGACCCGCCGTCGTTCAGGTGGCGCGTCCCTTCGAGCACGAGATTGACCTGGCCCATGAGCTTGTCGCCGATGCCGACCTTCATCTTCTCCTCGCTCATCTCGGCGAGCGGGCTGAAGCTGGTCTTGCCGGCGGTGCAGACCACGGCGTCGAGCCTGCCCGCCGCCTCGAACATCGCGCGGATGCTGCCGGCGTCGCGCATGTCGACCCGGATATCGCCCGAACTGCGCGAGGCGGTCACCAGTTCATGCGCCGAGAGCTCCTTGACCACGGCCCTGCCCAGCGTGCCGCTGGCGCCGACGACGAGAATCTTCATTGGCCTTATCCTTTCCGGGCTTTCGACATCTGTCGGAGACTCTCATTGTTAAACTTCTAGCTATCGGAATAAAGGGGGTGAAATATCCTTCTGGTACAGCTTTGCGCAAAGGGGGATTTTTCCATGTCCATGCCACAGCCTGCCGCCAGACCCGACATCAATCCGCTTTTCATCGCCGGCCGGCCGGACGAGGTCGCGCTGCACGACGCACCGATCAATCCGGACTGGATCGTTTCGGGCGCGCCGCGCGCCCGCGCCGGCCTGCATTCGCCCAGCATCGACGGCCGCGCCTCGACCCATGTCTGGGATTGCAGCCGCGGCAGCTTCTGGTGGACCTTCGGCGACGACGAGACGGTGGTCATTCTGGAGGGCGAGGTCGGTGTCACGACCGAACAGGGCGAACACCGCATCCTGCGCGCCGGCGACATCGCCTATTTCGCCGGCGGCACCCGGGCCCTCTGGGAAATCGGGGATTATGTGCGCAAGATCGCGTTCTGCCGCCAGGTCATCACCCCCGCCCGGCTCCTTCGCGCCATGCTCGGCCGCATGCGCCGGGCCACGGTGCAGCGACTGACCTCAGCGCCGGCGCTCGGTCTCGTCGGCGTGATGCTGCCCATCTGAAGCCTGCCGGACACCGGTTTTCGGCGGCTTTGCACCCGCCGCTCCGCCGGTTAACCGGCTGATAACCATATTGCCACAGAATCGTCACGGAACATCCGGATATGGTGGCAATGGTCAGAGTTGCGTTATCAGCCCTCGCCGTGATCGCGACCCTCGCGAGCGCCCCGGCGCGCGGGGCCGACACCGAGCCCTGGAAGGACAGGTCGACGGCGCTGGTCATCGACGCCTACGAGCTCAACATCATCGAATGGGACCGGCTCGTCACCAACAAACGGGTCGCCGGATTCATCTCGAAGGCGTCGGACGGATTGCCCGAGGTCTATGACTGCCGCAAGCCGCATCGCGGCGACAGCGCCAATCACTGCAAGACGATGTGGCGCAAATATGCGGTCAGCCGCGAGCTTTACCAGACGCGCCGGATGCTCGCCAAGGCGCATGGCATGCTCTGGGGCGCCTATCATCTTGCCCGGCCCGGAAACCCGATCGACCAGGCAAACCATTTCCTCGACTATGCGAAGCCCTCGGAAGACGAGATGATGGTGCTCGACCTCGAAGGGCTCGACACGTCGCAGTTCATGTCGCTCGACGACGCAGAGGCCTTCGCGCGCCACATCAAGGCGCGGACGGGCCGCTATCCGGTCCTCTACACCAACCACATCACGGCGCGCCACATCGCGGCCCGGCGGGAGGATTACCGGCTGCTCTCGCGCCTGCCGCTCTGGTATGCGCGCTACAGGCCCGACATCAGGGGCGTCTTTCCGATGGGCAACTGGGAGAGTTATCTTCTATGGCAGTTCTCGTCGGCGTCGAATTGCGGCGGCCGATCCTGCCCGATGCGGATCGAGGGCACGCTCGACGATATCGACGTCAACACCGCGCCCATGACGGCGGCGGCGCTCGCCACGGTCTGGCGGCAGGGCGGCCTCGTTCCGGAGCGCCCGCCGGAATTCCAGCATCTGGTGATCGCCTCGGGTGCGCTCGGCACGACGACGCTCGCATCCGCGCCGGCGGAAGCACGCGTCCGGCCGCGCCGTCCGACGGAGGTGACCGCTCTCAACTACCAGGATTTCTGAGCGCGTTTCGCCGATGCGGCAAGTTTCGCGAAACCTCGGGGACCTAGCCTCCGGACATTGATTTTTCAATTTCCGGCCCGTGCGATGCAAGCGTTGTTAACCGATCTCCAGACCGCCATGAGCAAATTGCAATATATAGATCAGCCGAACGGAGCCCCGGAGAAGCCGGCGATCCATTCCGAATTCCTGCGCACCGGGCGGATCGACCGGAACCGCCCCACCTGGTCGACCACCGAGAAGCGCCACCTGACCTATGAGGAAGTGGCCGCCCGCACGGGCAAGATCCTGACGGTCGCCGGCGAGAGAACGCATGAGCGGCTCAACAACTTCCATCGGTCGATCCAGTTTCCCAAGCTCGTCTTCCATCGCACGCTTTCGGGCACGCCGCATCTCGGCTACTGTCACGTGACGGCGTCGAAATCCAAGTTCGCGGAATTCGAGGACGTGAAATGGGCGTTCTATATCGCCAATTTCTTCGCCGACATCGCCCCGGACGAGCTGAAATTCGAAGCCGTGAACATGCGCGCCGAGCGGATGTATTTCGCCGTCGCGGTCGAGCGCGACGAGGAGCAGAAGAAACTCGCGATCAACCGCAAGGTCCGCGGCAACGGCCTGCTCTTCCGCACCGACGACCCCAAGACCGCGCTCAAGAACGTGCTGCTGCTCGGCGCCCCGCATGAGACGCTGCGCAAGGTGATCCGGGCGCTATGATCAAACGGCGCCCGACGCCTCCGACCTTTTCCCGAAGGGCTTGACATCGATCTCGTGCGCGCGCTTGCGGACCTGCGCTATGTCATAGCTGTTCTGCATGCGCATCAAGGTGTCCATAGACACGCCGAACGCCTTCTCCAGCCTCAATGCCATGTCCGGCGAAAGCTTTGCCCGCTCGTTGAGAACCGCCGAAAGTGCAGGACGCGATACACCCAGCGCCTCGGCTGCGTCCGTCACGGATAGTCCGAAACCCTCAATGATCTCGAACTTTACAAATCCGCCGGGATGGACGGGATTCTTCATGCGAATGTCCTGAACGGAACTCATCATCATCTCCTCAATGGTAATCCTCATAATCGAGGTCGATGATCTCGATCTCAGTCTTGTCTATAAGAAATGTGACGCGCCAGTTCCGGGTGACGGACAGGCTCCATGTTCCCTTACGGCTCCCGGTGAGTTGGTGCGCCTTCCATGCCGGTATCCTGCGCAGTTCTTCCTCGAATTCCATGTCCTGCAGAAAAGAGACGATCCGCCGCAGTTTCGGCGCCACCCCGGCTGGAACGCCGGACGCATCGTCGTCAACGATCAATCGGCGCAGGCCTTTGTGCAAGACGTTCCGGATCCTCATGCCACACCTTATGAAACGGATTCGTAAAGTGTCAAGCTACACATGACAAATACATTGGGGCTTGGCAATCCAGGCCGCGGCGGCTAACAGTCCGCAATCGGACAATGCGGACCTCCATGGCTGAAATCATCGATATCCGGCTCGAACATGCCAGGGCGCTTGACCGCGGATGCGCGGCGCTGGCGGGCGGCGAGCCGGTGGCGATGCCCACAGAGACGGTCTACGGCCTCGCCGCCGACGCCACCAGTCCCGATGCGATCGCTCGGATCTACGAGGTGAAGGGCCGGCCGCGTTTCAATCCGCTGATCGCCCATATGTCCGGCCTCGCCATGGCGGAGCGGCATGCGGCCTTCGATCCGGTTTCGCGTGTGCTCGCGGAAGCCTTCTGGCCGGGGCCGCTCACCCTCGTCCTGCCGCT
>JAGRLJ010000433.1:0-205 GCA_020441805.1 Rhizobiaceae bacterium
GCAACCCGGCGAGCACGATGGCCAGGACCGGAAGCGCGGTGAACAGCAGGAACAGCCCGATGGTCGTCCCGTCGCGCAGCCGGGCGGCCGGCCGCCAGCCATCCGGCCGGAACGGCGACCCGGCCGCGCCGCGCCGATCTTCCTCCGGGTCGGGAAAGCGCGCCAGGACCTGGAAGACCGAAACGGTCAGGAGCAGCTGCGCCAC
>JAGRLJ010000433.1:307-2995 GCA_020441805.1 Rhizobiaceae bacterium
AAGCTCGTGACGCACAGCATGAAGACCAGTCCCGCCACACCGGGCAGGACCCGCGCCATCGCCGGCCATTCGACGATGCGGAAGAGGGAGACGCGCGGCAGGCCGAGGCCGGCCGCGAGACGCCATTCGTCGCGCGGCACGCGCTCGAGCGCCTTGAGCAGCAGCCGGGCGGCGAGCGGCAGGTTGAAGAAGACATGGGCGAGCACGATACCCTGCAATCCATAGATCGACAGCCGGCGGGAAAAACCCAGATCGGCGCCGATCGCATTGATCCACCCCGTGCGTCCCCAGATCTCGAGCAAGCCGAACACGGCGGGCAGGACGGGCAGGCCGAGCGGCAGGATCATCAGCGCCACGACGAGCGGCCGCCCGGGAAAGGCCGGCCGCCGCGCCATGGCCAGCGCCACCGGCAGGGCGAGCGCCACCGAAATCGCCGTCGAAAGCACCGCCTGCTCGACGGTGAAGACGAAGATGCGGAGAAGATAGGAGAACGGCGGCCAGCTCGACTGGGCGCCGCTCGTCAGCAGCATGCCGAAGGCGAGGAGGCAGAAACCCGCGAGCAGGGCGAGCGCCGTGGCGCCCGCCCCGATCCAGAACCGCCTCTCGCCCGTGCTTTCCATCCGGCGATCCGACTCAGTCGCCGCTGGTGGCGGCGAGCCATTCGTCGATATAGGCCTTGCGATGGGCCGCCGATTCCGCCGGCGACACCGCGAGCGTGATCTTCGGCTGGACGAGCTTGCCGAAGACCGGATCGAGCGGCGACGAGGTCGGCGCGGCCGGCAGCATCCAGTTGGTCTGCGGGATGATGTCCTGGAAGGCGGGGCTGATCATGAATTGCAGGAAGCGCCGCGCCAGATCCGGTTTGCCGGTCTTCGTCATGGCTGCGACCTCGATCTGGATGGGATGGCCCTCGGCGAATTCGAGCGCCTGATAGCGGTCGTCGTTCTCGGCAATCATATGATAAGCCGGCGAAGTAACATAGGAAAGCACCATCGGCGCCTCGCCCTTGGTGAAGAGCCCATAGGCTTCCGACCAACCTGGCGTGACGGTGAGAATGCGCTTTTGCAGCTTCTTCCAGGCGTCCGGCGCGGCGTCGCCATAGACGCTGCGCATCCAGAACAGGAAACCGAGGCCGGGCGTCGAGGTGCGCGGATCCTCGAGCACGATCTTCTCGTCCGGATCGCCCTCGACGAGTTCCTTGAGGCTGCGGGGTGGATCCTTCAGCGCCTGGGTGTCGTAGATCACGGCGAAATGGCCATAGTCGTAGGGCACGAAGACCGGATCGGAAAATCCGCCCGGAATCGTCACCGCCGACGTATCGATGCCGTGATCGGCGAAGAGGCCGGTCGCCTTGGCCTCCTCGATCAGGTTGGTATCGAGGCCGAGCACGATATCGGCCTTGGTCGCCCCGCCTTCCATCTTGAGCCGGGTCAGCAGCGCCACACCGTCGGGCAGGCTCACATAATCCACCGTGCAGTCGCAGACCGTCTCGAATGCCTCCTTGACCTTGGGGCCGGGTCCCCATTCGGAGGTGAAGCTCTCATAGGTATAGATCGTGAGCGTGGATTTCGCCGAAGCGACGGACGAGAAAGCGGCGAGCGCCGCGGCGAGAATGAATGACGATCTGCGCATCAGCGCCTCCTTGGTTTCCATAAACACGGGAATAGGGCGCTGGTTTCGCAAGCGTCTAATCCCTCCGCCGGTACGAGCCGGATCAGGTTCCGCGGGTTGGTGGCGACCACCTCTCAGCCCCGGACCGCATGCGGCCGAGGGCACCCCGTTAGAGCGATGCCAGACATAGGACGGGTTGGAGGGGATGGCAAGGGAAAGGTTGACCAAAGGATTGGGTAAGAGGCTCCGTCCCGAAACCCTCGCCCTTGCGGGGAGGGTTTCGGGACGGGACCTTCCGGCTGATGATCGTCCAATACGCTTGAAATGCCATGGCTGCGCGGATAAACGAGGCCAGCTTCAACCACCCGCGACATCACGAAAGCCAGGAACATGACGACACGCAAGCTTTTCCTTCTCCCCGGCGACGGCATCGGCCAGGAAACCATGGCCGAGGTCCGCAAGTTCATCACCCGCATGAACGAAAAGTTCGGCGCCGGTTTCGAGGTGGACGAGGGCCTGGTCGGCGGTTCGGCCTATGATGCCCACGGCAAGGCGATTTCCGAGGAGGACATGGCAAAGGCACTCGCCGCCGACGCCGTGCTGTTCGGCGCGGTCGGCGGGCCCAAATGGGATGGCGTGCCCTATGACGTGCGGCCGGAAGCGGGCCTTCTGCGCCTGCGCAAGGACCTGGAGCTCTTCGCCAATCTGCGTCCCGCCATCTGCTATCCGGCGCTCGCCACCGCCTCGTCGCTGAAGCCCGAAATCGTCGAGGGCCTCGATATCCTCATCGTGCGCGAACTGACCGGCGGCGTCTATTTCGGCAGCCCCAAGGAGATCATCGACCTCGGCAACGGCCAGAAGCGCGGCATCGACACCCAGGTCTATGACACGTTCGAGATCGAGCGCATCGCTTCCGTCGCCTTCGAGCTTGCCCGCACCCGCGGCAACAAGGTCTGCTCGATGGAGAAGCGCAACGTCATGAAGTCGGGCGTGCTCTGGAACGAGGTCGTGACCGCCACCCACAAGGCGAAATATGCCGACGTCCATCTCGACCACATGCTGGCCGATGCCGGCGGC
>JAGRLJ010000084.1:0-13564 GCA_020441805.1 Rhizobiaceae bacterium
TGGTAGCGGGAGGCAGAGTTGAACTGCCGACCTTGGGGTTATGAGTCCCACGCTCTAACCAACTGAGCTATCCCGCCATGGCCGTTCCGGGAGCGTTCCCGGCCAGACGGGCGGCTTATAAGGCGGCGCTTCCCTTCCTGTCAAGCGATATCGGACGATTTTCGAACAGTCCTCCAGCGCTGCCGATCAGGCCGCGACATGGCTTTCCAGAAGTTGCCGCAGCATGGTCTCGGCATGCCGGTCCTTTTCCGACCTTTCGATGAAACCGCCGCCATAGACGCGCGCGTCGGCCCCGGGCGCGGAATAGAGGGCGCAGGCCTGCCCGGGCGCGACGCCCGCCTCCCCCTCCGCGAGATCGACATAGATTCCGGCCTCGCCGGCGAATAGCCGGGCGGGCTTCGGCGGGCGCGACGAACGCACCTTGGCGAAGCAATCCAGGCCGTTCCTCGCCATGTCGCCGATCTCGCCGTCGCCCAGCCAGTTAACGTCGCGAAGATAGAGCCGGCGCGTATCGAGCGCTTCCTTCGGCCCGACGATGACCCGGCGCGAGCGCGCGTCGAGATGCACGACATAAAGCGGTTCGCCGACCGCGATGCCGATGCCGCGCCGCTGGCCGATCGTGTAATGCAGGATGCCCTCATGCCGGCCGAGCACCCGGCCGTCTATATGCACGATTTCGCCGCCCAGCTTGGCATCCGGCCTCAGCTTGGTGATCACGTCGGTATACTTGCCCTGCGGCACGAAGCAGATGTCCTGGCTGTCGGCTTTCTCGGCCACGACGAGCCCCATCTCCGCCGCGTGGGCGCGCACCTCGGCCTTGGACATGCCGCCGAGCGGAAAGCGCAGATAGTCGATCTGCTCCTGCGTGGTGGCGAAGAGGAAATAGCTCTGGTCGCGTTCGGCATCGACGGGGCGATAGAGCGCCCTGCGCGCGGGATGCCCCGGCGCCGGCCGGGAGCGTATGTAATGGCCGGTCGCCAGCGCATCGGCGCCCAGTTCCCGCGCCGTCACCAGAAGATCGGCGAACTTGACCGTCTGGTTGCAGGCCACGCAGGGAATGGGCGTCTCGCCGGCGACGTAACTCTCCATGAACGGATTGATGACCGCATCGCGGAAACGGCGTTCGTAATCGAGTACGTAATGCGGAACGCCCAGCGTTTCGCAGACCCGGCGCGCATCGTCGATATCCTGCCCGGCGCAGCAGGAGCCGGCGCGATGCACCGCGGCGCCATGATCGTAAAGCTGGAGCGTGATCCCGATGACCTCGTAGCCCTCGCGCTTCAGCAGGCCCGCGACCACCGACGAATCGACGCCGCCCGACATGGCCACGACCACGCGGGTATCTTCGGGACGCTTGTCGAAATCGAGACTGTTCACGGAAACGATTTTCTTCTGGATGGCGCTTGCCGGTCGAGGATTAACACGAAACCGATGCAGGATATAGGAGCTTGCTCCCGCAAGGACAAGCCATGCCGGAAACCCCATACCGACGCGCTTTTCGGCATAATTTTGTTTTCAATAAGGTTTTGGGAAAATTCTTCCGGAGCGTTTAGGCAATTTTTAAATCTGCGCCCGTAGAGTCGGCCCATATGGTCTTTGTTTGTGTAGAGAGTCCAATGACCGAAGTAATTCGTCCACGTGTCAAATATGTCATCGGCCCCGATGGCAGCCCGCTTACGATCGCCGACCTCCCGCCCTCCAATACAAGGCGCTGGGTTATCCGGCGCAAGGCGGAAGTGGTCGCGGCCGTGCGCGGCGGATTGCTCAGTCTCGACGAGGCCTGTGAGCGATATACCCTGACCGTCGAGGAATTCCTTTCCTGGCAAAGTTCGATCTCCGAACACGGCCTTGCCGGCCTCCGGACGACGCGCATTCAGCAATATCGCCACTGACGGGCGGCGACGGGCAGAAGACGGGCCGGGCACGTACCGGCCTTTTTTATTTTATATCAATTGCTTAAGGAAATTTTTCCACGGCGTTTCCAGCCGCCTCATAATCGTCCCGGCATATTGTCATTCATTGCCGAGGATCGCCCCATGTCCGACGAAACCGTCAATCTCGCCCTTCCCTATATTCTCTCCTCCCAGGCCCAGAAGCACGTCACGCATAATGAGGCGTTGCGTCGACTCGACGGGCTGGTGCAGCTCGTTCTGCAATCGGAACGCCTGTCCCCGCCGGGCTCGCCGTCGGAAGGCCGCTGCTTCGCGATCGGTGAAACGCCCACGGGCGACTGGAGCGGCAAGGCCGGCCGCATCGCCCTCTTCGAGGATGGCGGGTGGATCTACCTGACGCCGCAGGCGGGCTGGATCGCATGGTTCGACGATGTCGGCCGGCAGAAGATCTGGACCGGGACGGCCTGGGCCGACCTGCTCGCCGAGAGCAGCATTCCCAAATTGGGAATCAATGCCTCGGCCGATACCACGAATCGCCTGACGGTCTCGGCGGCGGCGACGCTGCTCAACCACGAGGGCGGCGGACACCAGCTGAAGCTCAACAAGGCGGCCGCTGGCGACAGCCTGTCGCTGCTCTACCAGACCGGCTGGTCGGGCCGAGCGGAAATGGGACTGGCCGGCTCCGACGATTTCGAGATCAAGGTCTCCGCCGACGGATCGAGCTGGGCCACCGCGCTGCGGACCACGGCGACCGGCGCCGTTCTCCTGCCGGGGCGACCGCTGGTCCGCGCCGCCTATGGCGATACCGACATGACGCCGGCCGACGGATCGCGCACCGGCTTTGGAACCATGTATCTCAGCCAGGGCGGCTTTTCGCTCGGCGCGACGGTAACGGACGGTTCGGGAAGCCGGCTGGTCGTACCGGTCAGTGGCTTCTATCTGCTGACGCTCGGTGTCTCGTCGCTGGCGGCGGCGAGCTATTCGGTCTCGGTCCAGCAGAACGGATCCACCAATCTGCTCGCCGTCCGCGACGGCGACTCGGGTTCGGCGAGCTACAGCCAGTCGTCCTCTACCCTCGCCTATCTTTCGGCGGGCGACTGGATCGCGCTCCACCATTCCGGCACCGCCGAATTGCAGTTCGGCTGGGGCAAGACGGAACTGGCGATGGCGCTGATGTGATACTAATCCCCAAGGGGCCGGAAAAGGGGGCGGACATGCGCCCCCTTTTTTCTCAATCCAGGTTGAACACCAGCGGCTTGGCCGACTGGATTTCCTCCCGGGCGCGGAGCTTGGCGAGCACGGTTTCGGAAACCGGCGCATCGACATAGAGAAGCGCGATCGCATCGCCGCCCGGACGGTCGCGGCCGAGCTGGAAGTTGGCGATATTGACGCCGGCATCGCCGAAGGTCGTGCCGAGCAGGCCGATAATGCCGGGCACGTCGCCATTGGTCGTATAGATCATGTTGCGGCCGACCTCGGCGTCGAGATTGATGCCCTNNNGAAGCGCGGCTTGCCGTCGGAGAAGCAGGTGCCGGCGATCGAGCGGGTCATGTCGTCGGTCTTCACCGTGAGCTTGATATAGCCGTCGAAGACGCCGGTCTTGTCGCGCTTGACCTCGGAGAGGACGATGCCCTTTTCCTTGATCATGACCGGAGCCGAGACCATGTTGACGTCGGCGACCTGGGCGCGGATCAGGCCGGCGAGCAACGCCGAGGTCAGCGCCTTGGTGTTCATGGCCGCCGTCGCGCCGTCATAGAGGATCTCGATCTCCTTGATCGGCGTGTCCGTGACCTGGCCGACAAAGGCGCCGAGGCAATCGGCGAGCTTGATATAGGGCTTCAGGATCGGCGCTTCCTCGGCGGTGATCGAGGGCATGTTGATCGCGTTCGAGACCGCGCCCTTGACCAGGTAATCCGACATCTGCTCGGCGATCTGTAGCGCGACATTCTCCTGCGCCTCCGTGGTTGCGGCGCCGAGATGCGGCGTGCAGACGACGTTCGGCAGGCCGAAGAGCGGCGAGGATTCGGCGGGTTCGACCTCGAAGACGTCGAAACCGGCGCCGGCCACCTTGCCCGACTTGATGGCTTCCGCAAGATCGGCTTCGACAACGAGGCCGCCACGGGCGCAATTGACGATGCGGACACCGTCCTTCATCTTGGCGAGCGCCGTCTTGTCGATGATGCTGCGGGTCTTGTCGGTCAGCGGCACATGCAGGGTGATGAAGTCGGCACGGGCGAAGAGCTCGTCAAGTTCAACCTTCTCGATGCCCATCTCCAGCGCCCGCTCCTTGGAAAGGAACGGGTCGTAGCCGATAACATGCATCTTGAGGCCGATGCCGCGCTGGCAGACGATCGAGCCGATATTGCCGCAGCCGATCACGCCGAGCGTCTTGCCGGTAATTTCGACACCCATGAATTTCGACTTCTCCCATTTGCCGGCCTGGGTCGAAGTATCGGCGGCGGGGAGCTGGCGGGCGACGGCGAACATCATCGCGATGGCGTGCTCGGCCGTGGTGATCGAGTTGCCGAAGGGTGTGTTCATGACGATGATGCCGCGGCGCGAGGCGGCCGGAATATCGACATTATCCACGCCGATGCCGGCGCGGCCGATGACCTTGAGATTGGCTGCGGCGGCGATCAGCTTCTCCGTCGCCTTGGTGGCGGAACGGATGGCGAGGCCGTCATAGTTGCCGATCACTTCGAGCAGCTTTTCCTTGTCCTTGCCCAGCTTGGGCTGGAAATCGACCTCGACGCCCCGGTCGCGGAAGATCTGGACGGCGGTTTCCGAGAGTTCGTCGGATACGAGTACGCGCGGTGCCATGGATGGCCTCCTGAAAATCAGATCTGGGAGAATGAAACGAGAGGTCTCCTCCGCGCCCGCGGAGGAGAAAGATGTCAGGCCGCCTTGGCGGAGAGCGTGGCCTTCTGCCTTTCGAAGGCATAGGTGAGCCAGGGCATGAGCGCCTCGAGATCGGCGGTCTCGATGGTGGCGCCGCACCAGATTCGCAGGCCCGAAGGGGCATCGCGATAGGCGCCGACATCGACGGCCGCGCCTTCCTTCTCCAGCGTCGAGACCATGCCCTTGGCGAAGGCCTCCTGCGCGTCCGCGTCGAGCGCGGCAACGGCGGGATCGGCGATCTTCAGGCAGACGGAGGTATTGGAACGGGTCTCCGGCACCTCGGCCAGGTTGGCGAGCCAGGGATTGGCGTCGCAGAAGTCGAAGATCACGCGGGCATTAGCGTCGGCGCGGGCCATCAGCGCCTTCAGGCCGCCGAGTTCCTTCGCCCAGCTGAGCGCATCGATATAGTCCTCGACGCAGAGCATCGAGGGCGTATTGATCGTCTCGCCCTGAAAAATACCTTCGATCAGCTTGCCGCCCTTGGTCAGGCGGAAGATCTTCGGCATCGGCCAGGCCGGCTCGTAGCTCTCCAGGCGCTCGACGGCGCGGGGGCTGAGGATGATGACGCCATGGGCGCCCTCGCCGCCCAGGACCTTCTGCCAGGAGAAGGTCACGACATCGAGCTTGGCGAAATCGAGATTCTGCGCGAAAGCGGCGGAGGTCGCGTCGCAGATGGTCAGGCCCTTGCGATCGGCCGGGATGAAATCGCCATTGGCGACGCGCACGCCGGAGGTCGTGCCGTTCCAGGTGAAGACGACGTCGCGGTCGAAATCGACCCTGGAGAAATCGACGAGCTGGCCATAGGGCGCCACGAACTTGCGGGCGTCCTCGATCTTGAGTTCCTTGAGGACATCGGAGACCCAGCCCGAACCGAAGCTTTCCCAGGCGACCATGTCGACGCCGCGTGCGCCGAGCAGCGACCAAAGCGCCATCTCGACGGCGCCGGTGTCGGAGGCGGGCACGATACCGATGCGGTAATCGGCAGGCACGTCCAGCACTTCGCGCGTCAGGTCGATGGCCTGCTTCAGTCTGGTCTTGCCGAGTTTGGAACGATGGGAGCGGCCGAGCGCTGCGTCTTTCAGCGCGTCGAGCGACCAGTTCGGGCGCTTCGAGCAGGGGCCGGAAGAAAAATGCGTATTGGCCGGCAGCAACGCCGGCTTAGCGAGTTCTACCATGATAAACTACCCTTCCAGGTATATGGCCTCTCGTTGGGGAGAGGTGTCCCGCCGCCGGGAATATGGGAAGGGCGAATTCGAGTCAAGCGGATTGCGACGCAATCGGACGACAATTTGACGCAACGAAAAGGCGGGGTCGCGCCCCGCCTTTTCACTCAGTTCGAAAGGACCGGAGGACCGGCTCACCACGTGGTGAGCCGCAGGCCCGCGCGGAATTCGTGGCGACCGAAGCCGTCGTCCTTGCCGCGCGGATTCCGCGCGCCGGCGCGCTGGCTGTTGTCGCCATAATTCGACATGTCGCCACTGGCGATCCGGGCATAGCGATATCCGAAATCGAGCTTGGTATGTGCGGCGACATCGTAGCTGATGCCGGCCATGAAGGCATAGGTGAAGCGCCAGCTCTCGGCGCCGGGCGTTTCCTCGTCGACATATTTTCTCGACCGGTCGCAGCCGCTGCCGACGCAACGCTTCGCGGTCGTCATGCCCTTCCAGTCGATATTCGTCATGCCGGCGCCGGCGCCGAGATAGGGAGTCAGGCCCCAATAAGTGCCGAGATCGACATAGGCATTGGCCAGCAGCCCGAGCGCCGCCATGTTGTCGGTGTGGCTGAACCTGCACTTCGTGCCCGGCTGCCCGTTCGAGCACGGCGAGTTCCTGGACGAGGTTCCCTCGAAGCTCGCCTTGAAGTAATCGAGCGTGAGATCGCTGCGCAGGTAGTCGTTGAACTGGTAGCCGGCACCGGCCGAAAGGTTGAAGTCCCCATCGAGCCGGGCCGTATCGAAGGTCATGTTGTCGTAGCTGCCGGTTCTCTTCTTGTAGTCGCTCCAGCTCGGCTTGCCAGGGTCGAGCGTGGCGTTGTAGCCGAGGTCACCGCGTATGTACCAGCCGCCGACATCGGAAATCGTGCCGGTATATTCGGGCGCCTCGACGGGCGGCGGCATGTCGAAGGCGAAAGCCGGCGAAGCGGCGAGCGCCAGGACTGCGAACAAGCTGTGGCGGATCTTCATGGCGTCTTCCTCACGACACGGCCACGCGGGCGGCAGCCGGAATGCTCTCTGGGAAGACTATGCCGGGCAGAGGTTAACCCCCGGTTAAGCATGTTTGTTGGCGGGCGGTTTACCATGAATGGAACAACGCCGCCGCTTCCCCATATTGTGTTCCGACGCCGCGATAGGCTATCGCTCGGCATTGCGTCACCGAGGAGCAGATCATGGCGCCCGTCACCGTCGATCCGGAAAATATCCGGGAATTTGCCGATGCCGAAGGTTTCCGCGCCTGGCTGGCTTGTCACCACGCCGAGGCCGGCGAAGTCTGGATCAAGATCCACAAGGCAGGTTCCGGCCTGACATCGATCACCGCGAAGGAAGCGATCGACGTCGCGCTCTGCTGGGGCTGGATCGACGCCATCCGCAAGAGTTTCGACGAGAAAAGCTTCCTGCAACGCTATACGCCGCGCGGCAGGAAAAGCGTGTGGAGCAAGCGCAATGTCGAAAACGTCGACCGCCTGATCGGCGAAGGCCGCATGACGGAGCACGGCATGAAGGAGGTCGAGGCGGCCAGGGCGGACGGACGCTGGGACAGGGCTTACGCCAGCGGCCGGGACCTCGCAATTCCCGACGACCTGCGGGCCGCGATCGATGCGGACCCGGCGGCGAGGGCCATGCTGACGAAACTCACCGAACAGAACCGCTTCGCGCTCGCCTTCCGCATGCACAATATCAGGACTGAAGCCGGTCGCCGGCGAAAGATCGAGACCTTCGTCGACATGCTCCGGCGCGGGGAAACGATCTATCCGCAGAAAAGGACGTGAAACGGCGAACGGCCGCCCGGCGAGGGCGGCCGTTGCGGAGACCGGAAGCGGCCGATGCCTTATTTGAAGACCGGCTGCGTGGCGTTGGGAATTTCCGCCGGCGGCAGATAGGCCGTCTGGCAGGTATCGCCGAACTGGTAGCGGACACCTGTGCGGAATTCATGGATGTCGAAGCCCTTGTCCGAGCCGGGACCGCCATTCAGCTTGTAGCCGAACATGTTGCCGCCGGCGATATGGCGATAGCGGTAACCGAGATCGGCCTTGACCTGGCAGGTGACATCCACGGACGTGCCCGCCATGAGCGCATAGGTGAAGCGCCAGCTATCCTTGCCGCCATGGATGGTGGTGCCGTCGTCGTTGGTATTCTTCAGCTTGTCCCATTTCACATAGGTGCCGCCGAGACCGAAGCCGACATAGGGGGTGAACATGCCCCATTTGTAGATATCGACATAGGCATTGGCCATCAGGCTATACGCGGAGAAGTGAGAGACGTCGCGCGAAGTGCATTTGGCGCCGGTGCTGCCGCAGACGCCGCTGGTCGAGCCGCGGAACTTGGTCGAGAACATATAATCGAAGGTCTTGTCGACGCGGAGATAATCGTTGACCTGGTAACCGATACCGATGCCGAGATTGCCGGTATTGTTGAGCGACGCCGAGTCGAAATCGTTCACCAGCGAATTGGAGCCCTGGTAATAATGCGCGCCCTTCATCTTCATGATGTCGTAGGACACGTCGCCACGAAGATACCAGCCGCTGGCCGAGGCGAGGACCGGCTGCTCGACGACCTGCGGAACAGGCTCCGGCTGATAGAGGTCTGCGGCGTTGGCCTGCGCGCCGAAGGCGAGCGCGGCGGATGCGAATGCCAGAATCTTCTTCATGATCAAACTCCACGTACCGTTGACCGGCGATTCGTCCGCCGTCCCAAATCTCGGATTGTGGTGAATCATGAACGGGAATGGTTAAAGTGCGCTTAAATCGGAGCACTATCGTGCAAGATTGGCTAAATTACCTGGTAAATCATCGGTAAACGAACCGGTTGTTTACCATGAAAGCCGGCGGAGAATCAGCGGCCACGACCCGAAAACGCGCGGTTCATCGGCTGCGGGCGGGCCACGGGCGCCTGCCGCGCGGTACCGTCATGCGTCGCATTGAGCTCCTCCAGCATGACCGGCCGGGAAAAATAGTAGCCCTGGGCATAGCGGATGCTGGTACAGGCACGGAGATAGGCCAGTTCCTCGAAGGTTTCGAGGCCTTCGACGATCACCTCCATGCCGAGCGAACGGCTGAGCGCCTCGACCGCCTTCAGGATATTCTGGTTGCGCGGCCGCTGGTGCAGGTTGGTGATGAAGGAACGGTCGATCTTCACCTCGTCGGCGGTTATGTCGGCGAGCGCCGAAAGCGAGGAATAGCCGACGCCGAAGTCGTCGATCGAGACACGCGCGCCGATTTCCCGGATGAGCGGGAGCACGCTTTGCTGGAAGGTGCTCTTGGAGACGAAGGCCTCTTCCGTGATTTCCAGGATGAAGCGGGCGGCGAACCCCGTCGCGGCGATGCGGTCGAGCAAGGCCCGCATGAAGTGGACATCGCCCGCCTGCTTGGCCGCGACATTGAGGCTGATCGAGGCGGCCTGGCCGAAGGCTTCGTTGATACGGTCGATCGACTGGACCGTCCTGTCGAGGACGATATAGGTCAGCTCGTCCATCAGGCCGAGCTCGATCGCAAGCGCGATGAAATCGCCGGGCGGCTGGATGACGCCGTCCTCGTCCATCCAGCGCAGCAGAACCTCGACGCCGTAGATGCGGCCGGTCTGCACATCGACCTTGGGCTGGTAGGCGCAACTGACGCGGCGGTCGCGAATGGCGAGCCGCAGCCGCTGTTCGAGCCGGCTCTTTTCGATCGCGGCATGTTCGATGGTCTGATCGAAAAACTGGACCGCGCCCGTGCCCATGGCCTTGCCGCGATACATCGCCCGGTCCGCATTGGCCCGCAACGCCTCGTAGCTCCTGCCGTCGCGCGGATAGACGCTGACGCCGATCGATGCCGAGGACAAGATCTCGTTTCCGTCGATATAGAAGGGCTGCCGGAGCCGTTCGGATATCGCATCGACCTCGAGCCGAAGCGCATCGTCATCGACCGCGGGGGAAACCAGCAGCAGGAATTCGTCGCCCGAAAGCCGCGCCAGCATGTCCGATGGCCTGAGCGAGGCGCCCACCCGCTCGGCGATCTGCATCAAGAGGCCGTCGCCGATATTGTGTCCGTAGAAATCGTTGACATGCTTGAAGCCGTCGACATCGATGAAGGCCATGGCGAACGGCGTCTCGTCCGCGTCGGCGAGCGCCTTGACGCTCTGCTCGATCAGCCGCCGGTTGGGCAATCCGGTAAGCTCGTCGAAATAGGCCCGCCGGATCAGCGCTTCCTCACGACCGGCCTGCTCGGCGTCGTCGAACAGGATGCTGGCGACATAGGCCCTGCCGCCGGCGGTGAAGTCGAAGGAACGGCGGACGAGCGCGGAATTGTCTCCGGCTCTGGAAAGCGCCTCGTAAAGCGCATTCGTACAGACCGGCCTGCCCCCGGCATCGGCGACGCCGATTCCGAAAGGAAGCGAATCGGCGAACTCGGTCCAGCCGGGCCGGGCCGCGGACGCGCCGGAGCCAGCCTCATCTTCCCCTTCGAAGGCATGTTCCACCGTGACGGCCAAGGCAGCGACCCCTCAGGTCCTGTTCCGGGAGAACAGGCCCTCATTGGCGAGGGCCGCCTGCAAGCCGCGCGTCAACGCATTCGCGCCATGCGCATCCCTCGGCGGGAGGGGCTGGGCCATGCCGCCGCGATGGTGGTCCGGGGCCGGCTGCTGAGCAGGCTGCGACGCCGGGGGCTGATGGGATGCCGCAGGCGAAGGCTGGTGGGACGCCGCGGGCGCGGGCTGGCTCGCGCTATCCTGGACGCTCGTGGCGCGGCGCCAGCGGTCGATGGCCTTCTCGACATTCGCGGCGCGTTCCGCCTCCGACATCGGCGCGGCGGCGGCGAGCTGATCGCTCGCCGGCAGGCGCTCGCGCGCCAGCCGCTTGAAGGAGAAGCGGAGCGGCAGCGGCAGCGCCTCACCGACCCCGACCACCTCGCCCGTGCCAAGCGACGGCACCAGCGAGAGCAGATGCACGGCAGCATCCGAGACCGCCGACCTGAGCAGGACGTGATCCCGCTCATTGGCCATGCGCATCATGAAAAGCGTGGAACACTGCGAGACGATGGTCGGATCGAGCTCCGCCGGACGCTGGGTGATCAAGCCGAGATGAACCCCGTATTTGCGGCCCTCCTTGGCGATGCGCGACAATGCGCGCCGCGCCGGCGCGAAACCGGTCGAATGATCGGCCGCCGCGAAACGATGCGCCTCCTCGCAGACGATCAGAAGCGGCGTGCCGCCGTCGCTCCAAAGGCCGAATTCGAAGGCGAGCCGCAGGACGACGCAGACCACCGCGTCGACGACCTCGCCGGGAAACTCGGCGAGCTTGAGCACGGTCACGCCCTGGCGGCTGCTGTTGACGGAGAAGAGCTGGCCGAGCACGGCGGCCATCGTATCGCCGCCGACATTGGCGTTTTCGAACATGAAGCCGTAGCGCGGATCGTTGCGAATGGTTTCGATACGCGCCATCAGGCGATGATGAACCATCCGCGTCGCCCGATTTTCGAGCTTGCCCATACGGTCGTCGATCAGCGACACCAGATCGTTGATCATATAGGGCGCGGGCGTATCGACGGTGAAACCGGCGCCCTGGCGCGGATTGCGGCGCGCAAGCGTCGAGCGGTCGACGCCGTTCTTGATATTGGCATAGCCTGCCTTGGCGATCGGGACGAGTTCGGCGAGGATGTCGAGTTCTTCCATCACCGCCGGTCGGCCACCATAAATGGCGTCGGTGAATTCCTCGAAATTGAAAAGCCAGAAGGGCAGCTTGAGCGTGGTGGGATCGACGACGGTCGCCCGCGTGCCGAAGCTCGAACTGTATTCGTTATGGACATCGAGCAGCAGGACGCGCACGTCCGGTTTGGCGTTCATCAATTCGTCGAGGATCACGGCGGTCCCCGAAGACTTGCCGACGCCCGTCGAGCCGAGAACCGCGAAATGCCTGGAGATCAGGCCATCGGCATCGATCAGCGCGGAGACGCCGCCTTCTTCCTGCACGTCGCCGATCTTCATCGGCCGGCCGTCGAATGACGAATAGATAAGTTGCAGATGCTCACGCCCGAGCAGTTCGACCGCATCGCCGATGGCGGGATATTCCCGCACGCCACGGTCGAAGCGCAGCATGCCGCCCGGCCCATAGGTGATCTCGCCCATCAGGTCGACATGGGCCACCGCATAGCTGCCGGGCAATGCACCGCCATGGCCGCTCGCCGATTCGATCGCGCTGATCATGCCAACCGAAGCGCCCTTGACATGCTTGAGGGCGACGAACTTGCCCACGGTTGCGCGATAGCCGGATGCGGCGGGCCGGTGAATCAGCGCGACATCCGCTTCGGAGCCCCGGCAGGAAATCACGCTGCCAAGACCTCCAGAATCCAAGGATTCTTCTTTTTGGAAGAATCCGCCCTGATCCTGCATAAACGCCTCCTGAAAGAATTTTCCGGAGGATAACCGTTAAACAGCTAATGAAATGCTACAGCCGGCGTTCAAATGATGGAGAAATGACGGGTCATCCGCATCTTTCACGCAAAGATTGTCGTCATGCGGCCGCACGCACCTTGCCGATCAGGTCGATAAGGCCATCGACGATCTTTTCGAGCTGGCCGGGATCGTCGCCCTCCGCCATGACACGGATAAGGGGCTCGGTGCCGGAGGGACGGATGACGAGGCGGCCCTTGTCGGAAAGCTGGCTCTGCGCATCGGCGATCGCGCTCTTGACATGTTTGTCCTCAAGCGGCTTGCCGCCCGAGAAGCGGACATTCTTGAGAAGCTGCGGCACAGGCTCGAAACGGTGGCAGACCTCGCTGACCGGCTTGCCCAGCCGCTTCACCGCGGCGAGAACCTGTAGCGCGGCCACCAGTCCGTCCCCGGTCGTGCCGAAGTCGGACAGCACGATATGGCCGGATTGCTCGCCGCCGACATTGAAATCGTTCTTCCGCATATGTTCGACGACATAGCGGTCGCCGACCGAGGTGCGCGCGAGCGTCATGCCGCGATCCGCCATGAAGCGCTCCAGGCCGAGATTGGACATGATGGTGGCGACGATCCCCTGCCCGCGCAACAGGCCGTCATTGGCCCAGGTCTCACCGATCAGCGCCATGAGCTGGTCGCCGTCGACGATCTTGCCCTTCTCGTCGACGATGATCACCCGGTCGGCGTCACCATCGAGGGCAATGCCGATATCGGCCCTCACCTCATGCACCTTGGCGACCAGCGCCTCGGGATGCATGGACCCGCAATTGAGGTTGATATTGGTGCCGTTCGGCTCGGTGCCGATCGCCACGACCTCGGCGCCGAGCTCCCAGAGAACGGCGGGCGCCACCTTGTAGGCCGCGCCGTTCGCGCAGTCGATGGCGACGCGCAGGCCGTTGAGCGTCACGTCGCGCGGCAGCGTGCGCTTGGCGAATTCGATATAACGGTCATGCACGCCGTCGATGCGCTTGGCGCGGCCGATCCCTTCGGACGCGGCGAGCTGGGCGGCAATGTCCTTGTCCACCATGTCCTCGATCTGGGCCTCGATCTCGTCGGAGAGCTTGTAGCCGTCCGGGCCGAAGAGCTTGATGCCATTGTCCTGGTAAGGATTGTGGGAGGCCGAGATCATCACGCCGATATC
>JAGRLJ010000084.1:13641-14820 GCA_020441805.1 Rhizobiaceae bacterium
GAAACCGGCCACCAGCGCATTTTCCAGCATATAGCCGGAAAGCCGCGTATCCTTGCCGATCACCACCCGATGGCGATGCGAGCCGCGCCGGAAGGTGGTACCGACCGCGATGCCGACCCGCATGGCGAGGTCGGGGGTCATCGGAAACCTGTTGGACTGGCCACGGATACCGTCGGTGCCGAAATAACGTCGCGTCATGTTGTCCACCCGTCTGTCGTCTTGTGAGGCGGCAATGCCCGCCGACTTATGAAAATTGAATGCCACACAGGATCGATTCTGCCACATCAAATTGGAAAAAGCGTCAATACATAGCGTTAACGATCGCCCCCCACGGGCGCCCCATACGCCAAGACTTCCCGATTCCGCGGGACGATGAGGAGCCGTCCAGCAAAAAGCCCGGACAAGCCGGGCTTTTTGATGTCTTCGCGAGCGCGGCCTATTGCGGCTGCGGCTCGAAGCCGCCTTCGGCCTCGGCCTGTCCGCCCTTGGGCGTCCCGGTCTTCGGCACGGAAGAGCCTCGGCTCTGCGGCGTGTCGTCGCCAAGGTCGCGGGCGGGCTTGTCGCCACGGATCAGCGCCTTGATCTCGTCGCCCGACAGCGTCTCGTATTCGAGCAGGCCCTCGGCGATGGTGACGAAGTCGTCGTGCTTTTCGGTCAGGATACGGCGGGCCTCGGTATAGGCCTCGTCGATCAGACGGCGAACCTCGTTGTCGATCTTCTGCGCGGTCGCCTCGGAAATGTTCTTCGACTGGGTGACCGAATGACCGAGGAACACCTCCTGCTGGTTCTCGCCATAGGCAACCTGGCCAAGCTCGTCGGAGAAGCCCCATTGCGTGACCATGGCGCGGGCGAGCTTGGTCGCCTGCTGGATGTCGGAGGACGCGCCGGAGGTGATGTTCTCCTTGCCGAAGGTCAGTTCCTCGGCGACGCGGCCGCCCATCATGATCGCGAGCCGGGAGACCATCCACTTGTAGCTCATCGAATAGCGGTCGCCCTCGGGAAGCTGCATGACCATGCCGAGCGCGCGGCCGCGCGGGATGATCGTCGCCTTGTGGACCGGATCGGCGGACTCGACATTGATCGCGACGATGGCATGGCCGGCTTCGTGATAAGCGGTAAGCTTCTTCTCCTCCTGCGTCATGGCCGAGGAGCGACGCTCGGCGCCCATCATCACCTTGT
>JAGRLJ010000085.1:0-9425 GCA_020441805.1 Rhizobiaceae bacterium
GCCGTCTCGCAGCAGGCTCGACAGGTTGAGGATCGCCGCGGCGATGGCGATGCCCAGCAGCATCGACACCTGTTGCAGCATGCTCGACAGCGTCGAGGCCGAGCTGCGTTGCTCCGGCGCGATGTCGGCGAAGCCGAGCGTGTTGAGCGCCGTGAACTGCATGGACCTCGACAGGCCCGCCAGGAAGAAGAGCGCCATGATGACGGCGTCGGGCGTTGCGGGAGAGACGAAGCCGCAGGCCGCGATCGAGCCGCCGGCAATCAGCCCGTTGGCGACGAGCACGCGGCGGAAGCCGAACCGCCGGAGCGTGCGGGTGGTAAGCGTCTTCATCGCGAGATTGCCCGCGAAATAGACGAGAAGATAGGTGCCGGCGGCGATGGCGTCGAGTCCGAAGCCGAGCTGGAGGAAAAGCGGGATCAGGAAGGGCGTGGCGTTGATGGAGGTGCGGAGCGCGGTGCCGGCCGACAGCGTGGACAGCGCGAATGTCCGGACGCCGAAGGCGGAAAGGTCGATGAGCGGATTGGCGACGCGGCGGAAATGCCAGGTCGCCGCGACGCCGAGCACGATGCCGCCCGCCAGCAGGAGCGCGACCAGCGGCAGCCCTGCCGTGCCCTGGGTGAAGGCTTCGAGGCCGGCCAGCAGCAGCGTGAGCCCGAGCGCCGAGAGCAGGAAGCCCGGAATATCGAGCTGGCCGGCGCCTTCCTCGCGCTGGTCGGGGACGAAGCGCCGGACAAGCGCCAGCCCGGCAAGCCCGATCGGGAGATTGATGTAGAAATTCCAGTGCCAGGAGAGGTAGGTGGTGACGAGGCTGCCGAGCAGCGGGCCGATCACCGGTGCGATCAGCGCCGGCCAGGTGATCAGGGCCACGGCATGGACGAGCTCCGATTTCGGCGCGTTGCGCAGCACGATGACGCGGCCCACCGGCGTCATCAGCGCCGAGCCGAAACCCTGCACCGCACGCGCGGCGATGAATTGTTCCAGGCTGGCCGACAGGCCGCAGAACAGCGAGGCGGCGGTGAAGATCGCGATCGACGCCATGAAGACCGTGCGTGCGCCGAAGCGGTCGCCCAGCCAGCCGGACAGCGGAATGAAGGCGGCCATGGTCAGGAGATAGACGGTCAGGCCGATGCTCATCGCCACCGGCGGCACGCCGAAATCCCGGCCCATCTGGGGCAGGGAGGTGATGACGATCGTGCTGTCGAGCAATTGCATGAAGAATGCGACGGCGACCACGAGCGCGACGATGCGGGCGCGGCCGGGCTCGTGCAGCAATCCGGAATCGGCGGTGGAGGATATCATCGACCGAAGCTAGACTGAAAAGGGCGGCGGCAGGAATAGGGGTTTTGGACGCGCGACAATTTTGCCAGCCGTTTCCTCAAATGCCGCCTTCCTTGACCGATTCCATCGCAACGGCCGTCGAGGTGCTCGCCACATGCGGCAGGCTGGAGATTCGCTCTCCGAGCACCTGCCGGTAGCGCCCGATATCGGTGGTGCGGACCTTGAGCAGGTAGTCGAACCGGCCGGCGATCATGTGGCACTCCTCGACCTCGCGGATCTTGCGGACCGCGGCGTTGAATTCCCGAAGCGCGACCTCCTTGGTGTCGGACAGCTTGACCTCGGCGAAGGCGATGTGATCGCGGCCGAGCTTGCGATGGTTGATCCGCGCATGGAAGCCCTCGATATAGCCTTCCTCGATCAGCCGGCGCAGGCGGACCTGGCACGGCGTCTTGGACAGGCCGACCACGGTGGACAGATCGGTGATGCTCATTCGGCCATCCTTCGCCAGGGCATCGAGGATGCGGTGATCGAATTGGTCCAATTCACTTTCTTTGGCGTCCATGAATAAGAAAATCTCTAAAATCTTTTCCAATATCAGGCAATATGCGCCGATATTTTCCGAATTCAAGTCTGAAAACACTCGGTCGGCATGATAGGATGCGCGCATTTCTGAAAAGAGACGCGACGGCATTCCAACCGGCGGCGGATGTGGCAGAATTCTGCTAGGTTCCGTTTGCAGGGTCGCGGGGGCCGGTCCCGGTGATGGAGAGCAGATGATGAACGTCCAGACGATCGAGCGCAGCCGGGACCTGTTTTCGGCTTTTGCCCCGCCCATCCGCGAGCCGTCGCCGCTGCGCGCGGCGATCACGGCGGCCTACCGGCGCGACGAGGCCGCTTGCGTGCTGCCGCTGATCGACGCGGCGACGCTCTCGCCACGGCTGAAGGAGGCGGCGGCGCGCACGGCGCGCAGGCTGATCGCGGCTTTGCGCGCCAAGCACAAGGGATCCGGCGTCGAGGGCCTGGTGCACGAATATTCGCTGTCCAGCCAGGAGGGCGTGGCGCTGATGTGTCTCGCCGAAGCGCTGCTGCGCATTCCCGACGACGAGACCCGCGATGCGCTGATCCGCGACAAGATCTCCGAGGGCGATTGGCGGTCGCATCTCGGCGGCTCGAAGTCGCTCTTCGTCAATGCCGCCACCTGGGGTCTCGTGGTGACGGGCAAGCTGACATCGACGGTCAACGACCGCAGCCTGTCGGCCGCGCTCACCCGGCTCATCGCCCGTGCCGGCGAGCCGGTGATCCGCCGCGGCGTCGACATGGCGATGCGGATGATGGGCGAGCAATTCGTGACCGGCGAGACGATCGACGAGGCGCTCAAGCGTTCCCGGACGCTGGAAGCCAAGGGCTTCCGCTATTCCTATGACATGCTCGGCGAGGCGGCGACGACGGCGGCCGATGCCGAACGCTATTACCGCGATTACGAGAACGCGATCCACGCCATCGGCCAAGCGTCGGCCGGCCGCGGCATCTATGAGGGGCCGGGCATCTCGATCAAGCTTTCGGCGCTTCATCCACGATATTCGCGCGCCCAGGCCGACCGCGTGATGGGCGAACTGGTGCCGAGGGTCAAGGCGCTGGCGCTCATCGCCAAGAGCTACGATATCGGGCTCAATATCGACGCCGAGGAAGCCGATAGGCTCGAACTGTCGCTGGACATCCTCGAGGACCTTTGCCTCGACCGCGATCTCGCAGGCTGGAACGGCATGGGCTTCGTCGTGCAGGCCTATGGGAAGCGATGCCCTTACGTGATCGATTTCATTATCGATCTCGCCCGGCGCGCCCATCGCCGGATCATGGTCCGGCTGGTGAAGGGCGCCTATTGGGATGCCGAGATCAAGCGCGCCCAGCTCGACGGGCTCGAGGGCTTTCCGGTCTTTACCCGCAAGATCCATACCGACATTTCCTATGTCGCCTGTGCCCGCAGGCTCCTGGCCGCGACCGACTATGTCTTTCCGCAATTCGCCACCCACAATGCGCAGACGCTTTCGGCGATCCATCATCTGGCGGGCGGGGATTTCGAGGTCGGCAAATATGAGTTCCAGTGCCTGCACGGCATGGGCGAGCCGCTTTACGAGGAGGTCGTCGGCCGGGAAAATCTCGACCGGCCCTGCCGCATCTATGCGCCGGTCGGGACGCATGAGACGCTGCTGGCCTATCTTGTGCGCCGGCTGCTGGAAAACGGCGCCAATTCCTCCTTCGTCAACCGCATCGCCGACCCGACTGTCTCGATCGACGAACTGGTGAGCGATCCCGTCGATGTCGCCCGCGCGATGGCGGCGCCGGGCGCGGGCCATGACAGGATCGCCCTGCCTGCGAATATTTTCGGCGCGCGCCGGAATTCCGAAGGGCTCGATCTGTCGAACGAGGTCGGCCTCGCGCAGCTTGCCGAAGCGCTTCGGGCATCCACGGAGATCGACTGGCAAGCCCGGCCGGTGCTGGCTGGCGCGGCCTTTCCCGGCGAGGCGGAACCCGTCCGAAATCCCGGCGACCGGGGCGATGTGGTCGGCATGGTGCAGCAGGCCTCGGACGAGGCGGCGCGGACCGCCGTGACGCTCGCGGCGGGCGGGGCCGCGACCTGGGCCGCCGTTTCGCCGGCCGACCGCGCCGCTTGCCTTGAACGGGCCGCCGACACCATGGAAGCACGGATCGAGACCCTGCTCGGCCTCATCATGCGCGAGGCCGGGAAATCGGCGCCGAACGCGATCGCGGAGGTGCGCGAGGCGGTGGATTTCCTGCGTTACTATGCCGAGCAGGCGAAGAAGACGCTCGGGCCGGCCCACAAGCCGCTCGGCCCCGTGGTCTGCATCAGCCCGTGGAACTTCCCGCTGGCGATTTTCACCGGGCAGGTGGCGGCGGCGCTGGTCGCGGGCAACCCGGTTCTCGCCAAGCCCGCCGAGGAAACCCCACTGATCGCCGCCGAATCCGTGCGGCTGCTGCACGAAGCCGGCGTGCCGGTGGCGGCGCTGCAATTCCTGCCCGGCGACGGCCGGGTCGGCGCCGCCCTTGTCGGCGCCCCGGAGACGGCCGGCGTGATGTTCACCGGCTCGACCGAGGTCGCCCGGCTGATCCAGGCCCAGCTCGCCGACCGGCTGTCACCGGCCGGCAAGCCCATTCCGCTCGTCGCCGAGACGGGCGGGCAGAATGCCATGATCGTCGACTCCTCGGCGCTTGCCGAACAGGTCGTCGCCGACGTCATCGCGTCCGCCTTCGACAGCGCCGGCCAGCGCTGCTCGGCGCTGCGGATCCTCTGCCTTCAGGAGGATGTTTCGGCTCGGACGCTCGCCATGCTCAAGGGCGCGCTTCAGGAGCTCAGCATCGGCCGGACCGATCGCCTGTCCGTCGATGTCGGGCCGGTGATCACCGACGAGGCCAGGGCTATCATCGAACAGCATATCGAGACGATGCGGGGACTGGGCCGGCCGGTGGAGCAGGTCATGCTGCGCGGCGAGACTCGGGAAGGCACCTTCGTGCCGCCGACGATCATCGAGCTCGACCGACTCTCCGACCTCAAGCGCGAGGTCTTCGGGCCGGTGCTGCATGTCATCACCTATAAGCGCGACGAGATCGATCGCCTCATCGACGACATCAACGCGACGGGCTACGGCCTAACCTTCGGCCTGCATACCCGGCTCGACGAGACGATCGCCCATGTCACCAACCGCATCAGGGTCGGCAATGTCTATGTGAACCGCAATGTCATCGGCGCGGTCGTCGGCGTCCAGCCCTTCGGGGGGCGGGGGTTGTCCGGCACCGGGCCGAAGGCGGGCGGGCCGCTCTATCTCGGCCGCCTCGTCCAGACGCCGCCGATGCCGCCGCATCACAGCTCGGTGCATATTGATCCGGCGCTTCTCGACTTCGCGCTCTGGCTCGACGGCAGGGGCGAACGGGATGCCGCCAATGCGGCGCGCGATCTCGGCAGCCTTTCGGCGCTCGGGCTCGAATCGGAACTGCCGGGACCGGTCGGGGAGCGGAACCTTTATGCGTTGCATGCCCGTGGCCATGTGCTGCTGGCGCCGCAAAGCAGGGCCGGACTCTATCGCCAGCTCGCCATCGCGCTCGCCACCGGGAACCGGGTCTCCATCGACCTGGAAAGCGGCCTTGCGCCGGCGCTCGACGGCCTTCCGCCGTCCGTTGCGGCGCGTGTCGCGCAGGCCGGCGACTGGGCCGAGGCCGGGCCTTTCGCCGGCGCGCTGGTCGAGGGCGACGCCGAACGGGTGCGCGCCGTCAACAAGCGGATCGCCGGATTGCCCGGGCCGCTGGTGCTGGTCCAGTCGGCCTCGACCGAGGAGATCGCCGCCGGCGCTGGCTACAGCCTGAACTGGCTGCTGGAGGAGGTTTCGACCTCGATCAACACGGCGGCGGCGGGCGGCAATGCGAGCCTGATGAGCATCGGTTGATCCTGCCAGGAACTGTCAGGGGCATCGCGCAAATTCGGGTGGCGGAGGAGGTTGCGCCTCGGCTAACCTTCGAGTCCCGCCAGGGACTTGGCGCGATGGACGGAGACGACGGGTGAAGAAAGCATATGGGATTCCGGCGGCGCAGGCGCGGGCCATCTGGATGCGGGCGCAGCGGCTGGACGAGGCCGAGCCCTTCGGCGCGGGACCTTCGGCCACGCGCGCGGCCGTCGAGCATCTCGGCTATGTCCAGATCGATACGATCAACGTCATCGAGCGCAGCCATCACCATATCCTCTACACGCGCATTCCCGGCTATCGGCGGGAGGATCTCGGCACGGCGCTCAGCGACGACAAATCCGTGTTCGAATACTGGACGCATGCGCTGTCCTATGTCCCGGTGCGAGACTATCGTTTCTTCCTGCCGGCGATGAGACGGCACGGGAAGGAACCGGAAAGCTGGTTCGCCTCCGTGGCGCGCAAAGACTATCTTGCGCTTCTCCGCCGCATCCGCGCGGAGGGGGCGCTTTCGATCCGCGATATCGACGACGACATCCTCGTGGAGAAGGATCATCCCTGGGCCAGCCGCAAGCCGTCCAAGCGCGCCATGCAGCTCGGCTTCTATGCCGGCGACCTGACAGTCAGCCGGCGCGATGGCATGCTGAAGACCTACGACCTGACGGAGCGGCATTTCGGCTGGGAACGGCCGAAGCCGGCGTCGGACACGCAATATGCCGGCTATCTCCTCGATCGGGCGCTCAGGTCGCAAGGCGTCGTGAGCCTCGACTCGATCTGTTACGGCGGACTGAAATGGAAGCCGAAGGTCCAATCCCTGATCAACGGCGCCGTGCGGCGGCGGGAGCTCGTTCCGGTCGAGATCGAGGGCGGGGAGGGTGTCCGGCACTGGGCCGCCCCGGCGGCATTCGAACGGCAAGAGGCCGTCCCCGCGGAGCGGGTCCACATCCTGTCGCCATTCGATCCGCTGGTGATCCAGCGGCCGCGCTTCAAGATGCTGTTCGGTCATGACCATCGCTTCGAGGCCTATGTCCCGGCGGCCAAGCGCGTGCTGGGCTATTTCGCCCTGCCGGTCACCGTGGGCGATGCGGTGGTCGCGGCGATCGACCTCAAGACCGACCGCAAGGCGGGCAAGCTGCTGATCCAGAAATGGACATGGCTCGGCGATGGCGGGCAGGCCGGGCACAAGGCGCTGATCGAGGCCGAGCTGGATCGCTTCGAGCGCTTCCAGCTCGCATCCGCCTCGGAATAGCCGCCCCACGCGCCCGGTATTGCCGCATCAGCCCCGGTCGATGGCGTCGAGGAAGCTGTCGAGCTCGGCCGGCGCCATGCGCACGATATGGCGCTCCTCGGGATAGGCGCCGCTTTCGACATCGGCGACATATTCCCTGAAAGCGGCGATGCGCTCATTCTGCAACCGGTCATATTCGGCGGCGAAATTGCGATAGACCCTGGAATGGCGCGGCATGTGACCCCGGTTGGTGCCGAGGATATCCTCGGCGAAGAGATATTGCGCATCGCAGCCGCTGCCGGCGCCCATGGAGAGCATGACGAGGCTGGTGCGTTTCGAGATGGCCTCGGCGACTTCCACCGGCACCACCTCGATCTCGGCGCCGAAAGCGCCCGCCTTCTCCAGCTCCCTGACCGCTTCCCAGACCTGAAGCGCCGATTGCACCGTCTTGCCCACTGCCTTGAAGCCGCCGGTCCATGTCTTGCGCGACGGGATCAGGCCGACATGACCGATCACGGGAATGGCCTCATCGGCCATGCGCTTGACGGTTGCGTAGCTCGCCGAACAATAGACGGCGTCGGCGCCGCCCTTGTACATGCGGAAGGCCCAGCGCACGAAATCGTCCGCCGTGCCGATCTCGAAGAAATTCTCGCCGGGCATCGTGAACAGCGTGGGCGCGACGTCGCGATAGCGCGGATCGAGGCAGAGTTCCGGCGGCACGGACACGATGTCGATGCCGGCCTTCTCGGCCGCTTCCGCTTCCTCCAGCGTCAACACCCGCAGCATGGTGAGCTGGCGTTTGCCCTTCATGGCGCGGAGATCCGCGACGGTGGGCCGGTTCTTTCTCATGTCTGGTTCCTCCCCCGAGATCTTGTCATGCGGCCGGCAAGGCCTCCAATTCGGCAAGGCGAGCCGCGCGGGTTCCTCATCGCCGATCACGGCGACCCCGCGGTCTCCCCATGAGGCGCTGCCGTCAGCCGATGCCGACGAAGATGTCGCCGCCCTCGACCTTGACCGGATAGGTCGCGAGATCGATGCAGACGGGGGCGCCCTTGGCCTCGCCGGTCTTGTAGTTGAAGCGGCCATTGTGCTTGGGACATTCGATGATGTCGTCCATGACCAGGCCGTCGGCCAGATGCACCTTCTCATGGGTGCAGAGGCCATCGGTGGCGAAGAACGCGTTATCCGGCGATCGGTAGATCGCGAAGGTCCTGCCTGCATGGTCGAAGCGGATCACGTCCTCTTCGTCGACATCGTCCGCCGCGCAGGCGCGTATCCATTCCGTCATGTCAGTCTCCGATGATGGTAGGCAGGCCGGGCTCGACCCGCTCGATGAATTCCGGCCTATTCCGCGGCGGCGCCGATGGGCATGTCGTGAAATTCCATCCGATAGGGCCGGGCGGTGGAGGGCAGCTCGCGCCTGAGATAGAAATCCTCGTAGCGCAACTGCTTGAGCAGGACGGGCCAGACCTCCCTGTAGGCATGCCACATCGAAGGATTGGGCTCCGGCAGGTCGTGCTTGATCAGCTCATGCAGCTTCGGCAGCGCATGGTAGGGAACCATCGGGAACATGTGATGCTCCACATGGTAGTTCATGTTCCAGTAGATCCAGCGGCTGACGGGATTCATATGGACCGTGCGTGTGTTGAGCCGATGGTCGACGACATTGTCGGCAAGACCGATATGCTGCAACAGCCCGGTCAGGATCATGTGCCAGCTTCCGTATATGCGTGGCAGGCCGATCAGCATCAGCGGCAGGAAGGAGCGCATGGAGATGGCGGCTGCCACCGTCGCGACATAGATGGCGACATGCCAACGCGCGGCGACGACGGCCTTGTGCCATTCCATTTCCGGAATGTAGCTCTTCTCCTCGTCGGAGAGGTTCCCGAAGGCGTTGCGGAAGAGCGTCGGCAGCGAGTAGCGGAAATCGAGCAGGCCGGTGAAGGCAAGCCCCGCGCGCAGGAGGTCGGGCGGTCGCATGACGGCGATCTCGGCGTCCCGCCCGACGATGATCGTATCCGTGTGATGACGGGCATGGCTCCAGCGCCAGCTTACCGGATTGCGCATCAGCATGAAGCTGGCGATCTGGTAGACGGCATCGTTCATCCAGCGTGTCCGGAAAGCGGTGCCATGGCTGCATTCGTGCCAGCGGGAATCGCTCGACGATCCGTAGAGCACGCCATAGACGAAGAAGAAGGGGACGCACCACCATGTGCCCCAGAAATGGATCGCGCCGGCCGCGGAAGCGAGGATAAGGCCGATCCAGAGGATCGTGTCGCGAATCGCCGGTGCGTCGCTTCGCTGCATCAGTTCCTTTATCACCTTGCGGGGAATGTCGGTGTGATACCATTCGGCCGAGGCGAGGCCGGTCTCCACAGCGCGGCGCGAACTTTCGCCGACGAGGCTGTAGTCCCGCTTCGGCTTCGCCGCTTCCGTCATCGTCATCG
>JAGRLJ010000085.1:9472-13081 GCA_020441805.1 Rhizobiaceae bacterium
GCAGGCGTCTTCCCGCCCGCTCTATTGGCAATCATCAAATTTGATTTATAATGACGCCTCAAAATGATGAAGTCAACATCATGAAACGATGGAAACGACCCCCGTTCAACGAAATTCAGGGAAATTTCAGCTTATATCCAGGGAGGAGATGCCATCATTTTCCAATGATGGGACCATTCCGGCGTTTCGGCGCACTGATTCAGGTCGAAAACATCATTTTACATCATCGCTGTCAATTTTCCGGAATGTTTTCCCGGAAGATGACCTGCAATCGGGGGGGGTGATATTCGAATGGGCGGCCGCGAATAGCGCTCGACAGGAGGCCGATCGCCTCGCGTGCCTCGACACGCGGATTCTGGTCGATCACCGCGTCCATGGTCCCCGAAAGCAGCAGGGGCTTGGAATGTTCGGTCAGTTCGTGGCCGATGAAGGCCACGGAGCGGCCGCGCCGTCGATCGTCCAGCGCCTGGCCGATGCCCGAACTGCCGCCGCCGATATTGTAGATGCCGGCGAGATCGGGGTGCCGGTCGAGCAATGCGATGGTTTCATCATAGGCCCGCTGGCGGTCGTCGCGGATCTCGCGCATTTGCACCACTTCGAGATGCCTGAATTCCTCGGAGACGATGTGGCGGAAGCCCATCTCCCGTTCCTCGTGGCCGCGATAGGAGAGGGAGCCGGCGAAGAGTGCGATCTTGCAGGGATTCGCCGGAAGCAGGCGTCCGAGCAGATAGCCGCCCAGGCGGCCGGCGGCGCGGTTGTCGATGCCGACATAGCCGGTCCGTGCGACATGCAGGATGTCGGAGGCGAGCGTGACCACCTTGACGCCGGCCTCGCCCAGCGCGCGCATTTCCTCGCGGACGGCGGGATGGTCGAGGGCCACCAGCGCGATCCCCTGCGTCGCGGACCGGAGCGACGCGAGCTTCCGGGCGAGCGACTGGGGATTGAAGCCCTCGACGGCGTGGATCCTGTGGTCGATCCCCTCCTGTGCCGCGCATTGCCGGTCGATCTGCGCCTTGAGGTTGGCGATGAAGGTATTGGTGCCCTCCGGCAGCACGAAATCGAGGCGGATGCATTCGGTCGCCGGCTCCGACTGGCCGAAATAGCCAAGCCGGGTGGCCGTTTCCATCACGATGGCGCGGGTGCGGCCCGACACGCCGGCCCGGTTGTTGAGGACGCGGTCGACGGTGGCGGTCGAGACTCCGGAGCCCTTGGCGATATCGATCAGCGTGGAACGCACGGCGATTCCCTCGTGAGCAGATGATTGAAACTGATGTATTCGAAGGAGGTTGACTTGCAATCCAAAAAACACAGACAGCGCAACATAACGTCGAATTCCTCCGGTCCTGCATCAAAAAACATCAGTTCGCATCATCGCGGCGGCTTTGATTTGTTTGTCTTTTTAGCTTTTGATCATTCACGATGGCGATTTTGATGTACGTTGATCATTTATGATGTTGACAGTCATCAAATGTAAAATCAATATACATCATGATGATGGGAGGGAGGCCCCGTTGCAAGGGAGGAATTTCATGACATCCAATCTGACAGTTTCGCGTCGCGGTTTTCTCGCGGCATCCACGCGGATCGCCGGGCTGACGGCGGCGGTCGGCATCGCGCCGCAATTCATCCGTCCGGGCCGCGCCTTTGCCGCCGACAAGCTTGCCGACGGCATGATCGGCGGCCCGACCGGCTTCGACGGCGCCGAGCGCTACCAGTATGGCGCCGGGACGCCGGAAGGCCGCGCGGTCGAGGCGGCGAAGGCTCTCAGGGCCAAGGGTGTCGACAAGATCGTGCTCGGCCTGTCCGATGGCTCGATCGGCCAGCTGACCCAGCCGTTCCCCAAGGGGGCGCCCTCGATCAAGGAGCTCTGGGAGAAGGAGACCGGCATCACGCTCGAGATCGTCGGCGTGCCGAACGGCCAGGAATTCACCAAGACGATGCAGGACATTTCCACGAAGGCGGGCGCCTTCGACATCTATGCGGTGGAGTGGAACCGCCTCGGCGACCTCGCCGAGACCGGCGGCATCCTCAATCTCGACGAGTTCGTCGCGGCGCACAAGCCGGAATGGGACGCGCCGGAGACCGGCTATGTCAACGGCGCGCGGGGCGTTTCGCTGCTCAATCAGTATCGCGGCTCGACCTATGGCGTGTCGCTCGACGGCGATTTCCAGATCTGGAACTACCGCACCGACCTCTTCGGCGACGAGAGCGAGAAGAAGGCTTTCGCCGACAAGCACGGCTACGAGCTCGCGCCGCCGAAAACCTGGAAGGAGCACGGCGAGATCGCGGCCTTCTTCCATCGCCCGGACAAGGGGCTGTTCGGCTCGACCGACCTGCGCAACCAGGGCTGGGGCTATACGAACTGGTATCAGCGCTATGTCTCGATGGGCAATCCGAACCAGTATCTGTTCGACGATTCCGGCAAGGCGCTGATCAATTCCGAGGCGGGCTGGGCGGCGACCAGGGAATATGTCGACTCGCTGTCCCACCATTCGCCGGATGCGATTTCCTGGGGCTGGCCGGAGCAGTACGGCAATTTCGCCAATGCGGGCGCGGCGATGACCTGTGCCTTCTCCAACCTGCCGAAGTTCCTCGACAATGCGGCCAATACCGGCTCCAAGGTCACCGGCAAGATCGGATCGATGCTGCCGCCGGGCCGCGAGATCGACGGCAAGCTCATCCGCCGAACCGTCCTCTGGCTCAATCTCTCGGCATCGGTCTCGTCGCAATCGAAGAACCCGGAAGCGGCCTATCTCCTGCTCCAATGGCTGGGCTCGGCGCGGATCTATGCCTGGATGACCGCCAATCCGGGCGGCTATTTCGACCCGTTCCGGCTCTCGGATTTCGCCGATCCGCTGGTGCGCGAAACCTACCACGTCTACCACATGGACGTGGTGCGCGACAGCGTGGCCCGCACCGTGCCGACCATCAACTATCCGGGCGCGACGGCTTTCCACAACGCGCTCGACGAGAACCTCATGGCGGCGCTCACCAAGTCCAAGACGCCCGAACAGGCGATGGAGGACACCGAGAAGCAATGGCGGCGCATCGCCCGCCGTACCGGCGAGGACAAACTGGTCGAGGCGATCAAGGCCAACAAGGCCGCCTGGCCGACCGTCACCGATTGAGCCTTCCG
The DNA here is from genome assembly GCA_020441805.1 of Rhizobiaceae bacterium. Classification (GTDB taxonomy): domain Bacteria; phylum Pseudomonadota; class Alphaproteobacteria; order Rhizobiales; family Rhizobiaceae; genus Rhizobium_E. Next base: position 12,609 of record JAGRLJ010000085.1, read on the forward strand.
GGGGCTCGCGGGCGCGGAAGGCGGACAGGCCGCCTTCCGCACGGATTTCCATTCTTTGCAGCAGAGACGATGACCAGGTCGCCCCTTTTTGAAGTCTTTCGTTACGCGGCGGTGGTCCTCGCCGTCGCGGTGACGCTCGTGCCGATCCTCTGGATGGCGTCCATGGCCTTCAAGCCGATCGCCGAATGGACCGCGACCGGGGCGGATCTGACCTGGTGGCCGAAGAACCCGACGCTCGACAATTTCCGTTTCATCTTCGGCCAGTCGAGCTCCGACCTGATCGTCGCGCTCGACAAGACGGCGACGAAACCGATCCTGTCGTCGATGCTGTCCGCCGTTTTCGGAACGGTGATCGCCATGTCGGCGGGAACCGCCGCCGCCTATGGGCTTTCGCGTTTCGGTTCGGGACAGAATCTGCCGCTGGCGCTGATCCAGCTTCGGCTCTTCCCGCCGATGGCGGTCATGATTCCGGT
>JAGRLJ010000085.1:13198-14332 GCA_020441805.1 Rhizobiaceae bacterium
CCTTTTTCGACGACATGCCGCGCGAGATCGAGGATGCGGCGCGCGTCGAGGGCTGTTCCCGCTTCCGCGTCTTCACGCGGATCACGCTGCCGATGATGCGGGCGCCGCTCGCAAGCTCCGCCCTCTTCGTCTTCATCCTCAACTGGTCCGACTATCTGATCGGCCTACTGCTCACCACGCGCGACTGGGTGACCATTCCCGTCTACATGGCGTCGCTCTCGTCCTCGATGACCGGCCAGCTCTATGGCGCCAAGGCCGCGCTGGGGCTGATCGCCGCGGTCCCGCCCGTCGTCATGGGGATCGCCATCCAGAAGCATCTGGTGCGCGGCCTGACCTTCGGAGCCTTGAAGCAATGAGCGCCGCGACCGTCACGCCACCGATCGTCCGGGCCGCGCCCGTCAAGGCGGACCCGGAAGGCGCGAGGCTCGGTTTCCGGCTGACGCTGCCGGCGCAGGTCCTCGTCCTGTTCATCTCGGTCTTCCCGCTGCTGATGCAGCTCTACATTTCAATGACCGACTGGTCGCCGCTCGACGGCGTGCCGTGGTGGCATGCCTGGGAGAGCTGGAACACGTTCGCCAACTACACCGATCTTGCCGTCGACGACCGGTTCTGGGCCGCGCTCGGGCGCACGGCGGTGATCATGCTGGTCTGCGTGCCGGCCGAGTTCCTGCTCGGCTTCGCGCTCGCGCTTCTCTTCATGGACGATTTCCGCGGCAAGCGGATCTTCTATTCGATCCTGCTGATGCCGATGATGGTGGTGCCCGCGGTGGCCGGCTACATGTTCTTCATGCTGTTCCAGTCGGGCGGTCCGGTGAACGACATCATCTCGACATTGACCGGCTCGACCTTCTCGCTCGCCTGGCTGTCGAGCCCCGGCTGGGCGCTGGTCGCGGTGATGATCGCCGATATCTGGCAATGGACGCCGCTGATGTTCCTCATCCTGCTCGCGGGCCTCGCCGGCGTGCCCGAGGACCAGTTGCGGGCGGCGACCCTGCTCGGCGCCTCCTGGCCGCAGCGGTTCCGGACGATCGTCCTGCCCAAGATGAAGACGATCGTCATCATCGCGCTCGCGATCCGGGTGATCGAGAATTTCAAGATCTTCGATACGCTCTATATCATGACGGGCGGCGGCCC
>JAGRLJ010000434.1 GCA_020441805.1 Rhizobiaceae bacterium
CCGGTGAGCACGGTGACGGGAATGGGCTTTGCGGTCTGGGCTTCGGTCATGGTCGCCTCGGGAAAAGATATGCCTGCTGCTATATAGGAGAGGAAGAACGGCTGCGCAAATGATGTCGAGCGCCGTTTATCGTTCGGGCGGTTTGTCGCGATTGCCGTCGCCTTCCAGGCGGCGCAGGTCCGCAAGGTCGAACCGATCGACGTCCTCGACGAGCTCCACCAGCCCCCGCACGGCATGGTCGAGCAGCATTTCCCCTTTCTCGGCGGTCGCAGCCGATGCGTTGCCGGCGGCGCCGTCCGGATTGAGGTCGCTCATCATCCATCCGAAGGCATGCGGGCCGTAGGCGCGCAGGTGGCGGAAGCGCTCGGCGAAGCCGGATTGGGCGGAGGGGAAATTCCTTGCCTTGCCCATATCCACCCTTTCGGGCGCGATCGCCAGCATGACGGAGGTCTCGATGTCGCCGCCATGGATGTCGGTCGCCTTCTCCGCCGGCGCGATCACGCCGTCCGGCAGGCCGAACCGGGTCCAGCTCGTCGCGACGCAGAGCATCGCGAAACGAAGCCGGGTCTCGGTCGCGACGATCGTCATCAGCGGGGCGTTGCCGCCGTGGGCGTTGAGCAGCACGAGCTTGCGGATGCCGCGGCTCGCCAGATCGCCGGCGATCCCGAGCCAGCGTTCCACCGCCTCGTCGAAGGCCAGCGACCGTGTTCCCGGCCTGTCGAGATGTTCGGGGGAATAGCCGACCGACTCGGTTTCGAGGAAGATGGCGTCGAGGCTGTCGGGTAGCGCCCGCCGCAGCCTGCCCGCCACGGCCCGGGCGATGGTGGCATCCGTTTCGGGCGGCAGGTGGGGGCCATGATATTCATGCGCGCCGAGCGGCAGGATCGCGATGGTGCGGGACGAGATCTCCCCGGTTCCAGCCGCCATTTCACGTTCCGCCTCTTGCCATTGCACCGCGCCTTACGTCATACATTCAAAAAATTTAAATTCAAACCGGGGCGGGCATGGCCAAGAAGGACAAGTCCAGGAAGAAGGACAAGGCGGGCAAGGAGGTAAGGCCCCGCAGTCCCGGCGATATCCAGTCGGAAATCACCCGCGTCTCCCGGCACATGCGGACATTCCTCACCAATTCCCTGTCGCATAGCGGCCTCTATGCCGGGCAGGACGGCGTGATCCTGGCGCTGGCCGAGCAGGACGGGCTATCCGCCGGCGCGATCGCCGAGAAACTGGGCGTCAAGCCGCCGACCATGACGCGCACGCTGGCGCGGATGGAGGCGCAGGGCTTCATCCATCGCGTGGCGGATATGAATGACGGGCGGCAGACCCGCGCCTTTCTCACCGATGGCGGACGACGGCATGTCGGTGCGATCGAATTCGCCGTCAAGGCGACCGAGAACCTGGCGCTTTCCGGTTTCGACGACAAGGAGGCGCGGCAGTTCCTCAAGATGCTGCGCCGGATCAACCGCAATCTCGGCCAGGTGGAGCCTGAAGGGGAGGCTTTTGGTGAATAAACGGCGGCGCTCGATCCCGGCATGTTACAGCTACCGGAAAGTGTGCTAACTCAATCGATTTAGGGAGAGGCGAAGTCCGGTTCGGCCGGAAATTCGCAACGGGAGGCTCGATGGCCCAAAAGGTGAAACTGTCCACGATTGCCGAGACGCTGGGGGTATCGACCGCCACCGTTTCGCTGGCGCTCAGGGACAGTCCGCTCGTGGCCGCGTCCACGCGCGACAGGATCAAGGAACAGGCACGCACGCTCGGCTATATCTACAACCGGCGGGCCGCCAGCCTGCGCACCTCGCGCTCCGGCATTATCGGCGTGGTCGTGCACGACATCATGAACCCGTTCTACGGCGAGATCCTCAAGGCTATCGAAAGCGAGCTCGACCGCAGCCAGCACACATTCATTCTCTCCAACCACTACGATTCTGTGGAGAAGCAGCGCAACTTCATCGAGACAATGTTGCAGCTCGGCGGCGACGGCATCATCATCTCGCCCGCCATCGGCACGCCGCCGGAGGATATCGAGCTCGCCGAGGACAACGGCATGCCGCTGGTGCTGGT
>JAGRLJ010000435.1 GCA_020441805.1 Rhizobiaceae bacterium
GCGCCGGTCCGCTCCCTCAGCCGCCGGGCGAGCGGCGAATGATCGCGATGGGTGTGGCTGACGGCGATATGCGTCACCTCGCGGCCGTCGAGCGCGCGGCAGAGCGCCTGCCAGTGCGCCTCGTCCTCCGGGCCGGGATCGATGACGCAGACCGATCCGCCGCCGACGATATAGCTGTTGGTGCCGTGGAAGGTGAAGGGGCCGGCATTGGGCGCGGTGAGGCGCTCGACGCCGGGCGCGACCGCCACGGCGGTGCCGTGGGCGGGCACGAAGTCCCGCCGGAACGCGATCTCGTCGCTCACTTATACTCGATCTCGATGAAGCTCATGAATTCGTCGCCGCCATTGACGACATTGTGCGCCACGCCGGCCTCGCGCCGATAGACCTGGCCGCGCGCCATGTCGACGCGGCGGTCGCCGCCATCCTCCTCGATCAGGAAATGGCAGTCGGTCATGGGAACCACCACATAGCCGAGGCCGTGGACATGGTGCCCGGTATCGGCGCCGGGCACGAAATCCCAGCGCGTCACGCGCACCACCGCGTCATCGAGCAGGATCGTGGGTTCGGCGGGGGGGCGGGCTCTGAAATTGGACATGGCACTCCTGACGCATCGCCCGGCCGGAATGGCCTGGGAACGATGACAGATTCGACGCTGCGCGACATGACCGCCGTTTCCGGCGGGCGCGGGCATGTCGCGTCGAAATCGAGTGTAGAGCCTGCATCGGCCGGGTAAAGCGAAATATGCTGCCGCGGCGTTCCAAAACACGGAAGCGGTGCCGCCCCGGTGCCGTAGCCGGTGCGGACGCGCTTTTTGTCGATCGCGTGTTGCCGCCGGAAAATGCTTTTGCTATGAGGCGCCCATTGCCGCGCCGGCGCGCTTCGACAATCGCCGGCAATCGAGGCCTTGGGGCGTAGCCAAGCGGTAAGGCAGCGGTTTTTGGTACCGCCATTCCCTGGTTCGAATCCAGGCGCCCCAGCCACCTTTTTGTTGCTCGCCACATACTTCTGACAGACTGTCTGAAAACTCCCATCGGGAACCGCACTGAGGGTCAGGGGTAGTCCTCTAGGGTCAGTACGACAAGGGGAAATCAACCTCGTAGATATATCGAGCCGCGATGACGCGCGCACTGGATTGAATAGCTCGCACATCGGCCAACTCCCATGCAAGCCACCCTTCCTCAAAGTAGGAAGCACACGCTGCTTCCATGTCCGCGAGCGTGAAAGGACGCACAGCCTTCACCTTAACAATCGCAACTGGAATACCACCTTCATCGTGATCGCCATCGCGATGAAGAAAACGACCATTCTCAACGATCAGCAAATCGTCGGATTGGGTTAAATTCGGTTCCCATCGACGGACTTCAAGTGTCTTCTCTCCTGAAGCAATACGCCTTCCGCTCGGGCGAACGATTGACAGAGCCTTGATGTTCTTCCTCCTTGTCACGAAGGTTCCTCGGACCGCGGAGAACTCTTCCAGGGATTCCCGACCCCAGATGGCCGTGGTAGATTTTGCCATGGTTGTGGCGACGGCGCAGGAAAGCCAAAGGAATTCAATGGGGCGTTGTTCAGAGATATGCGGCGAGCTTCACTTTTCCGGTCCGTTCCGTCCTCACACCGGCGATTGCACGAATGCCGGCATCGCGGCCCGGTCGGCGGCCTTCGCCAAGAAGAGCCGTGCCGTGTCGAGCGCCTCGCGGATCGTCACGTCCATGTCGAGATAGCGATAGGTGCCGAGACGGCCGACGAAGGTGATGGCGGTTTCCTGCCGGGCGCGGTCGACATAGCGGGTGAGCTGTTCCTTGTCCCGGACGAGCCGGACCGGATAATAGGGGATGTCGCCCGGCCCCGAGGCGCGGGAGAATTCGCGGTAGCAGACCGAGCCCCGATGCTCCTCCCAGGGCGAGAAATGCTTGTGCTCGGTGATGCGGGTATAGGGCACGTCCACATCGCCGTAATTCATCACGGCGCAGCCCTGGTAGTCGCCGTCATAGGTGAAGCGCTCGAAATCGAGCGTGCGATAGCCGAGCGGCCCGAATGCGTGGTCCAGCCAGGCGTCGATCGGTCCCGAATAGAAGACATGGTCGAAATCCGACGTCCGGGCGCGCCGGAAATGCGTGCCGAGATGGATGCGGATGGCGGGATGGTCGAGGATCGCGCCGATCATCGCGGTGTAGCCGTGTTCGGGCATGCCCTGGTATTTGTGGGCGAAGTAATTGTCCTCATAGTTGAAGCGCAGCGGAAGCCGCTTCAGGATCGAGGCGGGCAGCTCCGTCGGCGAGCAGCCCCATTGCTTCTGGGTATAGCCCTTGAAGAAGGCTTCGTAGAGGTCGCGGCCGACGAAGCGCAGCGCCTGTTCCTCGAAAGTCTGCGGATCGGCGATCGTCGTGTCGGCCACGGTCTCGATGAAGGCGCGCGCCTCGTCCGGCCGGAAGGTCCGGCCGAAGAACTGGTTGATCGTGTGCAGGTTGACGGGCAGGGAATAGACCTGCCCGCCGGATGTCGTCTTCACGCGGTTCTTGTAGGGCATGAAGGTCTGGAAGCCGTTGACATAGTTCCAGACTTCCGTGTCGTCCGTATGGAAGATATGCGGCCCGTAGACATGGACCATCACGCCGGTGCCGTCATCGCGCTCGGTGTGGCAATTGCCGCCGATATGATTCCGCGCGTCGAAGGTCTCGACCCGATAGCCGGCCTGCGCCAGCTCCCGGCCGATCACCGCCCCCGACAGTCCCGCACCGACCACGGCGATCCGTCCGCTTCCGCGCATGCCTGTTCCTCCGCCTGTCTGTGTCCGGATCAGGCAGCCGGGGCGCCTGAGGCTTCGGCGGTCCAGAGCCGCCGGTCGTGCGGGATCGGTGCGAAATCGTGCCATTGCCGGAGCTTGTCGAGATAGCGCCGGCGATAGGCGGTGTCGCTCTCGAATTCGACGGGCTCGGTGAGCAGCTCGGCGCCGATCTCGTAATAGACATCGAGATTGGTCAGGTCCGGCACGGGCAGTTCGCCGCGCTCGGCCTCTTCCTGCATCTGGCGGTAAAGCGCCTCCAGCCGCCGCACCAGGCCCGGAATGTCGCGCAGCGCACAGGTCTCGCGCTGGTCCCCGAGGCTCTGCCGGATGGCGGCGAGGCCCGCCCGGTCCTGTGCGAGGCGCACTGCCTTGCTCACATAGTCGTCGGGATCGTCGCAGATCAGTTCCGGCACGCCGGCGGCGGCGACGATCGAGGCGCAGAAGCGCGCGGCGAAGCCCTTTCCGGGCACGGTCAGCACGGGCAGGCCCTGGGTGAGGGCATCCGCCGCGGTGGAATGCGCGCCATAGGGGAACGTGTCGAGGAACAGGTCGGCAAGCCCGATCCTCGCCAGATGGTCCGGATTCGGCACCTTGCCGGCGAAGATCAGCCGCGCGGGGTCGATGCCGGCTTTCGCCGCTTCCTGCCTGAGGCGCGCATTGGCGCTGTCGTCGCCGGCGAGCAGCCAGAGCACGCTGCCCGGCACGGCCGCGAGCACCGCCATCCAGCGGCCGAAGCAGGCCGGATTGATCTTCTGCATCCCGTTGAAGCTCGCGAAGACGAAAGCGTCCTCGGGCAGGCCGGCCTCGGCGCGGGCCGGGCGCGGGCTGACCGCCCGCTTGCGGTCCACCGGCTGGTTGCAGGCGATGCGCAGCACCTTTTCGGTATAATAGATCTCGTTTTCCGGCGGCACGATCCGCGCGTCGGCGATCACGTACTGGTGATAGGGGCTCGCCATCGTGCCCGGATAGCCGCAGAAATTCACGATCACCGGGGCGGGGCGATAGGCGAAGACCGGCGTGCGCGCATGTTTCGTGTAGCCGTTGACATCGACGAGGATGTCGATCCCGTCGGCGGCGATCGTCCGGGCCGCCTCCAGGTCGCTCAGCCGGGCGATGTCGCGCCAATGGTCGACGGCCTGCCGGAGGCGGGCCTGGGTCGGATCGTGCGGCGCGGGACTGCCGCAATAATAGGCATAGATCTCGACAGCCGACTTGTCGTGCAGTTCGAGCACTTCGCTGAGCGCGAAGCCCACAGCGTGCTGGCGCAGGTCCGACGAGACATAGCCGATGCGCAACCGGGTCCCGGAGCCGGATTTGCGCCGCACGGCCGGGCGCTCGAAACCGGCGAGATCCGCCGGCCGGCCGACGGTCCGGTGGCTGTAGCGATAGGCCTTGGCCATCTGGAAAAGCGGGTCGTCGACCTGGCAGGCCAGCGTCATCGACGACAAGGAGTCGAGGAAATGCCGGGAGGTGATGTGAAGGGAAGGCGTCAGCACCGGCCATTTGCACTGGCGCATCCGCAGCGAGATCCAGTGCTGGGCGGCCTCGGTCCGGGTCGGCTGCAACTCCATCGCCTGCCAGAGCGCGACCTCGGCGTCGTCGAGATGGCCGGTATCCTCCAGCACCCTGCCGATATGCTGGAGGCTGAGGAGCCGGTTGTTGATCCGGTCCGGCGCGATATCGGCGCTCGCATCGGCGAAGCTGCGCCATTGCTGCACGGCCTGGCTGCTCAGCCCGCATTCCTCGAGCGTCAGTCCGAGATTGATATAGGCCTGGCCGAATTTCGGATTGATGCGGATCGCGGTCCTGAGCGCCTGGATCTTGCCGGCGATATCCTGTGTCGCCGACAGCGCCGCGGCATGGTTGAAGCAGGCCAGATGCAGGAACGGATTGTCGTCGTTGAAGGCGATCCAGGTCTTGTAGAGTTCGCTGGCAAGGGCGGGGTGACCGGCCGCCGTCAGGCTTTCGGCGGCCTGGAACAGGTCTGCGATCGAAAGCTTCTGGCCGCGCGCTGAGGCAAGGAGCTGGACGAAGGGCGCCTCGGGATCGGCGACGATGGGAGTGCTGATGGTCATGGTCATCCTGCGGCAAGAGCGAACGGTCGTTCGTCTTGCTACCGGATTTGTCTTGTGTCTGGCTGGCCGGCGGCGGGCGGAATAGGGAGCGGAAAAGGCGGAGGCGGCGCAACGGCGCCGCCTCCTGTGTCATCGTCCCGAGCGGAACTCAGACGTCGTTATAGGCCCTGATCACCGCTTCGATCTGCGCGTCGTCCATCGCGCCGATCTGCTTGCTGGTGAAGCCCGCCACCTGGTCGGAGCTCAGCGCGGCGATGCTGTCGGTGCTCAGGCCGGTCAGCGCCTTGACATTGATGGCGCCGAGCTCGGCGGTGGTGAAGGTGGCCAACTCGTCGGACGCGATCGCCGACAGCGCCGCCGAGCCGAGGGCCGCGATCTGGGTGCCGGTCAGGGCCTCGATCTGGTCGCTGCCCCAGACTTCGATCTGGTCGGTGCCGAGCGCCGCGATCTGCCTGGCGGTCAGCATTGAGACCTGATCGGTGGTCAGGGCGGCG
>JAGRLJ010000086.1 GCA_020441805.1 Rhizobiaceae bacterium
ACCAGGCATTCCTTGTTGGCGAGCGCGATATTGGCGCCGCGCCGCGCGGCGGCCAGCGTCGGGGCGAGGCCCGCCGTTCCGACGATCGCCGCCATCACCCAGTTCGAATAGCCCTCGGCCGCCTCGGCGAGGCCGGATGGCCCGGCCGCCGCCGCGATGCCGGTGCCGGCGAGCGCGTCCTTGAGATCCCGGTAGCGGGTTTCGTCGGCGGTGACGGCGAGGCGCGCGCACGCCTCGCGCGCCTGTTGCGCCAGAAGCCCGATATTGCCGTTGCCGGTCAGCGCATCGACGGCATAGTCCTCGCCGAGCTGGCGGATCACGTCGAGTGTGTTGACGCCGATCGACCCCGTCGAGCCGAGAATGGTGATACGCTTGTTCATGCCGCCGATACCGGTCGTTCCTGTCGGCCCTACCTACAGGGTATCGCATGGATCGGCAAGGAAACCCGCGCGATCGGCGCCGTCCAGCGTCAGAAGCGGGCGATAGAGTTCCGGCCGCCGGTCGCGGAACAGGCCCCAGGCGCGGCGCTGCGCCTCCACGGCGTCGAGATCGAAGGTCGCGGTCAGCACCGTTTCCGTCAGCCGGTCGGCCTCGGCGACCTTGGCGCCGGTCGGGTCGGCGATGAAGGAGGAGCCGTAGAAGACGATCTCCGTGCCGCGCAGGCCAGGCTCGCGGCCGATCCGGTTGGAGGCGACGAGCGGCATGACGTTGGAGGCGGCGCTGCCCTGCATGGCGCGCTGCCAGTGGCCTGCCGAATCGATGCCGGGATCGAGCGGCTCCGAGCCGATGGCGGTCGGATAGAGCAGGATCTCGGCGCCTTTGAGCGCCATGGCGCGCGCCGTCTCGGGAAACCACTGGTCCCAGCAGATGCCCACGCCGATCGTGGCGAACCGCGTCTTCCAGGCCTTGAAGCCGGTATCGCCCGGAGAGAAGTAGAATTTCTCCGTATAGCCCGGCCCGTCGGGAATATGGCTCTTGCGGTAGTTGCCGAGAACCGCGCCGTCGGCATCGACAATCGCCACCGAATTGAAGAAAGCCCTGCCGGCCTGTTCGAAATAGCTGACCGGCAGCACGACGCCGAGTTCGGCCGCGAGCGCCGAAAAGCGGGCGATGAGCGGATGTCCCGCGAAGGGCCGCGCATGGACGAAGAATTCGGCCGACTGGTCCTGGCAGAAATAGGGCGTCGCGAAGAGTTCCTGGATGAGGACGATCTGCGCGCCCCGGCCGGCCGCCTCCCGGACAAGCGTCTCGGCGCGGGCGATATTGCCCTCGATATCCCAGTCGCAGGCCATCTGGGTTGCGGCGAGCGTGACATTGCGCATATTTCCTGCCTTCCGACAAATGGATGCTTCGACGAGTTAAGGTCGAGGCCGACGCGGAGGCAAGCGGAATCCGTTTCCGTCCGCGTCGATATTGCACATCGGCCCGATCCATGTGACGACGTTCGACGAAGCGCGAGAACGAGGGCGGCGCAAGGGCCGTGGACGACATGCTGATTTCGCTCGGTCATTCCTGTCAGACCCGCTTCGTCCTCGACGATCTCGATGCATCGGCGCGCCGCATGCCGTTCGATTTCAACATCACCACGCGCCAGGCGCTGGTTCGGGCGCTCGAGACCGACGGCGCCGCGCTCCGCCATGATGAGGGCACGGCCCGGGTGTACCGGATGCGGACCGAGGGACGCGAAGGCATCGCGGTGGGCGGCCTTTATTTCTGGCACGACTATCCGCTCGCGGCGGACAAGCTTCGCCTCGCCGAGGGCTGGCAGCGCGAGATCGCCCGCGTCAACGAGAAATATACCGTCCTTTGGGGCCGGCTGTCGGAGCTGTTGCGATCCGACATGCCGAAGACGCTGGTCCTTTCCAATTCCCAGCACAATCTCGGGCAGTTCTCGGACGGCGCGGAGGATTTCGACCGCCGCTTCGGCCTCGGCCGCGACGCCTTCGTCGAGATCGCCGCGGCGCTCGATGCCCATGGCGCCCGGAGCTACCGGCTCCTGTTCCTGAGCCGTTCGATCGCGGACCTGGCGCAGACCGCGAATCTGGGGGACGACCGCCTCGACCACCGTTTCGTGGGCACGCTGTCGCTGCGTCCCGACCACCGGGTCCCGGACAGCCTGGCATTGGACGGATCGCCGGCCGATATCGCGTCGTTCTGCGGCACTTACGACGATGGTCTATGGCAGGTGCGCCCGCACTCGCCCATGACCGCCATCGTCCATCGGCGGACGGCGAAGGGGATCGTGCCACATGGCGCGATCACCCTCGGTCGGTCGGGACCCGTCCTCTGGCGCGAGGGCCGAGATCGATTCGTCGACATCCGGCATGCGGATGACGGGATCCTGTTTGCCGACGGCGGCCGCTGGCGCCGGGACTGACAGCGGAGCCCGCGCGGGCAATCGGAAGGCGCGTTCATCTTCTGTTAAGCGAGAATCGATGTACTGGGCTCACACCACGTCATCGCGTGACGAGACAATTGGAGAGAAGATATGAAGAAACTGATCGTCGGCGGCCTTGCAGCCTTCATGGCCACGGCTTCCTTTGCAACCAGCGCCGATGCCGGCGTCGTCCTCAAATACAAGTCGGGCTGGCGCCGCCCGGCGGCCGTCGTCGTGGTCAAGCCGCGCGTGCGCGTCTATGCGCCCCGCGTCCGCGTCTATTCGGCGCCGTGCATCGTCAAGAAGCGCGTCGATGCCTGGGGCAATGTCTACAAGAAGCGCGTGTGCTGACCTGAGATCGGAGAAGCCGGTTTCCGGCTTCTCGGCGCCGGGCCGGATTGATTACCCGGCCTGGCTCCGGCCGGGCATGTCCCATCGGAAGGCAATGGCCTGGCGGGCTCGGACGAGCCGGGGGAAAGCCTCTTCCATGGCCCGGACGTCGATCAGGCCGGGCTCCAGCGTGTTGAAATCGAAGAGCCCGTAATGGTGGGCGACGAGGACCGATGCACCGGCGGCCCGGGCGATATCGACGGCCTCGTCGAGCGTGAAATTTCCCGGCACGCCGTTGTCGCTCAGTTCCGGCCGGCGGCCGTTGACCGGCAGGAGCGCGATGTCGGGGCGCAGCGCGGCGATTTCCCCGGCCAGCCCGTCGAAGGGGATGCAATCCCCGGAATGCCAGAGCGTCGAGGCGCCGTCCGAAAGACAATAGCCCAGGAAGCGATGATCGCCGGCGTCGTCGCGTTCGAGAGTCTCGTGGGCGGCGCGTGTCGCTGTCAGGCCGAGGCCGGCCGACAGTTCGAGGCTTTCGCCGGCCTCGACGGCGATCAGCCTGCTTTCGGCGAGGCCCGACCGGTCCAGCGCGGTCTTGCGCATCGCACGGGGTGCGACGAGGCAGGCGGAAGGATTGGCGGCGAGGAGCGCCGGCAGCGTGCCTGGGTCCATGTGATCGGTATGGGCATGCGTGCAGCAGACGTAATCGACATGCGCGATGCCGGCCGGCGCCACCGGCGGCGGCATCATGCGTCTGTGGGGCCGCGGCGTGCCGCGGTACTTTTCGGCAAGCGAGTCCGACAGATAAGGATCGACGACCAGTCGGCGGCCGGCGATGTCGATGACGAAGCCGGCCTGGCCGAGCCAATGGAACGTCAGACCGGCGGCCGGCGGCATCTTGAGCCGGTCGGCGAGCGCGCCGTCGAAGCTTTCTTCCGTCAGGCGGCCCGCCATGATCGCCCTCCCCGTCAGTTCCGCAGGATATGCAGCAGATTCTCCGCCGCGATCCGCGTCGCGCGGTCTACGCTTTCGGTCGTGAATCCGCCGATATGGCTGGTGGCGATCACGCGCGGGTGGCCGGCAAGGGCGAGCGATGTCGGGGGTTCTGGCTCGAAAACATCGGTTGCGTAGCATCCGATGCGCGCCGCGTCGAGCGCCTCGATCAGCGCATCCTCGTCGATGAGGCGCGCGCGCGCCGTGTTGATCAGAATCTGCCCTTCGGGCGCGGAGAAAAGGCGGGTTCGATCCAGGAGGGCCGAGCCGTCCCTGGGCATTGGGCAATGCAGCGTCAGGATGTCGGCCGCGGCGACGACGTCATCGATCTCGGCATAGGTGAAATCGCCGCCGGCCAGGTCGAGATTGGGCCGGACGGGATCGTAGGCGATGACCTTCGCGCCGAGCGCGACGATCATCCGCGCGACCTCGCGGCCGATCGCGCCGCAACCGATGATGCCGACGGTGCGGTCGCGAATCTCCATGCCGCGACGGCGCGGCCATTGCCCAGCCTTGATTCCCGCATCGGCGAGCGGAATCGAACGCAACGCGCTGAAGATCAGGCCGATGGTCAGTTCCGCGACTCCGAGCGCATTGGCGCCCTCGGCGATCATCACCTTCACCCCGCGGTTTGCCAGCAGGTCGACCGGCAGATTGTCGACGCCGACGCCGTTGCGGCTGATCACTTTCAGGTCGGCGGCGGCGTCGACGATGCGCGGCGTGACGGGTTCGACGCCGGCGAGCCAGCCGACGCAGCCGGGAACCAGGGCGACCAGTTCATCCTCGGTCGGCATGGCGCCGGGGGTGGAATAGACGATGTCGAAGCCGCTCTCACGCAACCGTTCGACATCGGGATGCGCTTCGGCGGTCAGCGAGCGCGGCGTGACGAGGATTCTTCCGTTGAGGCTCATCGTCCCGCAGCCTCCCGCGCTATGTCGGAAATCCGGTCGAACGACGGCCCAGAGGTCGGGATATCGACATGGAAGACCTCTGCGATGACCTGCGTCCAGCCGTGGAGAAAATAGGTCCATCCGTCCTCGACCTGCAACCCGCGCCCCGCCTCCTGACTGCGTGCCTGATCGAGGAAGACGAGGTCGCCGCGATAGTTGAGGTCCCAGACGACGGAACCCTCGGGGAAGACCGCGGCATCGGACAGCGGCGAGCCGGGCGCATCCTTGCCGAGGCCGGTCGCGTTAATGACCAGCGAGCCCGGCCTGAGGGATTTCAGCACCGCATCGTTGTCCGCCGCCGTGGGTGCCAGGACATATTCGACGGCGACATTGCTTTCCACCTGTTCGTGAATGCGCCGGATCTCATCGAGCCTGTGCCGGCTCCGGTTGGAGACGACGATGCGGGCGGGAATGTCGGCGCCTCGGTCCCCGCGCATCAGGTGCCAGGTCAGCGCGATGGTCGATCCGCCGGCGCCCATCGAGAAGAGGTCGGCGCCGGTGCGCGCGAAATAGCCTTCCCCGAGAAAGCCGTCGATCGCCAGACCGGAGGAAATCGGATCCTTGGCATGGCAGACGAGCTTGCCGTCCCGTTTGGAAATACAGCTCGTCTCGTCCATGAGGGATGCATGGCGATCGGTGATGTCGAACAGGTCCCGGCAGGCATGGAAGAGGTCGATCTTGTGGGTCGTCACCAGCGCGCCCAGGGACAGCGGATCGTCGCGGATGAACTCCACGGCCGCGCGATAGGCGCCGGGGTCGTCATGCAGCTTGAAGTCGATCCCCTTTATGCAGGCATTCTTCAGGCCGAGATAGTCGGCCCAGGCCGGAAACACCTTCATGATCGAGCTTTTGGCGGTGGTCACGCCGATGAAGTAAAGCGTCGGTTGGGTGGCGGGCTCGAATGGTGTCACGCGCGTGCCTCCAGCGCCCGCCTGGCAACCCGTACGGCGGCGGCGGCATTGCGGGCGATGTCCTTGAAACGGCCTTCGCGGATATCCTCGGTCTTGGCGATCCAGGTGCCGCCGACGGCGACGACCTGCCGGATCGCCAGCCATTCGCCGATCGTGGCTTCCGTGACGCCGCCCGTGGGGATGAACCGGATTCCGAGATGGGCGAAGGGCGCGGCTATGCCGGAAAGCGCCTTGGGTCCTCCCGCCACGCCCGCCGGAAAGAATTTGGCGAGGCGCACGCCGCGCGCGGTGGCGAGCGTCAGGTCCGACGGCGTCATGATGCCGGGGCAGAAGGGCAGGCCCGCCGATCCGGCGGCATCGACGATATCGGGGTCGTAGCCCGGCGCGAGGCCGAAGCGGGCGCCGCTCGCGATCGCCCGCTCAAGATTCGTCCTGTCGAGAATCGTGCCGGCGCCGATACAGAGCTCGGGCCGCGCGTCCCGCATGGCCGACAGCACGTCGGCGGCGGCCTCGGTCCGGAAGGTGATCTCGGCGACCGGCAGCCCGCCTTCCAGCAGCGCGTCGGCCAGCGGTACGGCATCGGACACCCGTTCGATGGCGATGACGGGGACGACGCCCAGTCCGGCGATGAGAGTGATCGGATCCTGCATGCTGTCCTCCTTGGGGCCGCGCCTGCGGCAGGCCGGCATGATCGCGGCCGTGCCCGCGCGTCCTGGCGGACGGTCGCGGACCCGCTTCCGGCTTGCTGCAATCTTGTACTAAAATTACATAAATCACATTAAAAGGACGCGCAAGCACAAAAATTCCCCAAAACGGGAGGATATATGCCAAAATATTGGCTAAAATCTTGTTGACGGGAAACATATTCGTAGCTACACTACATTTCGGTGGGCCTGATACGGCCTGAAACCAGAGCATTCACCCGGAGGAGGGATCATGATCCGCTCGCGTAAAACTGCCTTGAAACTCGCTTTTGCCGCCGCCGCGTCCGTGCTGGCCATCGGCGTGGCCCAGGCCGCCGATTGCAAGATCGGCATTTCGATGAAGACGCTGGACGCGCCCTATTTCGCCGCGCAGGAAGTCTCGGCCAAGAAGCATGCCGAAGAACTGGGCTGCGAGGTGATCTCCGCCGATGCCCAGAACGACCTCAACAAGCAGATCGCCGATGTCGAGGACATGGTCGCGCAGGGCATCGGCGCGCTGATCATCAACCCGCGGGACAGCAAGGGTATGGTGCCGGCGGTGAACGCCGCCACCGCGGCGGGCGTCAAGGTCTTCGCCATCGACTCCACGCTCGATCCGGCCGCCAACTACATCACGCTGGTTCAGTCCTCCAACACCCAGAACGGTCAGCTCGTCGGCCAGTGGCTCGCCGACAACACCAAGGGCAAGGACCTCAAGATCGTGCTGCTCTCCGGCGACAAGGGCAATGAAGTCGGACAGGAGCGCCGCCTCGGCGTGCTGGCCGGCCTGATCGAGGGCCAGCTTCGCAACGAAGGCCGCGCGCGCGTCGAGGTCGTGGGCCAGGGCTGGGGCATGTGGGGCCACGAGGGCGGCCTGAAGGCGATGGAAGACCTCCTTGTCGCCAATCCCGACATCAATGTCGTGCTCGGCGAGAACGATTCCATGGTGCTCGGCGCGAAGAAGGCGCTCGAACAGGCGAACCGCCTCGACGGCGTGCTGCTCGTCGCCGCCGCCGACGGCCAGAAGGAAGCGTTGCAGATGATCAAGGAGGGCAGCTACGCGGTTACCGGCCTCAACGATCCGGCGCTCGTCGCGTCCACGGCCGTCGACCTCGCCAAGCAGGCGCTCGACGGCGCCCTGCCGGCCGATACGCCGAAGGTGACCTATACCAAGCCGATGGCGATCACCAAGGAGAATGTCGACCAGTATCTGAAGGCTGACGCGGTATTCTAGTCACGTCATCCTCCCCTCGTCCGGCGGGTCTTCGCGGCCCGCCGGACCTAGCTCTTCCGGCTGCCGGCGTTTATCGGTCTTGGAGGCAATCGCATCATGGACCATCTCGTAGAGCTTAGTGGCATTCGCAAGACCTTCGGCGGCGTGCGCGCCCTGCAAGGCGTGGATTTCGCGCTCGCAGCCGGTGAGGTGCACGCGCTTCTCGGCGAGAACGGCGCCGGCAAGTCGACCCTCATGCGCGTGCTCGGCGGCGAACATGTCCCCGAGGCGGGAACGGTGAAGGTCGGCGGCGAGACAGTGCATTTCCGCTCGCCCTCCGACGCCATGGCGAAGGGCATCGCCATCATTCATCAGGAAATGGCGCTGGCCACCGATCTGACCGTGGCAGAGAATATCTTCCTGTCCGAAATTCCGGGCGTGATCTCGTGGCGCGACCTCCGGCGCCGCGCGCGCGACCTGATCGACAGCCTTGGTTTCTCCATTCCGCCGGGCGCCATTGTCGGCGACCTCTCGGTGGCCCACCAGCAGGTCGTGGAGATTGCCAAGGCGCTTTCCCGAAATGCCCGCGTGATGGTCTTCGACGAGCCCACCGCGGTGCTTTCGGTGCAGGATGCCGAGCGCCTGCTGGGCATCATCCGCGCGCTGAGGGACCGTGGCGTCGGCATCATCTATATCTCGCACCGGCTCGACGAGGTCTTCCGCATCGCCAACCGCATCACGGTGATGAAGGACGGGGCCTCGGTCGCGACCGTCGGCCGCAGCGAAGTGGAGATCGACGACGTCATCCGCATGATGGTCGGCCGCTCGCTCAAGGCGCTGTTCGGCGAGGACGTCGAACGGACGCCTGGCGCGGAAATGCTGCGGGTCGAGGGTCTTTCCGACGGCGACCGCATCCGCGATGTCTCGCTTTCGCTGCGCGCCGGCGAGATTGTCGGCCTCGGCGGCCTTGTCGGCGCCGGGCGGACCGAATTCGTGCGGATGATCTTCGGCGCCGAGCGCGCGCATGCCGGGCGCATCTTCGTCGAGGGCCGGGAGGTTTCCATCCATTCGCCCGGAGACGCCGTCAGGGCGGGGATCGGTCTCGTGCCCGAGAACCGCAAGGAACAGGGCCTGGTTCTGGATTTTCCGATCAGGACGAATGCGACGATGGCCCGACTCGCCCCGCTGGTGAACGCCTTCGGCTTCATGCGCCGGGCGAAGGAGACCGCTGTCGTCGAGGAACTCGCCGCCAAGCTCCGCATCAAGGCCGGCAGCCTTGCGAATCCGGCATCGAGCCTGTCCGGCGGCAACCAGCAGAAAGTCGTGCTGGCCAAGTGGTTCCATGCCGGCGGCCGGATCCTGATCTTCGACGAGCCGACGCGCGGCGTCGATGTCGGCGCCAAGATCGAAATCTATTCGCTGATCCGCTCGCTCGCGGCCGAGGGATGCGCCATTCTGGTGATTTCCTCGGAACATCTCGAACTCTTCGGACTTTGCGACCGCATTCTCGTCATGCGTGAAGGCCAGCTGACGGGCGAATTGTCGCCCGAAGACTTCGCCGAGGAAAAACTTCTCAAGCTCGCCATGGCAAGCGCCGCGCGCATGCCCGACGCCGTTCCCGCAACCTGATGGTACCGCTATGACCGATATTGCCGAAGCCTCCCGTCCGTCACTGAATGTCAGCCAGATCCTGCAACGCTACGGCACGGTGGCGATCCTGGTCGCGCTCGTCATCGTCGCGGCCTCGATGTCGAACGTCTTCCTGACCGAGCGCAATATCCTCAATGTGCTCCGGCAGATCTCCGGCACCAGCATGATGGCGGTCGGCATGCTGTTCGTGATCCTGACGCGCGGCATCGACCTCTCCGTCGGTTCGGTCGCAGCCCTTGGAAGCGTGCTCTCGGCGATCTTCATCCAGCAATACGGTACCGGTGTCTCGATCGTCGCCACACTTCTGGCCGGCGCGGCCTGCGGCGCGGTCTGCGGCGCGCTGGTGGCCTATCTCAAGCTGCCGCCTTTCGTGACCACGCTCGCGATGATGACGATCGCGCGCGGCATCGCGCTGATCGTCTCGGCCGGCCAGCCGATCGTGATGGGGGACAGCGGCGCCAGCATCGCCGCCTTCGGCGCCGGCTCGTTCCTGACCATTCCCTATCCGATCATCCTGATGGTGGCGGTGTTCCTGATCGCCGGGACCGTGCTGACCTTCACCCGCTACGGCCGGCTGGTGAAGGCGATCGGCTCCAATATCGAGGCGGTGCGGCTCTCGGGCATCCCCGTCGCCGGCTACATCATGTCGGTCTACGTGATCTCGGGCATCCTCGCCGCGGCGGCCGGGATCATTTCCGCCAGCCGGACGGGTGTCGGCTCCGCCAATATCGGCGTCGGCGCGGAACTCGATGCGATCGCCGCCGTCGTCATCGGCGGCGCCAGCCTGATGGGCGGGCGCGGCGGCGCCTTCAATACCTTCATCGGTGTGATCGTCCTCGGCATCATCGCCAACATGATGAATCTCGCCCGGGTGCCGGGATATCACCAGCAGGTGTTCATGGGTTGCATCATCATCGGCGCGATGCTGCTGCAATATGCGTCGAACTGGCTACGTCGATAGTGGCGCCGGTGCGATCATGATCGAGGACGATGTTTTCCTGACCATCGATGTGGGCACCGGCAGCGTGCGGGCCGCCCTTGTCGATGGCCGCGGCAAGGTGCTGACCATCGCCGCCCGCGAACACGAACAGATCGTGCCGCAATTCGGATGGTCCGAACAACGGCCGGACGAATGGTGGGCCGGGGTGGTGGCCGCCGTCAGGCAGGTGCTGTCGGACGCGCCGGACGCGCGTTCGCGGATCGCAGCCGTCTCCGCCTGCGGCCAGATGCACGGGACGGTGCTCGTCGATGACCGGGGCGTGCTGGCGCGCGAGACCGCGCCGCTCTGGAACGACAAGCGCACGGTCGGCCATGTCGAGGCGTTCGAGAGGAGACATCGACCGGAAACCTATCTCGCCGACAGCGCCAACCCGGCGACGCCGGCCTGGCCTGGCTTCAAGCTGCAATGGCTGCGCGACAGGGACCCCGAGGCCTGGCGCCGCACCGCGGCGGTGCTGATGCCCAAGGATTATGTGAACCTGAAGCTGACCGGTGAAATCGCCATGGACCGGACCGACGGCGGCGCGAGCTTCCTGATGGATCCGAGAACCGGGCAATGGTCCGACCGCATGCTGTCGCTGCTCGACCTCGAACGCGACAAGCTCGCGCCGCTCAGGAACCCGATCGAGATTATCGGCCATGTGACGATCGAGGCGGCGCGGGAGACGGGGCTGCGGGCAGGAACGCCCGTCCTTGTCGGCGGCGCGGATTATCCGGCGGCGCTGCTCGGATCCGGCGTCTGCCGGCCGGGCATCGGCTCGGAGGTCATGGGGACATCCGCGATCATCACCGCCATCGCCGACAAGCCGCTGCTCGATGCCGAAGTCTCCAATGTCGGGACGATCGAGGGCAATTGGGGGGCCTTCATGCTGCTGGAGTCCGGCGGCGACGCGATGCGATGGGCCCGGCGGGCCTTTCATGAGAAGCAGGTCGGCTATGAGGAGATCGTGGCGCGGGCGGCCGAGGCGCCGGCAGGCTCCAGGCGCCTGTTCTTCATGCCCTATCTCGCGGGCGAGCGGCTGGGGGAACACCGCAATGCGCGCGCGCAGTATTTCGGCATCGGCGCGGCCCACGGGCTGGCGCATATGCATCGCGCCGTGCTGGAGGGCGTGGCCTTCGCCGTCAAACGCCATATCGACATTCTCGACCGCATCTCCGGCGCGCCCATGGAGCGGGTGATCGCATCCGGCGGCGGCGCCAAGACCGAACTCTGGCTCAGGATCAAGGCGAGCGTCTACGGTATTCCGATCCTGGTTCCCGAGGAGGCCGAATGCGGCATCGTCGGCTGCGCCGCCATGGCCGCCACCGCCACGGGCCGGTTCTCCAGGGTCGAGCACGCGGCCGATGCCTATGTGTCCTATAGCCGGGAAATCCGTCCGGATCCGGCCTGGATGGATATCTACCGGCCCATGCAGGCCTTCTTCGAAAAGCTCTATTTTCACAGCCAGTCGCTCTACGACGACCTCGACACATTGCCGTCGTGACCGTCGGCGCCGCGCGGCCGATACAGCAAGGATCGCCCATGTATCTCGACAGATTCAAGCTCACCGACAAGATCGCGGTCGTCACCGGCGCCGCGCGGGGCATCGGCCTCGCGACCGCCGAAGCGCTGGCGGAGGCCGGCGCCCGCGTCGTGCTGACCGACATGAATCCGGACCAGCTCGCCGCGGCGAGCGAGACGCTCTCGGCGAAGGGTCATACGGTCGACAGCGAGCTTCTCGACGTGACCGACGCGCGGGCGGTCGAACGCGCCTGCGATACGATCCTTGCCCGTCACGGCCGGGTGGATGTGCTGGTCAACAATGCCGGCATCGCAATCTCCAACCATCCGGCGGAAACCATGGCGGATGCCGTCTGGAACAAGGTGATCGACGTCAATCTCAACGGTGTCTTCTGGTGCTGCCGCGCCTTCGGGCGGCACATGCTGGAGCGCGGCGCGGGGTCGATCGTCAATGTCGGCTCCATGTCCGGCTTCATCGTCAACAGGCCGCAGGAACAGGCGAATTACAATGCCTCCAAGGCTGCGGTCCATCACCTCACGCGGTCGCTGGCCGCCGAATGGGGTGCGCGGGGCGTGCGCGTCAATTCGGTGGCACCGACCTATATCGATACCGAAATGAACAAATATGTCTACGAGGATGCGGAGATGTACCGTCACTGGGTGGGCGGCACGCCGATGAACCGGCTGGGTCGCACGGATGAAGTGGCCTCCGTCATCCTCTTCCTCGCCAGCGATGCGGCAAGCCTGATGACCGGTTCGATCGTACTCGCCGATGGAGGCTATGTATGCTGGTAGGGACAGGGGATGCCGCGCCGCTCAGGGGCGCGCGATTTCCGGGACGCTACATCCAGGGCAAGGGCGCCATCACGCATCTCGGCCGGGAGGCAGCCTCTCTCGCCGGCAAGGCGATCGTGCTGGTGGATAACGGTGTTTTCGACCTTGTCCGCGACGATATCGCCGCGGCCTTCGCCAATGGCCCGGCCTGCGAGATCGTGCGGCACGGCGGTGAATGTTCGGAACGGGCGATCGCCGGTCTCGTCGCGGCGGCAAAATCCGCCGGCGCGGGCGTGGTGGTCGGCGCCGGCGGCGGCAAGGCGCTCGACACGGCCAAGGCGGCGGCGCGCGATCTCGATCTGCCGGTCGTCGTCTTCCCGACGATCGCCGCATCCGACGCGCCGTGCAGCGCGCTCGCGGTGGTCTATAACGACGACGGCACGGTGGCTTATGACACGTTCCTGCCGCGCAATCCCGATCTGGTGCTGGTCGATACCGCGCTGATCGCCCGGGCACCGGCTCGGTTCCTCGCCGCGGGCATCGGCGATGCGCTCGCCACCTGGTACGAGGCCGATTCCTGCCGCCGGTCGGGCGCCTCCAACTGCATGAAGATGCCCGGCGTGCCGCTCGCCTACGAAGTGGCGCGCTTCTGCCGCGACACGATCTTCGAGTTCGGCGTCGCGGCGCTCGCGGATTGCCGGGCGAAGCAGGCGGGCGAGGCGCTCGAACGCGTGGTCGAGGCCAATATCCTGCTTTCGGGGATCGGTTTCGAATCCGGTGGCGTGGCCGCCGCGCACGCCATCCATCACGGCCTCTGCGAACTCGACGACGTGCATCATCACCTGCATGGCGAGAAGGTCGCGATCGGGGTGCTTGCCGGGCTTCTGATCCACGGGCTGGAAGACGAGTTCCGAAAGGTGGAGGCTTTCTGCCTTTCCGTCGGGCTGCCGACGCGACTCGCCGACATCGGCATGACCGCGACCACGCCGGAGAAACTTGCCGCGGTCGCCCGGCGCGCTTGCAGGGCGGGCGAAATCATTCATAACGAGCCCATGCCCGTGACCGAGGACATGGTGGTCGCGGCATTGCAAAGACTTATCTAGAGAGAAGCGATGATGAAGGAAGTCGAAGCGTTCAAGGCCGGGTTGCTGGAAGGGTGCAGTGTCGTCGTTTCGGGCGGTACGAGCGGAATCGGATTGTCCATGGCGCAGGGCTTCGCGCAGGCCGGCGCGCGGGTGATCGCCACCGGCAGTTCGGAATCACGACTCGCCGCGGCGCGCGTGCATGAGACGCCGCTGCTGGGTTTCGGGCTGCTCGACGTGCGCGACGGCGCGGCGGTGAGCCGTTTCTTCGCCGGGATCGACAGTCTCGATATTCTCGTCAATTGCCAGGGTGTGGCCCGGCCCGGCTCGGAATGGGAGGAGGATACCTTTCTCGATGTCATGGACATCAATCTTTCGAGCGCCATGCGGCTGTCGCGCGCGGCCTTTCCCCTGCTCAGGCAGACGCGCGGGTCGATCATCAACATCGCCTCGATGCTGAGCTATCTCGCCGACGAGACCGTGCCGGCCTATACCGCGAGCAAGACCGGCATTGTGGGCTTGACGCGCGCGCTGGCGCATAAATATGGCCGCGACGGGGTCCGCGTGAATGCGATCGCGCCTGGCTATCACCGCACCGACATGACCCGGGCGCTCTGGTCGGTTCCCGCCGACGAGGCGCGGATCAGCGAGCGCTCGGCGCTCAAGCGCTGGGGGACCACCGAGGATCTGGTGGGACCGGCGCTTTTCCTGTCCTCGCCCGCAGCCGGTTTCGTCACGGGCGTCACCCTGCCCGTCGATGGCGGCTATCACGTCGGCTGACGCCGCACCGGTCTTCGGCGGCCGGGAACGCGCGCGTCAGCAATCGTGCGCGTGCTCCAGCGCGAATGCCGCCGTTGCCTCGTCGGTGATGAGGATATTGATCAACCCGGCCTTCAGCGCGCCGAGGGTCACGTCATGTTTCTCGGGGCCGGCGGCGATGCCGATCACCCGGTCGCATTTTTGCAGGTCGGAAAAAGTGAGTCCGATGGTGCGGGCATCGAGGTCGGAGGATACGATCTCGCCCCGGCGGCTGATGAAATGGCCCAGGATGTCGCCGACGGCCCCGGCGCGCAGGAGGGCGGCCATTTCCGATTCCAGGATATTGCCCGAGCGCATCAGGACCGAGCCCTCGCCCACTCCGCCGAGCGAAAAGGCCAGCATCGTCGCCGACCGCGCGCTGCGCAGCACGTCGGCGACGATGCGGTCCTTTTCCAGGACCTCGCGCGTCAGCCGCTCGCCGACGATCGCGGGAACGGGAAGGGGTATCATCCGGCCCCTGCCCTTGCGGGCGAAGGTTTCCGCCACGTCATTGTGATAGGCGATACCGGGCACCGGGGCGACGGTGCCGTTGATCTGCACCACCGTCACGCCGTT
>JAGRLJ010000087.1 GCA_020441805.1 Rhizobiaceae bacterium
CGCCAGGACGTGTTCGATTACATCGAGATGTTCTACAACCCAAAACGCAAACACGTCAGAAACGGAATGCTGTCTCCGGTCGAGTTCGAGAAGCGGCAGAAAATCTAACCCGAGGGGTGTCTACCAAACTCGGGGCTATTCAATGGCACAGCAGACCTTCTTCCCAAGCGCCGCGCTACACCTGCCAGGCAGCCGCGCCCTATCGACAGCCCGGAACTGCCAAACTTCCACTTCCGTCCCGGGGGCGGCCGGGGTCCCCCGCTGACGCTACAGCCGGCGACGCAGGTCCATGTTCCTTTCGGTTCAGAAGCGTCGCGGCTGAATTTGAAATGGTGGCGGTCGGCGCGCTTCCCGACGCCGGGTGGAAATCCGTGCAGCGCTTCGTCCCGTCGCGCGGACGGATCAAGTCGTCGTATCCGGGGCTTGCAAACGAGGCGCGACTAACGCAAAAATAGAAGCGAAAAAAGATGATCAGTGCGGTTGCCGGCCGCCGCATCTCCAAAAAGACTGCCTTGTCCAGGGAACCGTCAGGGGGGAAGAATGTCACTGATCATCAGCGTCGCCTATCTTTGCGTGCTCATCAGCGCGGTTTTCGTGATCGTGCGCTGGGGCAATGTCAGGTGCACCGGGCCCACCCCGGTCGGCACTCTCACGCTGGTGGCGCTTCTCTTCACCGCCGGCCTCGACATGGGCCTCGTCATGCTGCCGCTGACGGAATTCCCCGCCTACCAGCAGGATAAGGCCTATGCCTTCACCAACCCGCTCGCCATCGAATTCGGCATGTGGGGACCGCTGGTCTGGCTCATGTATTTCCTCTCGGCCTTCTACTTCGTTATCCTCGAACCGCGCCTTCAGGTCTTCAAGATCTCCGCGGTCAAATGGGTCTACAACCTCACGGTCATCGCCACCTGCGCCTTCACATGCTATCTCTTCATGCAGAACCTCCCGGCCTACGTTCCCGACATGCCGACCTGGGGCATATGGGCGCTCGCCGCGCTGGTGATTGCGGTCTCGGTCTATTCCAGCGCCGACATGCATTTCATGAAATGGCTGGCGATCCTTTCGACCTGGGGCTTCGGACTGCTGGCGCTCGCCTCGCTGGCGGCGGTCGCCTTCATCTACAGCGAGGCCGGATTTGGAACCCTCCTCGCCAATATCGGCCAGCTCGGCGGTTATTTCACCAACTTGCATCGCTTCACCACGCCGATTACCGACTATCACGAATTCTACCTGTTCTGGTGGTTCTCCTGGTCGATCATGA
Organism: Rhizobiaceae bacterium; assembly: GCA_020441805.1. GTDB lineage: Bacteria > Pseudomonadota > Alphaproteobacteria > Rhizobiales > Rhizobiaceae > Rhizobium_E. The sequence continues at coordinate 1,262 of JAGRLJ010000087.1, forward strand.
TCGGGGAGTTCGTCTCCCGTTTCGTCGGCGGGCTGAAGGCATGGCGGCTCGCCTTCGCCATGGTGGTGCTGCCGGCCATTCCACTCGGCCTGTGGTTCTGCGTGCTCTATATCTATTACGAGAAGGCCATCGTCATTCCGCCCTGGCTCAACTGGTTCATGATCTTCGTCGGCCTGGTTTTCGTGGTGAACTCGCTGGATAGCCTGATCCGACTCTATGCCGCCAATCTCAACTGGGGGAAGGACCGGTTCGGCATCGCCTATTACCCGATCCAGTTCGCACTCCAGTTCACCCTTGTCTGCGCCTACTTCTTCACGCCGTTCCGTATCGAATGGGTGGGGCTCGTGGTGCTCGGCCTCTATGCGGTGGTCTATGTCACCATAGCCCGCAGAAGCGCCCGTGTCGGCGATGCGATCACCGGGGCTCGAATAGGCGCATGATACGGATATCCGTTTGGAGGGCGGCCGCCACCGGCGCTTTTGAAGCGCCGCCTCGCCGCAACATGCCCTAACAGCCGGCGGCGGTACACGGACGGCTGGTCTCCGCCGCGCCGGATTGTGGCTCGTTCCTTGAGCCTGTTTCAGCCAGCAGGGCAAAGCACCAGTCCGCAACACGGGCCGCATCGGGCGTCAGCTCCAATGCCATCCCGTCGGCGAAGGCGAGGAAAGCCGGCAAATTGAGCCCGTTAACCCCGACGAGCACGGGGAGGCCGCGTTCGAGAGCATCGGCAATCGTGCCAGCCAAACCCCTGCCTTCGGATTCCTGCTTGCCGAATTTGTTGACGACCAGCATCTGGGCGCCGCCCAGCGTGTTTGCAACCCACAGCACCGATTGCTCCAGGACGCCGGCATCCAACCGGCACCCGAGCGCCGCCGCGCCGCGATCAACGCTGATGCGCACCACCGGGCCGTCCGGCAGCAGCCGCAGATCCATGTCGCACCGGGGACGGTCACTGCGCTCGATATTGGTCTGCACAGTGCCCGCCAGGGCCACGCCCTGCGCCTCCAGCCGGTCCACGACGTCGGCCAGAAGGCGGTCGATCCGACCGCGACCCCGCAGGGTTACATATCCGATCTTCATCGCGATCTCCCTGTGGTTACTGATCCGGGAACGGCAGGAATTCCAGCATGTCGCCGCGCTGGATGCGGTCGGTTTCAGAGGGAATCAACAGCAGCCCGTCGGTCTGCGCCAGAAGCGCCACCCGGTGCGAGACCGCCGAGGTCGCAATCTCCACGCCTCTGGTTCCATGGTCATCGTAGTTGCCCAGGCGGGCCGGCAGGAACTCGCAACGCCCCGGCTGCCGGACCCGGTCGAAGCCCGCGCGGACGATGAAGCGTGTCGGCCTTGCCTCACGGATCCCCGCCAGCGCCTCCGCGATCCGCGCGCCGATCACATGCCAGGTGACGAAAGCCGAAACCGGATTGCCCGGCAGGCCGAGATAGAGCGCCTGACCGAGGCGGCCGACGATGAGCGGCTTGCCGGGTTTCATCGCCACCTTCATGACATGAACCTCGCCGCCGGCGGCGTCGAGCACCGCGGGCATGTGGTCCTCGTCCCCCACGGAGACCCCGCCTGTGGTCACCACAAGGTCCGCGCTGCGGGAAGCCCGCTCCAGTGTTTCGCGCAGGCGATCGGGCCGGTCTGGAATAGCACCCATGTCGATCGCCTCCACCCAGGGCAGGTCGAGGGAACCCTGGAGGTGGTACCGGTTGGCGTTCCAGATCTGTCCGGGCGCCAATGGCGTCCCCGGGGCGCACAGTTCCGAGCCCGTGCTGAAGAAGGCGACGCGGATGCGGCGCCTGACAACGACCTCGCCGCAACCGGCCGAGGCCAACAGCGCCGCAGCACGCGGTCCGATACGACGGCCGGCCGGCAGCAGTTCGGCGCCGGCGATCAGGTCTTCACCGGCGCGACGGATGTTTTCACCCGGTTCGGGACGCCTTCCGATCTCGACGGTATCCCCTTCCAGCCGGGTCAACTCCTGAACGACCACGGCGTCGCAACCCGGCGGGACACCCGCGCCGGTAAAAATGCGAAACGCCGCTCCGGCCGGAATGGGCTGATCGCCCGCATCGCCGGCCGCCACCCGTCCGGCCAGCGGCAGCCGCCATGGCCCCTTGCCGACCAGGTCGGCAAGCCGGACGGCATAGCCGTCCATGGCGGAATTATCGAACAGCGGCAGCGAACCGCCGGCCCGTACAGCCTCCGCGAGCACCCTGCCATGCGCCCGTTCCAGCGACAATCGTTCCACCTGTTCGACCGTGGCGACAAGGGTCAGCACCCGGCGAAGCGCCCCGTCGACGGACACCAGCGCGCCCATCTCCGGTTCGGCCTCGCAGCCGCAATGGAAGGGATCGGACAAGGCGGGCGAGGTGTTCATGCCGATAATCTCGCCTTCCCGGCGGGATGCTCGTGGAAGTCGACGCCCGTTACCGCGTACCTTGTCGCGAGTTCCTCGACATAGGCGCGGCTGGCGCGGAACCAGTCGGCCTTTTCCCGCGCCTGTCGCAGATGCGGCAACACCGCTGCGAAAGGCAGGATCTCGCCGAGAACGCGCGCGTCGAGCCGGATCAGGTGGAAACCGTAGCGGCTCGCCACCGGCGCATCGGAAATACTTCCTTCCCCCATGGAACACAGGGCCGCTTCGAATTCCGGCACCGTATCGCCCGAGGCGATCTGGCCCAGCATCCCGCCATTGGCGCGCGAGGAGCAGGCGCTGTGCTCGGTGGCCAGGGCGGCGAAGCGGCGCGGATTGCCATGCAGCTCGGCAAGCACCGTTTCGGCGCGCGTTCGCGCCGCCGCGCGGGCCTCGGCATCGCCGGGAGCCGCGGGAAAGAGGATATGAGCCGCCTCGAACAGCGCCGGGCCGCGGAAGCGGTCCGGCGCGCCATCGTAGATCGCCCGCAATTCCGCCTCGTCGATTGCGGCCGGGGAAACGGCGCCTTCGAGAAGCTGGCGGACCAGCGCCTCCTCCTCGGTCTCCCATTGCCCCTCGGCAAGCTCGACCGGCGCCGGCGCGATGCGGCGCGCCCGCGCTTCCTGCAACAGCATCTCGCGCAATGCCAGCGCCCGCGCCGCCGCCTGCCAGGCCTGGCCGGGCCTGGCCTTGGGCGCGGGGTGGTTCTGGGCCTCGGCGGCGATGGCTTCCGGCGCGATGGCCACGCCGTTGACCGTGACGGGCACCGGTCGATCGGTGCGATCGAGGACTCTCATTCGCCCGGCTCCATACGAGGCGCCGGCCGTGGCGCAAGTCCGGTCGGCGCCGGTTTCGCCCCGCGCCGCGAGCGCACGATCTGATAGCCCGGACGCCACAGATAGCGCACCGGCGCGGAGAACATATGGACCAGGCGGGTGAAGGGGAACAGCAGGAAGATGGTCAACCCAAGGGCGATATGCGCCTTGAACAGCCAGTGCACGTCGGTGATATAATCCGCCGCTCCGGCCCGCAGATAGATGATGGCTTGCGCCCAGTTCATGAACTTCACCATTTCCACGCCGTCGAGATGGCCGAGCGAGACGACGATGGTCGCGAGCCCAAGGAGAAGCTGGACCATCAGCAGAACCATGATGCCGGTATCGGCAAGCGTGGAATTGGCGCGGATGCGCGGATCGAACAGCCGCCGGTGCAGAAGCAGCGCGCCGCCCGTAAGCGCCATGACCCCGGCCACGCCACCGGCCGCCACGGCCAGGATCTGCTTGGCCTCATGGCTGACACCCAGCGCTTCGAACACCTGGATCGGGGTCAGCAGCCCGACCAGATGTCCCGCGAAGATCGCCAGCACGCCGACATGGAACAGGACCGAGCCGGCGATGAACTGCCGCTTACGCAGCAACTGGCTCGATTTGGACTTCCATGTGAAGGGATCGCGATCGTAGCGGGCGATGCTGGCCATGATCATCACCGTGATGGCGATGTAGGGATAGATGCCGAAGACGAAGTTATGCATAGTGGCCTCCTGTTCACCGCGCCGGCGCGGGCTCCATGCGAGCAAGAATGTCGCGGCTGACCGGGCAGCCGGCGTTCGGGTCGGGACCGAAGGTCACCTGCGCCTCCTCCCAGACCGCATCGAGAGCGGCCAGATCCTCCGGGTTGTCGTCCTGTTGCGCCAGAAGGACCCGCGCTTCCTCGGTGGCCGGATCGGCGAAAGAGAGCGTCACCAGCCCCTCAAGCACGGCGGCATAGACGCTTTCGCGCCGCGCCAGCCGCTCGGCGAGCGCGACGAGGATATGGCCCGCATCCGCCAGGATTTCGCGCGCCTCGGCCAGCGGCCGCATCGACAGGAATTCCAGCAGCACCGGCAGATGGTCGGGCAGTTCCGCTCCGGCCAGATCGAAGCCGCCGAGGCGATAGGTTTCGAGCAGGTCGACCATCGCCCCGCCCCGGTCCCGGCTCTCACCGTGGATGTGCTCGAAGAGGTTGAGCGACAGGGTGCGCGACCGGTCGAACAGAAGCACATAGCGTTCCTGCAAGTCGTAAATATCACCGGTTTCCAGCGAGACGAGCAGCGGCTCCAGCGCCGCGACGGAGGCTGGCGGCAACAGCCCCTCGCCGAGCGCCACCCGGATCGCGGGGATCGCTTCCTTGAGATCGTGGCCCGGATAGGTCAGCAGGGCCGAAAGCGCCTTGAACGTCCTCATGCGATGAACTCCTGCGGGCTGCGGAATTTCCTGCCGCCGAACAGCGACTGACCCGAATGGCCCGACGAGCAGCCATTGCCGTCGGTGAAACCGCATCCGCTCCTGAGATCGTAGGCGTCCTCGACCAGTTCGCGGTGTGTGGTCGGAATGACGAAACGGTCCTCGTAATTGGCGATGGCAAGAAGCTGGTACATTTCATCGATCTGCTGCGGCACGAGACCGACCCGCTTGGCGACGCCGAGATTGACGACTCCGTCCACCGTCTTGGAGCGCATATAGGAGCGCATGGCCAGCATCCGCTCGAGCGCCGAGACGATTGGCGCCTCGTCGCCGGCGGTGAGCATATTGGCCAGATAGCGCACGGGAATACGCAGGCTGCGCACGTCCGGCATGTCGTCCTGCGCGGCAATCCGTCCCGCTTCCGCCGCGTTCTGGATCGGCGACAACGGCGGCACGTACCAGACCATCGGCAAGGTGCGGTACTCGGGATGGAGCGGGAAAGCGATCTTCCATTCCATCGCCATCTTCCAGATCGGCGATTTCCGCGCCCCTTCGATCCAGTCCTCGGGGACGCCTTCGGCGCGCGCGGCGGCGATCACTTCCGGATCGTTCGGGTCGAGGAAGACGCCGAGCTGCGCGTCATAGAGATCCTTCTCGTTCTCGACGCCCGCCGCCTCGGCGATGCGATCGGCATCGTAGAGCATGACGCCCAGATAGCGGATGCGCCCAACGCAGGTTTCCGAGCACACCGTCGGCTGGCCGCTTTCGAGGCGGGGATAGCACAGAGTGCATTTCTCGGATTTGCCGGTCGACCAGTTGTAGTAGATTTTCTTGTAGGGACAGCCCGACACGCACATGCGCCAGCCCCGGCATTTTTCCTGGTCGATCAGCACGACGCCGTCGTCCTCTCGCTTGTAGATCGCGCCGGATGGACAGGAGGCGACACAGGCCGGGTTGAGGCAATGCTCGCACAGCCTCGGCAGGTACATCATGAAGGTGTTTTCGTACTGGCCGTAAATCTCCTTCTGAATGCCTTCGAAGTTATAGTCCTTCGAGCGCTTCTCGAACTCGCCGCCGAGGATTTCCTCCCAGTTCGGCCCCCATTCGATCTTTTCCATGCGCTCGCCGGAAATCTTCGAGCGCGGCCGGGCGGTCGGGAAAGCCTTCATTTCCGGCGCGGATTTCAGGTGGTCGTAGTCGAAGTCGAACGGTTCGTAGAAATCGTCGATCTCGGGCAGGTCCGGATTGGCGAAGATATTGGCGAGGATACGCCATTTGCCGCCCTGTTTCGGTTGCAGCGCGCCCGTCTTCGTGCGCGTCCAGCCGCCGTTCCAGCGCTTCTGGTTCTCCCAGTCCTTGGGATAGCCGATGCCGGGCTTGGT
>JAGRLJ010000088.1:0-4943 GCA_020441805.1 Rhizobiaceae bacterium
CGGCTGTTCCTCGATCGCCGGTGTCCCAGCTGGCGCCACGGCGTCGGTCTCGACCCCGGTGCTTTCCGTCGCCGTCTCGACCGCTTCGACTTCGACTTGCGCCTCCGCCTTGACCTCTTGCACGGCCTCCTCGGCGCGGCCCTCGATCTCGGCTTCCGCCGTCGCGTCGATGCTTTCTGTCGCCGGCTGGCTTTCTTCTGCCGCCGATTCGGGGACGGCCGGCGGCGGCGCGGTAGAGGTAAGATGCGCCGCTGCCTCGGCGGCGGTCACGCTGTCGGCGCGATAGCCCAGGCCCTTGAGGATTTCCTCGATGTCGTCGGCCGTGGCGCCGAGGATCGAGAGCATGGCGGGCGTCGCGATGAAGCGGCGGCCGTCATAGGCGCCGTCCGGCCGTGTCGGCGATCCTGGCTTCCATTGCAGGAGCGGACGGATGAGGTCGGCGAGCCGTTCGAGGATATCGATGCGCACCGCGCGCTTGCCGAGGAAACGGAAGCCGGCGAGCCGATAGAAGTTACGCTCGAAGGACTGGTCGGTGACGATCGAGGTGCGGCCGGCGGCCAGCGCCGGGATCAGGTCGCCATAGCCGGGCTTGTCCATCGCATCGTTCCTGAGTGCCCAGAGCAGGGTGATCAGCTCGGCCGGAGCCGGCTTGAGCAGCGCGGGCATGAAGACATGATAGGCGCCGAAGCGGATGCCGTATTTCCTGAGCGACGCGCGGCCGTCCTGGTCGAGCGCCTTGACGTCGTCGGCGACATCGCGGCGGAAGAGCACGCCGAGATTCTCGGCGATCTGGTAGGCCAGGCCCTTGGCGATGCCCTGGAGGTCCTCGGCGCGGGTCAGGTCGTCCAGCGGCTTGAGCACGGTGGCGATGTGGTGGTTGACGAAACGCTCGGCGCGGGCCTGCACATGCTCGCGCGCATGGCCGGACAGGAGCTCGTCGGCCAGCAGCACCACGCGCGGACGCATCACATGATCGGACGAGGTCAGCCGCGCCACGGGCTCGCCGAGCCAACGCACGATGCCCTCGCTGGTCAGCGCGAGGTCGCCGTTGCCGGCCGCGTGCATGCGCGCGGCGCGCGCCTCGAATTCCAGCGCCAGCGCCTTGCCGGCGGCGTTCTCCACCGCCTTCAGGTCCTGCCCCTCGGCACCAGGGGCCAGCGTGAACCGGAAACCGGAAAGCTGCCCCACATGATGCCCCTCGACGAAGACATCGCCATTCACACTGATTTCCGCTTCCAGCATAGCATTCTCTCTCAGGCGCCTCATGAGCACAGATGTCCTGCGATCCACGAAGCGTTGGGTCAACCTTTCATGCAGCGCGTCCGAGAGGCGATCCTCGATTTCACGCGTTCTTTCCTGCCAGTGCGCCGGATCCGCAAGCCAGCCTGGCCGGTTGGACACATAGGTCCAAGTCCTGATTTGCGCAATACGCGCCGAGAGCGTGTCGATCTCGCCATCCGTGCGGTCGGCGCGGCGGACCTGTTCGGCGACGAAGCTCTCATCCACCGCCCCGCGGCGCACCACATCCCGGTAGATCGCCGCGACGAGATCCGAATGCTGTAGCGACGTGATCCGGCGGTAGTCGGGCAGCGCGCAAATCTCCCAGAGCTTTTCCACCCTTTCGCGCGTCGTGGCAAGGTCCAAAACGTCGGGATAGCGCGCCAGGTGCTCAAGCGCCTGATAGTCGTCCGCCGGCAGGGCCTTGGTCAGGCCGGGCAGGCGCGGGGCGGTGTCGAGGCAGGCGCGAAGCGCGTCGATCGAGGAAAAATCCAATGCTTTCGAGCGCCACTGCATCACCTTCACATTGTCGAATTCATGGCCCTCGATACGGCGCACGAGCTCGTCGTCGAACGGCCGCGTCTGGCCGGTGACCCCGAATGTGCCGTCGCGCATGTGGCGGCCGGCGCGGCCGGCGATCTGGCCGAGCTCGCCGGCGTTGAGATTGCGGTACTGGAAGCCGTCGAACTTGCGGTCCTGGGCGAAGGCGACATGGTCGACATCGAGATTGAGCCCCATGCCGATCGCGTCGGTGGCGACGATATAATCGACATCGCCCGCCTGATAGAGCGCGACCTGGGCGTTGCGGGTGCGCGGCGAGAGCGCGCCGATGACGACGGCGGCGCCGCCGCGCTGGCGCTTGACCAGCTCGGCGATGGCATAGACCTCGTCGGCCGAGAAGGCGACGATGGCCGATCGGTGCGGCAGGCGGGTGATCTTCTTGTAGCCGGCATAAAAGAGTTGCGACAGGCGCGGTCGCTCGACCACCTCGATGCCCGGCAGGATCTGGGTGAGGATGGGCTTCATGGTCGCGGCACCCAGCAGCAGCGTTTCCTCGCGGCCTCTCAGATGCAGGATACGGTCGGTGAAGACATGGCCGCGTTCGAAATCGGCGGCGAGCTGGACCTCGTCGATCGCCACGAAGGCGGCCTTCGTCTCCTCCGGCATCGCCTCGACGGTGCAGACCGAGAAGCGGGCATTGGGCGGGGCGATCTTCTCCTCGCCGGTGACCAGCGCGACGCTGGCCGCGCCGACCCTGTCCACCAGCCGGCCATAGACCTCCCGGGCGAGGAGCCGGAGCGGCAGGCCGATCACGCCGGAGGCGTGGGCGACCATGCGTTCGATGGCGTAATGGGTCTTGCCGGTATTGGTGGGGCCGAGCACCGCGGTCACGCCGCGACCGCTCAAGGTCAGGGGATCGGATTTCAAAAAGGAGGTCCAGTCCAGTTCGGTTCTGACGCGGCGTCGTGGCCGGGCGATCATCCATGCATCCGCTTGCCGGCAATTGCAAGGTAACGGCCGGGGCAGGCTCCATTTGGCGACGGAGGTCGCCGGAAACAAGCCGTTAACCGTGATTTTCCCGCCGTGACCGATTTCGGAACAGGTTCAGAACGAATCGGCGACGAATCGAAGACTCTTTATCGTTCTCGTTTTGTTTCCCACAAAATCTTGTGGGTCATGGTTTTTTCCCGGCCATATGCTGAATCGGTCGCGCCGATCGGCGCGATGGAGGCCCGATCGGCGAAAACCGGTCCGGAAGATCGTCAAACGGGACCTGAAATCATGGTTAATAAGCTGTAAACGCTGTCTTTCCAGTTTTCGGCACGCCGCCTGGCCAGACCCTGAACCAAATTGGAACGAATCACTGACGAATCATGTCGCGGCACGGTTTCCCGTTTCGTTCTCCACTATATATAGTCGTATAAGATATTTTTAACCATAGCGGCCGGATCGCTTTCGTCGACCCTTGGAAAACCCTTGCCGGATCGTTGTTCGGAACCGGGCCGCGATGTTCGGCGTTACCGATCTGTTCAATTCGAAACCAGCGAACGGAGCCTTCCATGCTCGGGACAATCTTGATCATCGTCCTCATCCTGTTGCTGATCGGCGCGATACCGAGCTGGGGCTATAGCCGCGGCTGGGGCTATGGCCCCTCGGGTGGCCTCGGGCTCGTTCTGATCATCGTCCTCATTCTCGTCCTTATGGGACGAATCTAGTGCAGAAAGGATCCGCCTCATGAAGAATATCATCATCGCCTTCCTGCTCGTCGCACCCCTGGCGCTCGCCTCCTGCACGCGGACCGAGAAAAATGTCACGCTGGGCGCCGCCACCGGCGCCGTGATCGGCGGCGTCGTGACCGGCAAGGCCACGGCTGTGGTGGCTGGTGCCGTGATCGGCGGCGTCACCATGGCATTCGTCAGCAAGGCCAAGCGCCCGGGCTATTGCGTCTACAGGGACCGTCGCGGCCGTCTGCACGAAGCGCGTTGCCGCTGACAGTTTCAGGTCCGGCCTTCCGGTAGCTTGCGGCGTCTTCGGGCGCCGTTTCTTTGCCGGATCGGAAGGAGAACGAATCGCTGACGAATCGGAACCGGGACGGGTTTCCCGGTTTGTTCATCGCAACATATTGAGTTTTAATAGATTTTTAACCATATTGGCGGAGCGGGAATCCATGACGACCGGCCATGTCTTCATCGCCACGAGCCTCGACGGCTTCATTGCCCGGCGGGATGGCGCTATCGACTGGCTGCCGGGCCTGGAGACCGATCCCGGCGAGAACTATGGCTATGACGGGTTCATCGAATCCATCGACGGACTGGTCATGGGGCGCAATTCCTTCGAGAAAGCGCTCGAATTCGAGACCTGGCCCTATTCGAGGCCGACGATCGTGCTGAGTCATACGCTCGATGACATGGCCTTGCGCGGCGATATCCGGAAGGCGGTCGAGATTTCCCGGCTTGCGCCGGGCGACCTGATGGCGGCGCTGGCGCAGCGGGGCTGGAGCCGCGTCCATGTCGATGGCGGCAAGGTGATCCAGTCCTTCCTGCGGGAAGGGCTGATCGCCGATATGGTCATAACCCGCGTTCCGGTCCTGCTCGGCGCGGGACTGCCGCTGTTCGGCGCCCTGCCGGCGGATGTCAGTCTCGCCCATGACGAGACGCGCGCCTATCCGTCGGGTCTGGTGCAATCGCGCTACCGTGTCCGCTGAACGAAAACGGCGCCCTTGCGGGCGCCGCTCGGTGTCCGAATGCGCCGGCCGGGGCTCACGCCATGTACTGGCCGCCATTGGCGGAGATCGTCGAGCCGGTGATGAAGCCGGCATCGTCCGCGGCGAGGAAGACCACGCAGCGGGCGATTTCCTCCGGTTCGCCGAGGCGGCCGACGGGGATCTGCGGAATGATGCGCTCGTTCAGCACTTTTTCCGGCACGGCGCGAACCATCTCGGTGCCGATATAGCCCGGGCAGATGATGTTGACCGTGATGCCCTTGGCGGCGCCTTCCTGGGCGAGCGCCTTGGTGAAGCCGATATCGCCGGCCTTGGCGGCGGAATAGTTGACCTGGCCCATCTGGCCCTTCTGGCCATTGATCGACGAGATGTTGACGATGCGGCCGAAGGACCGGTCGCGCATCCCGCCCCAGACCTGATGCGTCATGTTGAACAGGCCGGT
>JAGRLJ010000088.1:5005-13837 GCA_020441805.1 Rhizobiaceae bacterium
TGATGCCGGCATTGTTGACCAGGACCTCGATCGGGCCGAGATCGCCCTCGACGCGGGCGATCCCCTGCTGGCAGGCCTCGTAGCTCGAGACGTCCCATTTATAGGCGGGAATCCCATGCGCCTTGGTGAAGGCGGCGGCCGCCTCCTCGTTGCCGGCGTAATTCACCGCCACCTTGTAACCGGCATTCTTGAGCGCGATCGCGATCGCCGCGCCGATGCCCCGGCTGCCCCCCGTCACCAGTGCCACTTTACCCATGGTCGTCCCTCCTCCACTTGCCCCGCGGGGCACATTTCAACTCGGTATGCCGTTCGTCACATGGCTTCGACGCACATGGCGATGCCCATGCCGCCGCCGATGCAGAGCGTGGCCAGGCCCTTCTTGGCCGAGCGGCGCTTCATCTCGAACAGCAGGGTATTGAGCACGCGGGCGCCGGATGCGCCGATCGGATGGCCGATCGCGATCGCGCCGCCATTGACATTGACGATGTCGGGATTCCAGCCGAGATCCTTGTTGACCGCGCAGGCCTGCGCGGCGAAGGCCTCGTTGGCCTCGACGAGATCGAGATCGTTGATCGACCAGCCGGCCCTTTCGAGCGCCTTGCGCGAGGCCGGGATCGGGCCGGTGCCCATGATCTTGGGATCGACGCCGGCGGTGGCCCAGGAGACGATGCGGGCGAGCGGGGCGATGCCGCGCCTGCCGGCATTCTCCTCGGTCATCAGCAGCACGGCGGCGGCGCCGTCATTGAGGCCCGAGGCGTTGCCGGCGGTCACGGTGCCTTCCTTGTCGAAGGCGGGGCGCAGCTTGGTCATCTGGTCGAGCGTGGCGCCGATGCGGATATATTCGTCCTTGTCGACGATCGTATCGCCCTTGCGGCCCTTGATCGTCACCGGCACGATCTCGTCGCCGAACCGGCCCGCGGCCTGCGCGGCCTCCGCCTTGTTCTGCGACGCAACGGCGAAGGCATCCTGCTCGTCGCGGGTCAATTGCCACTGGCGGGCGACGTTTTCCGCCGTGATGCCCATATGATAGCCGTGGAAGGCGTCGGTCAGGCCGTCATTGATCATCGTGTCGATCATCTTGAAATCGCCCATCTTCACCCCGCCGCGCAGATGCGCGCAATGCGGCGCCATCGACATGGATTCCATGCCGCCGGCAACCACGATATCGGAATCGCCGCCGACGATCTGCTGCATGCCGAGCGCCACCGCGCGCAGGCCCGAGCCGCAGAGCTGGTTGATGCCCATCGCCGTGGCCTCGATCGGAATGCCGGCCTTGACGGCGGCCTGGCGCGCCGGGTTCTGGCCTTCGCCGGCCGGCAGCACCTGGCCGAGAATGACCTCGTTCACCTCCGACGCATCGACGCCGGCGCGGCTCAGCACGCCGTTGATCACGGTGATGCCCAGCTCATGGGCGGGCGTATTGGCGAAGGAGCCGTTGAACGCGCCGACGGCGGTGCGCGCGGCGCTGGCGATGACGATAGAGGGGCTGGACATGGCATTTCCTCCGCAATGGGTTTTTCCGGACAGTGACAAAGCGCCGGTGCATTTGTCAATGCGACTTGGGACGTTGAACCTGGCTCGGGCTGCGCTTCGTTCCGGATCGTGTTGCGGTGCGATGGCGGCCCGGCTCGGGGTCGCGCCATCTTTCCGCACTGCGAATTGTTGCGCAAGAAAAATCGGCCGAAATCGCCGCATTGCACAAATCGATTGTATTTGCGGGGGTTTTCCGCTTACACTTTCATCGCGCCGGGGAGAGGGGGCGCGAACCAGTTGCCGAACTGTGCGCTGTCAGGAGGAACCAAATGGCGAAAAACGACGGACAGACGGTCATCAAGAAATATGCGAACCGGCGGCTCTACAATACCGGAACGAGCACCTATGTGACGCTCGACGATCTCGCCCAGATGGTGAAGCGGGGAGAGGATTTCACGGTTCAGGACGCCAAGAGCGGCGAGGATATCACCCATTCTGTCCTGACCCAGATCATTTTCGAGCAGGAATCCAAGAACGGCAACACGCTGCTGCCGATTTCCTTCCTCCGCCAGCTCATCTCCTATTACGGCGACCAGATGCAGACTTTCGTGCCGTCCTATCTCGAGCAGTCGATGCATGCCTTCGGCGAGCAGCAGAGCCAGATCCGAGAGCATATGGCCAAGACGCTCGGCGATACGCCGCTCGCCAAGAACCTGCAAATTCCGATGCAGATGATGGAAGAGCAGATCAAGCGCAATACCGAGATCTTCCGGCAGGCGATGGAGGTCTTCACCCCCTTCGGCGCGGCGGCGCAGAAGGACGAGCCGAAGAAGTCGGAATCCAGGGATATCGAGGAGCTCAAGGAGCAGTTGCGCGCGCTCCAGGCCAAGATCGAGAAGATGTGACGGACTTCGACGCCGCGAACAGCCTGAACTAAAGCCCGATCGCCACGTCCCGCGAGGCCGATTTGATCGAGACGGTGAAGCCGGCGATCACGTCGACGAGGCTGATCAGCATCAGGATGAAGAAAATCTGGGTCGCCGCGCCCTGCACCAGCAGGAACTCCACCAGGAAGACGATGAAAAGCGCCATCGAGAACAGGTGGTCGAGCAGCGCCGCCGACGAGCGTCGCGTCGCCTTGAATATCTCCAGGAACAGGATCATCAGGCTGATGACGATGAAGAGGTCGCCGAGCGACATGGTCCATGTGGCGCCGGACATCATGGCCACGCTGGTCACCGTGCCGTCGAGCGCGGCGATGCCGCCGCTGCCGAAAGCGCCCAGCATCGCCAGATTGTAGAGGATGAAGGGGATCAGCATCAGCGGAATGGCGGCCATGGGAACTCCTCGGATGTTCGGATCGCTGTTTCTTAGTGCAGATCGGGCGTGGCAGAAAGATGGAATATGAAATGCCGGCAGGATGGCCGGACATCAAAAAGGCCGGCATCGCTGCCAGCCCGTTTGAATTTCTTGGCATCCGCCCGATGGATCAGGCGTTTTCCTTCGGCGTCAGGACCTGGCGGCCGCGATACATGCCGGTCTTCAGATCGATATGATGCGGGCGGCGAAGTTCGCCGGAGTTCTTGTCCTCGACATAGGTCGGGGCCTTGAGGCCATCGGCGGAACGGCGCATGCCACGACGCGACGGGCTGGTCTTTCTTTTCGGAACTGCCATTTGAAACTCCAATCTCTATCCCGTCAAAACCTCGCCGTCGGCCCGCGAGGCCGGACGAGAAAGCGGGTCTTTCCGGAAAATTTGCCGGGCTTATACAGAAGGACTCCCGGCTTGACCAGTACCCCCGGCAAAAAATGTTGAGAATGCGGGACCGCCGGTCTCAGACCTCGTCCTCGGGTATGATCCACGGCTCCCTGGCCGCATCCGCCGCCCAGGCCTTCCAAGCGGGATGGTTCTTCACGGCGTCCATGTAGCGGAGCGTGGCGGGGTCGTCCACCAGCATGTAGGAATCGAAGCGGGCGACCACGGGCGCGAAAAAAGCGTCGGCGGTCGAGAAGGCTCCGAACAGGAACGGGCCGCCGCCGCGGCCGGCATGGCCGTTCCAGATCGCCTGGATGCGGCGGATATCGGCCTCCACGTCGTCGCCGACGGCGAGCTTCTTCCTGGGATAGCGCAGGTTCATCGGGGCCGCGCTGCGAAGGGCCCGGAAGCCGGCAATCATTTCACAGCAACAGACACGGGCCATGGCCCTGTCCCGGCGGTTGGCCGGCCAGAACCGCTTGTCGGGGAAAAGCTCGGCGACATATTCGACGATGGCGAGCGATTCCCAGATCCGCAGCCCGTCATGTTCGAGCACCGGCACGGTCCCGCCCTCGCTGAGCGCCTTGATGGCGGGATTGCCCGCCGGGAAGTCGAAGCGCACCAGCTCGTCCTCGAAATCCACGCCCGCCGCCTTCAGCGCCAGCCAGGGCCGCATCGACCAGGACGAATAGTTCTTGTTGCCGACATAGAGCTTCAGCGGCGCCATGGACTCCCTCCGGTGTTTCGGGGAATGCTACGGCAGGGCGCGCCCGAGGCCAAATGAATAGATTTGTCGTCAGTCATAAAGACATTTGATATATGCGCCGGAGGCGCGCGCCCGGCGCTGGATCAGGGCGGCGAGCCGGGTCATGCCACGCGACGGCCTGGAGGCGACGCGGGTGATCGGATTGGGCAGGGAGACCGCGAGCAGCGCCGCCTGCTTCCTGTTCAGCTTCCTCGCGGAAATCCGGAAATGGTGCTGGGCCGCCGCCTCGATGCCGTAGATGCCCGGCCCCCATTCGGCGATGTTGAGATAGATTTCCATCATCCGCTTCTTGGACCAGACGGCATCGGCGCCGATGGCGAGCGGCAGTTCGAGGCCCTTGCGGAGGAAGGACCGGCCATTCCACAGGAACAGGTTCTTGGCGGCCTGCATCGGGATCGTCGAGGCGCCGCGCGTCGACTCGCCGTCGAGCGCATCCTGCACCACGCCTTTCAGCTGCGTCATGTCGACGCCGAAATGATTGCAGAACTGCCCGTCCTCCGACACCATCACCGACTGGACGAGCACCGGCGCGATCTCCTCGAACTCCACCCAGCGCCGGTCGTAGCCCCTGAGCGTGACGAGGTCCCAGAGCATCAGCGTGGAAACCGGCCGCACGAAATCGACCGCATAGACGAGGATCAGGACATAGGGCAGCAGCACGAGCGCCACCGCCCATTTGAGGAGCCGTTTCAACCAGCGGCGCATGGGTTTCTCATCGGCGGCGGGGCCGGCTGGCCGGTCCAGCAGCGTCGTATCGGGGGCGATGTCCAATCAAGGCCTCGGCATGTCCCATCATCCTCGGAAAGTCTCATAGACTGCGGGATGCATCAAGACCAGCTTTTTGGCGGCGAATTGTTAACGCCCGCCCCGCGGCCCGGTTGCAAGCCGGTTGGCGCCATGCCAAAGAGCCCGGCATGGGCGAAGACGATTTTCTCGAGAGGCTGGGCAGGCAGGCGGCATCCGTGGAGCGGATGCTGGGTGAACTGCTGTCGGATGCGCCGCGTTCCGACGAGACGGCGCGGCCCGCCCGGCTGGTCGCGGCCATGCGCCACGGCGTTCTCAACGGCGGCAAGCGGATGCGTCCGGCGCTGGTGATCGAAAGCGCCGCCCTTCTCGGCGGCGATGCCGAGGCGGCGCTGCGCGTGGCGGCCGCGCTCGAATGCGTCCATTGCTATTCCCTCATCCACGACGACCTGCCGGCCATGGACGATGACGACATGCGGCGCGGCCAGCCGACGGTGCACCGGAAATTCGACGAGGCGACGGCGATCCTCGCCGGCGACGGCCTGCTGACCTATGCCTTCGACATCCTCGCCGCGCCGGAGACGAAGCTGCCGCCGGCGGTGAAGATGGAACTGGTCCTGGCGCTGGCGCGGGCCGCGGGGCCGGGCGGCATGGCGGGCGGACAGGCACTCGACCTGGAGGCCGAGCGCCGCGCGCTCGCCGAAGACGAGATCGTCGAATTGCAACGGATGAAGACCGGCGCGCTGATCCGCTTCGGTTGCGAGGCGGGCGCGATCCTCGCGGGCGCCGCGCCGGAGCAACGCGCACGGCTCCGGCGTTTCGGCGAAATCGTCGGTCTGGCCTTCCAGCTCCGCGACGACCTGCTCGACCTGACCGCCGACAGCGCCACGCTCGGCAAGGCGGCGGGCAAGGATGCCGGGCGGGGCAAGAAGACCCTGCCCTCGATCCACGGCATCGCGTGGACGCGGGCGCGGCTCGCCGGCCTGATCGAGGAGGCCAACGCGCTGCTCGCGCCGCATGGCGAAAAGGCGGCGATGCTGGCGGCGCTCGCGGATTATGTCGCGACACGGAAGAATTGAGGTCATGGCCCGATGAGCAAATACTGGTCCCCCGTCGTTTCGACCCTGCATCCCTATATTGCCGGCGAACAGCCGAAGATCGGCGACCTGGTCAAGCTCAACACCAACGAGAATCCCTACGGCCCCTCGCCGAAGGCGATCGCCGCGATCGCGGCGGAAGCGGGCGACCGGCTGCGGCTCTATCCCGATCCGGCATCGTCGCGGCTGCGCGGCGCGATCGCGCGGCGCTACGGCGTGCCCGTCGAGGACGTCTTCGTCGGCAACGGTTCCGACGAGGTGCTGGCGCATACGTTCCAGGCCCTGCTCAAGCATGACCGGCCATTGCTCTATCCCGACATCACCTACAGCTTCTATCCGGCCTATTGCCTGCTCTACGGCATCGCCTCCGTCGCCGTGCCGCTGGACGCGCATTTCGGCATCCGCCTGGCGGACTACGACCGGTCCTGCGGCGCGATCATCCTGCCCAATCCCAATGCGCCGACCGGCATCGGACTGCCGCTCGCCGACATCGAGGCGCTGGTCGCCGCCCATCCCGGCCAGCCGGTGGTGATCGACGAGGCCTATATCGATTTCGGCGGCGAGACGGCGATCCCGCTGACCCGCAAATATCCGAACCTGCTGGTGATCCACACCCTGTCCAAGTCGCGCTCGCTGGCGGGCCTGCGTGTCGGCTACGCCATCGGACAGCGTCCGTTGATCGATGCGCTGGAGCGGGTGAAGGACAGCTTCAATTCCTATCCGCTGGACCGTCTCGCCGAGGCCGGCGCCACCGCCGCCATCGAGGACGAGGCGTGGTTCGACGAGACGCGGAAGCGGGTGATCGCATCGCGCGAGCGCGTCGGCGGCGGATTGCGCCAGCGCGGCTTCGAGGTGCTGCCGTCGCAATCCAATTTCGTCTTTGCCCGCCATCCGGCGCGCAGCGGCGCCGATCTGGCAGAGGCCCTCAGGGACCGCTCGATCCTGGTCCGGCATTTCGCCAAGCCGCGGATCTCGGATTTCCTGCGCATATCCATCGGCACGGAGGAGGAATGCGACCGCCTCATCGAGGCGATCGACGCGATTCTTCCGCCGGCCCGAGCGTTTTCAGGATAAGCGTCTTCAGGGCTTGATCACGCAGACGCCGGCCTGCATGTCGCAGGCGCTGCCGGCCTTCAGCGTCCCGACATCGACGATTTTCGCCGAAGGCGCGACGTCGGCCGATGCGATACGTTCGCTGAGCGATCCATAGGACCATCGGCCGACGCCGTTGCGGATATCGATCACGACATCGCCCGAATAGCTATCGGCCGGCCGATGCCGTCGATGGCGGCGGGAATCGCCGTCGACCTTCACCACGACGACGTTGCGGGACACGATCCTCAGCTTGCGGCCGTCGTGATGCCGGGTATCGCGGTCGATCATCCGCATGGCGGGATGCTTGGCGAGGCGATGCGTCCAGCGCTCGCCGGCCGAAGCCGGCTCGGCCGGCGCGAGCGAAAGGACGAGGAGGAGCGCAAGCGCGGAGCCGGTGAACTTCGACATGTCCGTTCTCCTTATTTCGGCCGCCTGGGGCGGCGGCGCGGGTTAACGAAGGGTTAACGAAAAGGCGAGCGAAGTCAATGTGTTGTAAAATGGGACAGGTGGTGTCGCCCGCCGACGCTCTCCAGGACGGCGCGGCCGCTTCCGCCGGCCTTCCCGCGGATTTGCCGGGCAAATCCGCAAGCGGCATGAATCGCCGACCGCCTCCGCCCCGAGGAAAAGCCGCTCCGGTGGAACTGCTTCCGTTTCATAATAAAAGGCTCTAAGCCCCGGAATAAAAATCGATTTAATGCCGCATCGTTCCCCTGGAGGGCTTGTCGTGGCGCAATCCGGCGATTAAACACCGTTTTGACGCAATGCAACAGAACCCCTCTCATTGCGCCGGCGCGCCGCGCTTGCGGCGGCCCTGCCTGCCTTCCGGAGGTCCCTACATGGCAAATACGGTCAAGAACCGGCCCCTGTCCCCCCATCTACAGATCTATCGGCCCATACCGACGATGATGAGCTCGATCGTCCACCGCATCACCGGCGGCGCGCTCTATTTCGGCACGGTGCTGGTTGCCTGGTGGCTGATCGCGGCGGCCACCGGCCCGGCCTATTTCGAGACCGTCAACTGGATCTTCGGTTCGTGGATCGGCCGCATCGTGCTGTTCGGCTTCACCTGGGCGCTGGTCCAGCATGTCCTGGGCGGCCTCAGGCACCTGATGTGGGACCTGGGCTACGGCTTCGAGAAGCATTTCACCACCCGCATGGCGAAGATTTCCTTCGCCGCCGCCCCGGTCATCACGATCCTGATCTGGATCGCCGGCTACATGGCCCGCTGAGGAGAACGACGATGGATATGCGCACGCCCCTCGGCAAGGTTCGCGGCCTCGGTTCCGCCAAGGAAGGCACCGATCATTTCTGGCGCCAGCGGTTAACCGCCGTCGCTAATGTGCCGCTGATCGGCTTCTTCCTCTGCTTCCTCGTCCGCTACAACGGCGCGCCCTACGAGGAGGTCCGCGCGGCGCTGTCGAGCCCGCTCGTGGCGGTGCTGATGGGCCTCACCGTCATCTCGGCGCTGTTCCATATGCGGCTCGGCATGCAGGTCATCATCGAGGATTACGTTCACAACGAGTTCCGGAAGGTCGCCCTTCTGATGCTCAACACCTTCTTCACCGTCATCGTGGGCGCGCTCTGTCTGTTCGCCGTCCTCAAGACCGGCTTCGCAGGATAAACGTCATGGCATCTTCCCCTTCTCCTGCGGCCAATGGCAAGGCCTACACCTATGTCGATCACGCCTATGACGTGGTCGTGGTCGGGGCCGGCGGCGCGGGGCTGCGCGCCACCCTCGGCATGGCCGAGCAGGGCTTCAAGACGGCCTGCATCACCAAGGTCTTCCCGACGCGCTCGCATACCGTCGCCGCGCAGGGCGGCATCGCCGCCTCGCTCAAGAACATGACGCCCGACAGCTGGCAATGGCATATGTACGACACCGTCAAGGGGTCGGACTGGCT
>JAGRLJ010000436.1:0-1243 GCA_020441805.1 Rhizobiaceae bacterium
AAGCCGCCCATCGACGGACCGTCGTTGACGAGGATGATCGGCGTCTGCCCCGCAAGGTTGATCGCCCCCATGGGATAGCCGTGGTCGATGATATTGGACGGCAGCGAGCCATGTTCCTTGGGCTTGTTGTAGGCCTTGTCCGCAAAGGTCCATTCCGGTCCCTCCAGACGGAAACCCGTGCGGTCGGATTTTGCCGAGAGCGTCCAGGCCGATGTGAGGAAGCGCTCCTGGCCGGCCGCATCGATCCAGTCGTCATTGGGGCCGGCGCAGACCTCGATGCTCCAGCTGCGGTCCGTGCGGATATCGGGACGATGCGCCTCGGGGACGAGAAGTCCCGGCGTTCCCTCGGCCGCCGCGACCGGCAGCACCTGCCCCGGCTTGACGGAATGGCCCTCGATGCCGCCGACGCCCGCCTTGTTGAAGGTGGACCGCGAGCCGAGCATCTGCGGATTGTCGAAACCGCCGGCAACCGCGATATAGCTCCGCGCGCCGACCCGCGCCGCGCCGAGCGCCAGCGTCTGCCCGGCCTTCACGGCCAGCGACCGCCACATCGGCAAGGCTTCGCCGTCCAGCGACGGGCGCATGTCCGCTCCGGCCACGGCGATCACCGTATCGGCGGCAAATTCCAGTGTCGGGCCGAGAAGCTGGCATTCCAGGCCCGCCGCGCCCGGCGCATTGCCGACAAGCACATTGGCCATGCGGAAGGACCAGCTATCCATCGGACCGGAGGGCGGAAATCCCTGGTTCCAGTAGCCGATGCGGCCCGGATAATCCTGGATCGAGGTTTCGAGACCGGCTTTGAGAACCTTGATCATGCCGTTGCTCCCGTCGTTGCGCCGGCGCCGACCTTCGCGACCCAGCCGTTGTAGCTGCGCACCACGAATTTCTGGTACTCGACGATGGTGTAATCGTAGCGTTCCTCGTTCACCGCCGCCTCGGTGGCGTCATATTCCTCCCGCGTCACGGGTACGAAGCGGATGCGGTCTCCCGGCCGGAACAGGCACAGGCCGCCGCCGAAGGCCGGGCGCCGGCCGGTCGAATCCCAGATGGGAACGGGTGTGCGCGCGAAGATCTGGTATCCGCCCGGCGTGGCGACCGGATAGATCGAGTTCGCGGCCCCGCCGAGGCCGATCGCGCCCTGCGGCGTGTTGGTGCGCGGTGGATTGTATTTCGGCGCGGTGAGGCGCGCACGCGGATCGAGCGGCATGAGGAACGGCAGGCCGGGCCAGAAACCAAGCGAGGC
>JAGRLJ010000436.1:1374-2435 GCA_020441805.1 Rhizobiaceae bacterium
TTCGTCCACGGATCGAGATAGAGCGCCGGCAGGTAGAAGAGTCGGCTTTCCAGTTCGATGTCCTCGGACGAGCCGAGCGAGGCGGCAAGCCGGGAGAATTCCCGCACGACATCGTCATACCCGATAAGCGAGGGCTCGTAATGGACCAGAAGCGAGGCGAAGCAGGGGGCGGTTTCGATCACGCCCCGGATGTTTTCAGCCTCGGCGGCTGAAGCCAGCCCCTGCGCCATGAAATTGAGGTCGAGGTTCATCTCGTTCCCGAACTCGATGAGCAGGTATCTGTCGCCCGCGGGCATAAATCTCGGCTGTTCGTAGATCACGTCATCCTCCTCGCGGCGTTAGTTCAGGTCTTCGGCAAGGCACCAGCGCGCGGTGTCGTCCAGTGCCCGCTGCAAACGGTCGACCAGGTCGTGCACCTGGCCCTCATCGATGATGAGCGGGGGGCAGAGCGCGATCACGTCGCCGATGGCCCGCACCACCAAACCATGGTCATGCGCCGCCGCGAAAGCGCGCGCGCCGGCGCGGCCGGCGGCTGCGAAGGGACGGCGCGTCGCCTTATCCGCGACCAGCTCGATGCCGGCGATGAGGCCGACCCCGCGAACCTCTCCGACAAGCGGATATCCGGCAAGCGCGGACAGCCGCTTCTGGAACACCCGCCCCATACGGTCCGCGTTGCCGACGAGGTCCCGTTCCTCGATGATCCTGAGGTTCTCCAGGCCGACGGCGGTGGCGACCGGATGGCCCGAGGCGGTGAAGCCGTGGCCGAACGTGCCGATCTTCGCCGTGTTGTCCGCGATGGTGTCATAGACCGCCTCCGTGAAGACCACGGCCGCGAGCGGCATGTAGGAGGATGTCAGCTGTTTGGAAACAACCATGATATCCGGCGTGAAACCATAATGCTCGCAGCCGAAGGCCGTGCCCAGGCGGCCGAAGCCGCAGATCACCTCGTCGGCGACGAGCAGGATGTCGTATTTGCGGCAAAGCGCCTCGATCCCCTGCCAGTAGCCGGCCGGTGGCGGCATGACGCCGCCGGCCGCCATCAGCGGCTCGCCGATGAAGGC
>JAGRLJ010000437.1 GCA_020441805.1 Rhizobiaceae bacterium
CGATGCCGCCCTTCATGTCGACCGCCCCCCGGCCGTAGAGAATACCGTCGGCAATATCCGCGCCGAAGGGCGGATGCGTCCAGGCCGCTTCGTCGCCCGCCGGCACGACATCGGTGTGGCCGGCGAACATCAGATGCGGCCCCTCCGTTCCGAGCCGGGCATAGAGGTTCTCGATATCGGGCGTGTTCTCGTCCCGCGAGACGATTCGCTCGGTCCTGAAACCGAGGGGAGACAGCATGGCCGTGAGCGCGGCAAGCGCGCCGCCTTCGGCGGGCGTCACGGAGGGGCAGCGGATCAAGGTCCGGAGATTGGCAATCGGATCAGTCGTCATGATGCGAGAGCGATAGCCCATCGCCCGCTGTCTGTCACGGGCCTTTCCGAGGATCGGTCCCGGCGGCGTCACATCCGGTTCGGCCGGTTGGGCGCATGGCCGAACGGGTTGGGCGGCGCCGACGGCCAGAAGAGAAAACAGACCAGCGCGAGGAAACTCACCACCGGAACGAAGACGACGAAGGCGAGAATGCCGGGATAGCCCATGTCATGCACCCGCTTGATCGTCAGCATGACCATCGACACGACGCTCGCGAGCCCGACGATCATCAGGGCGAGGAAGCTCAGCACCAGCAGGCTGTCCGAATTCTGCCGGTCGCCCGCGAACATCTGTCCGATCGCGGCGAATTGCAGCGAGAACCAGAACAGGATGCCGAGCGCATAGGGCCTGCGGGATACGCGGCCCGACGGGCTGAAGAAGAACCATGCCCGGGACGGTTCAGACTCCATGATCACAGCCCGTAGCCGAAGACGGCGGTGATGCGATATTCGCCGTCCACCTTGCCGAAGCAGACATGGTTCTGGGAGAGGCCGAGCGCATCTTCGCGATCCCGCATATAGCCCTTCGCGCCGCCGGCCGTCTCGTAGAGCCCCCAGCCCTCCGGCGCCTCGGGATCGTAGTCGAACATCATCAGCGTATAGGCCGGAACGACCTGGCCGTCCGTGCCCTTCGGCGCGGGCGACAGGACCACATCCACGGGATGGAAGCGAAGGCTGTAGGCATCGCTCTCGAAGCGCCGGGCAAAGGCGAGCGCCTTCTTGCGGTCGACCTTGTAGACCGCCGGCGCGCAGACCGCGCCTGGCGCTTCCCGCAACGTGCCGAAGGTAGCGCCGGTTTCCGGCACGAGCGCGGCCAGCACCTTCATCGCTTCCAGCCGGTAGTCCGGCACCGGCAGACCGGCCGCGAGCTCGCCCTGCTCCACCATGACATCGGCGGTGCCGGCCAGATATTCGCCGGTCAGGTCGCGCACGGGATTCCAGGGCTGGAAGGGGTCGAGGCTGCGCGTGAAGACCTTGACCCTCGGCGCGAACAGCGCTTCCACCTTGCGGAGATTCGAGGTCCTGCCGCCGGCCGCCCTTTGCCGCAACTCGGCGACGGTAGCCTTCAGTTGCGCGTCGGGCTCGACGGTGTCGGCCCAGGACACGACAAGCTCGCCGGCCCACGCGCCCGGCGGCGGACAGGACGAGCAGAGGACGGCGAGCAGCGGCAAGGCATATTTCATGATCTTCCCCGGATTTGCCGCAACATCTGTCACGGCGCGCGCCCGCGCGTCAACGCGGCGGGAGATCAGTCGCGCAGCAATTCGTTGATGCCGGTCTTGGAGCGGGTCTGCTCATCGACGCGCTTGACGATGACGGCGCAGTAGAGGTTCGGCGCCGGCTCGCCATTGGCCATGGCCTTGCCGGAGGCCATGGAGCCAGCGACGACGACGGAATAGGGCGGCACCTCGCCATACATGACCTC
>JAGRLJ010000438.1 GCA_020441805.1 Rhizobiaceae bacterium
GCCAATGACGATTCTCGAATTTCTCGACTATCTGGCGATCGCCGTCTTCGCGGCGACGGGGGCGCTGTCGGCCAGCCGCAAGCAGCTCGACCTGATCGGCTTCATCTTCCTCGCCGCCGCGGCGGGGATCGGCGGCGGCACGTTCCGCGACCTGATCCTCGGCCAATTGCCGGTCTTCTGGGTTCGTAACCCGAATTATCTGCTCGTTTGCATCGCCGCCGCGATCATTCTCTATTTTACCGCCCATCTCTTCGAATCGCGCTACCGGCTGCTGCTCTGGCTCGACGCGGTCGGGCTTTCGGCCTATGCGGCGCTCGGTGCGGCGAAGGGGCTGGCCGCGACCGGCTCGCCCGTCGTCGCGATCGTGACCGGCATGCTGACGGCGGCCTTCGGCGGCATATTGCGGGATATCCTTGCCGGCGAACCCTCGGTGCTGCTCAGGCCCGAGGTCTATATTTCGGCGGCGATGACCGGCGCGGCCGTCTATACCGCGGCCGACATGATCGGCCTGACCCAGATCGCCTCGTTTCTCGTCGCCATGGCCGCCGCCTTCATCATCCGCGGCGGGGCGCTTCGCTACGGATGGACATTCCCGGTCTACAAGGCGCGACCGGGCCGGCATCCCGACGATGTGATGTAGGACAGGGGATTATTTCTTCTCGCGCAGGCGGATCACGACATCCACATGGGCGATCTCCATGCCGTCCGGGGTTTCCGGCAGGTTGCTGATCGAGATGTTGGAGGTCGGGATATCGAGCACCTCGTTGCGGCCCTCGACGAAGAAATGGTGATGATCGGACACGTTGGTGTCGAAATAGGTGCGGTTGCCCTCGACCGCGAGCACCCGCAGCATCCGTGCTTCGGTGAACTGGTGCAGCGTGTTGTAGACGGTCGCGAGCGAGACGTCGATGCCGGCCGTCGTCGCCTCCTCATGAAGTTCCTCGACGGTCAGGTGACGGTCGCCCTTGGCATAGAGGAGATCGGCAAGCGCCATGCGCTGGCGTGTCGGCCGCAATCCGGCCTGCCGTAGTCTGGTCTCTGTTTCCTTGGAATGGTCATTCGCCATTGCGCGCGCCTGGTTCCGGTCGTCAAAAATAGGAGTATTTTTGTCAACGATATAACCTGACCACTTCGGCCTTTCAACAGCTTTTCGGCTGCATGCGGCCGATCGTGCAGGGGATGGAGCTATTTCGGTTGGCTTTTTCCGGATCGATCCTATATTGGCGGGCACGAAAACACGCGCCGCGAACCACGAGCGTGGGGCGACAAACCACAGAGCGAGGAAACAGCACGCCATGCCGGTCCAGAAATCCAGTTATACCTATGAGGAGATTCTGAGCTGCGCGCATGGAGAACTGTTCGGTCCCGGCAATGCCCAGTTACCCTTGCCGCCCATGCTGATGGTGCATCGCATCACCGATATCTCCGAGACCGGCGGCGCCTTCGACAAGGGCTATATCCGCGCCGAATACGATGTGCGGCCGGACGACTGGTATTTTCCCTGTCACTTCGAAGGCAATCCGATCATGCCGGGCTGCCTCGGGCTCGACGGCATGTGGCAGCTGACCGGGTTCTTCCTCGGCTGGCTCGGCGAGGCGGGTCGCGGCATGGCGCTCTCGACCGGCGAGGTGAAGTTCAAGGGCATGGTCCGCCCGAACGTGAAACTCCTCGAATACGGTATCGACTTCAAGCGCGTGATGCGGGGCCGGTTGGTTCTCGGCACCGCCGACGGCTGGCTGAAGGCGGACGGCGAGACCATCTACCAGGCAACCGACCTGCGCGTCGGTCTCTCCAAGGACAAGGCGGCCTGAGCGGCTTCCGCGTCGCTCCCGCCAGAATTTGAACATAGGTAAGGTCTGAAACCATGAGACGTGTCGTTGTCACCGGCCTCGGAATCGTGTCTTCGATCGGCAACAATGCCGCCGAAGTCACCGAATCCCTCAGAAATGCCAAATCCGGCATCAGCCATTCGGAGGATTTCGCCGAACACGGCTTCAAGTGCCAGGTCTGGGGCCAGCCGAATCTCGACACGACCGGCATGGTCGATCGCCGCGCCACGCGCTTCCTGTCCCAGGGCGGTCAGTGGAACCATATCGCCATGTTGCAGGCGATCGCCGATTCCGGTGTCGAGGAAAGCGACATTTCCAACGAGCGGACCGGCATCATCATGGGATCGGGCGGCCC
>JAGRLJ010000439.1 GCA_020441805.1 Rhizobiaceae bacterium
CCCAGCCCATCGGATGCAGCACGTTATAGCCGCGGGCGCGCTTGTAGCGGGCGACGACGTCGCCCATGGCATAGTTCCGGACATGGCCCATATGGATGCGGCCCGACGGATAGGGGAACATTTCGAGGACGTAATATTTCTCGCGCGGATCGTCGTTGCGGGTCTCGAAAACCTTGTTCTCGGCCCAGTGCCTCTGCCAGCGCGGCTCGACTTCGCGCGGATTGTAACGTTCTGTCGCCATTCTCGTCGGTAACCCTGAATTTCCGAAATTTTTGGGGCCGACCTTCATCATGAAAGGTCGCTCGCGTCAAGTTCCGCGCCGCTTGCATTCGGCGCGCGAAGCACTAGGAAGAGGGCGAGACGAGAGGTGTGAAATGACGGTTCTGGAGCGCTACGAAGAGATCAGGTCGAGAATGGCGAAGGCCGCGCGCGAGGCGGGTCGGTCGGACGAGGCCACGCTCGTCGCGGTGACCAAGACATTCGCCGCGCCGGATATCGAACCGGTGCTCGCGGCCGGCCATCGGGTCTTCGGCGAGAACCGGGTGCAGGAGGCGCAGGGCAAATGGCCGGCGCTGCGCGCGAAACATGACGGTGTCGAACTGCATCTGATCGGGCCGCTGCAATCCAACAAGGCGGCCGATGCGGTGGCGCTGTTCGACGTGATCGAGACGGTCGACCGCGAGAAGATCGCCCGTGCGCTCAAGGCGGAGATGGACAGGCAGGGCCGGCGCCCGCGGCTCTATGTGCAGGTCAATACCGGCCTCGAACCGCAGAAGGCGGGAATCGCGCCGGACGACACGGCAAAATTCGTCAGCCTCTGCCGCGACGGGCTCGGGCTTCCGATCGAGGGCCTGATGTGCATTCCGCCGGCGGACGAGAATCCCGGCCCGCATTTCGCGCTGCTGCGCAAGCTCGCCCGGGAGAGCGGCGTCACGCGGCTCTCCATGGGCATGTCGGGCGACTTCGAGACGGCGATCGGCTTCGGCGCGACCGGCGTCAGGGTCGGGTCGGCGATCTTCGGATCACGCTGAGCGGCCGGCCGGCGCCCGCGCCACGATCACCACGAAGAGCAGGACGGCGAGGATGCCGAGGACGGAGCCGGCCTTGGCAAGCGCCTCGCCTCGCTGCTGGATCGCCATGATGATGCCCGGAAACATGAACCAGACCGCCAGATGGGCGGTCCCGACCTGTATCCTGGCCAGCATGGTGGCGGCCGCGCCCGGCACCAGCATGTAGAAAGTGCCGAACAGCGCCATCAGCACGCCGCCGATGAGATTGAGATGCGCATGGGCGGGCGCCAGCGAATGATCCTGCGTCGCCGACATCCAGATGCCGAAGGCCATTCCCACCAGCAGATAGATCGGCGACGATATCCAGCAGATCCTGGAAAGCGCGTTCATTTTTCCCTCCGACGATCAGGACAGCGCCGGAACGATATGCCTTTCGCCGGAACCTGACAATTGGCAAGAATGACCGGGCATTCCAGCCTTTTCCGAGCACGGCGTAAGCCGATGGTCGAACTTCCTGACGTCTCCGATTTGGTCCATATATAAGCCGAAGGAAGGACCCGCCGCCGGCGCGCGCGGGGGCAGGAGGATCGGGAGGAACAGAATGTCGGAGCTTTACGCGAAAATCTATGACGGCTGGAAAGGCGATCCGGAAGGCTTCTGGCGCGAGGCCGCCAGGGCGATCGACTGGATCACGCCGCCGAATACCGTTTTCGACGCGAAGGTCGGCGTTTATGGCCGGTGGTATCCGGATGGCGAGCTCAACACCTGCCACAATGCGATCGATCGCCATGTCCGGGACGGTCGCGGCGAGCAGAAGGCGATCGTCTATGACAGCCCCATGGCCGGCGTGCAGCGCAGCTACAGCTATGCCGAGACATTGGCGGAGGTGAAGGCGCTTGCCGGCGTCATCGGCGCGCTCGGCGTGGGCAAGGGCGATCGCGTGATCATCTATATGCCGATGGTGCCGGAAGCGGTGTTCGCCATGCTGGCCTGCGCCCGGCTCGGCGCCGTGCATTCGGTGGTGTTCGGCGGATTTGCGGCGCATGAACTGGCGACCCGAATCGACGATTCGCAGGCGAAACTGATCGTCACGGCGAGCTGCGGCCTCGAGCCCGGCCGCGTCGTTGCCTACAAGCCGCTGGTCGATCAGGCGATCGTGGAAGCCCGGCACAAGCCGGCGCATTGCCTGCTGCTGCAACGGCCCGAACTCGCGGCGGAAACGGTCGAGGACCGCGATATCGACTATCGTGCGGCAATGGCCGATATAAAGGCCAGGGGCGCGGCCGATGTCGCCTGCGTTCCGGTCAAGGCCACCGACCCGCTCTATGTGCTCTATACGTCCGGCACGACCGGACAGCCCAAGGGCGTGGTGCGCGACA
>JAGRLJ010000089.1:0-23747 GCA_020441805.1 Rhizobiaceae bacterium
CGCGCCGCCTCCAGCACGTTGACGTGGCCCAGCGCATTCACCGTCAGCCCCAGTGCGGGGTTGGCGGCGAAGGGCAGGGTGAGGAACCCGGCGATGGCGAAGATGCCGTCGACGCCGTCGAGCGCGTCGTACAGCTCGTTGATCCGGGTGATGTCGCCGCGCACCAGGCGGACCTTCGGGTCCTTCAGGATGTGCGCGATCATGTCCGTGGTTCCCAGCGAGTAGTTGTCGAAGAGGATCACCTCTTCGGCGCCGGCCTCCAGCAGGTGTTCGGTGACATGCGAGCCGATGAGGCTAATGCCCCCTGTCACCATGAAACGGCCGCCCTTGATCTGCATTGGTCCTCCCGGATGCTTTCATGCTGTTGGATGTGTGGTGGCGACTGGGTCGCCGTCCCGTAGCGGGGTGGTCAGTCGTCGCGCCATCCGGCACGACCGGGTGTAGCGAGCCCTGCCGGCAGCGCCGGCGCGGGTCTGCATTGCGCGCATCCCCGCCACGACGGCCGACCGCTGGCGTGGCCGGTTTGGTACAAGCGCCAGCGATGAGACCCAGTGTTTCCGCGCATTGCGCCCTTGCCTCCCTGGGGGCCTGCCGGCGCCACAATCGGTGGCGGAAGCTGCCGACTGTTGACGAAATCCGTGCGAGACCCGCAATTGGTGTATTGTTAACAGTTGACGGCTGCCGGTCAATTCATCATTAGTGGGTCCGCCGCGCAGCCTACGACGCGGGACAAAACACGGAGGAACACCATGAAAGCCGGTATGTTGGCGCTCGGCGTCTCTGCTCTCGCCCTCACTTCGCCCGCCTATGCCGAAACGCTGACCGTCGGGCTCGTGGCACCGCTTTCGGGTGCCGGGGCTGCGTGGGGGCTCGCCATGCAGGGCGCACTGGAACTGGCGGTTGAGGATCTCAACGCGGCCGGTGGCCTGGTGGTCGACGGCGAGACCTACGACATCGAAATCGTGCCCTACGACAGCCACTACAATCCCAACGATGCGGTGACGGCGGTGAACCGCCTGATCTACGAGGATGAGGCTGCCTTCATCGTCGGCCCGCTCGGCTCGGCCCCGCTGGCGGCCATCGCGCCGATGGCGACGGAAAACCAGATCATCACCATCACCGGTGCCTTCACCCCGATAGCGGCCTCGCCCGAACACCCGTACGTGTTCCGCGCGGTGCTGCCGACGGAGGTGTACGCCCACCCGCAGATCTCCTGGGTGGTGAACCAGCTTGGCGGCACCACCGTCGGGGCGCTGTTCCCCAACGACGAAAGCGGCCAGTCCATGCAGGGCGACATCGCCGCCGCCTACGAGCAGGCCGGTGCCGATGCCTCGGCCATCGACTTCTACGAACGCGGCCGCATGGACTTCGTGCCGCTGCTCACCCGGCAGATCGCCCAGGGCATCGACACCTTCGAGCTGGACGGCAGCCCGCCGGAAACCGCCGGCCTTCTGGTGCGCCAGCTCCGCGAGCTGGGCTTTGAAGGCAACATCATCCGCACCGGCGGCGATGCCACCGATGCCATCCTCGCCGTGGCCGGGGACGAGGCGTCCGAAGGCCTGTACGTGCACATGGAGTACGATGGCTCGCTGCCCGAGGCGCAGGCCTACCAGGAGCGGTTCGAGGCGGCCTACGGCGACTCCATGAACGCCTTCAGCCCGCTCTTCTATACGGCGATCAACCAGGTGTTCCAGGCCATGCAGGCGGCCGGCACCGTGGACGACAGCGACGCCATCGTGGCCGAGCTGGGCAATCACCACGACTTCGTCGGCCCGGCCGGTGCGGCCAACTGGATCGGCGAGGACATCTGGGGCACCACGCGCCAGCAGTTCGTGCCCTACGCCGTGGGCCGCGTGACCAACGGCAGCCCCGAGGTCGTCTCCATCTGCTCGCTCGAATCTTGCGAGTAGCGACGTGAGGGTGGGGCTTCGGCCCCACCCCACAGGTGCCGGTTTGGTGGGTACTGACCGATGGACATTCTAGCCCTGTTGCCCCAGGCGGGACTGAACGGTCTCGTCATCGGCGCGATGTACGCGCTGATGGCGATCGGCTTCTCGCTTGTGTTCGGCACCATGCGGATCGTGAACTTCGCCCACGGCGAGTTCTACATGATCGGCAGCTTCGTCGCCTTCTTCACCTATGCCCAGTGGGAGGTGCCGTTCGCACTGACCATCCTGATCGCCATCGCCGTGGTCGGCGTTGCCGGTGCGGCGATCGAATGGGTGGTGGTGCGCCCGCTGCGCACCGACGAACTGAGCAGCATGATCGCCACCCTGGGCGTTTCGGTGGTGTTGCAGAACGGCGCGCTGATGTTCTTCGGCGCCTCGCCGCGGCCGATGCCCGATGTGGTCAGCGGGCTGGTGCATCTGGGGCCGGCCATCTTTTCCGCATCGCGCATCTTCGTGATCGTCGCGGCCACGGTGGTGATCGGCGCCTTCTGGCTGTTCATGCAGAAATCCCGCACCGGCCGCGCCATGCGGGCGGTGGCGCAGGACCAGGAAGCGGCCCTGCTGCAGGGCGTGGATGTGGAGCGCATCTTTCCCTTCGCCTTTGCCATCGGCGTCGTGCTGGCGGCCGTCGCCGGGGTGCTGATGGCGCCGGTGTTCTCCGTCTCCCCCTTCGTCGGCGCCACGCCGATGCTGAAGGCCTTCATCGTGGTCATCCTCGGCGGCCTCGGCTCGATCCCGGGTGCGGTGCTGGGCGGCCTGCTGATCGGCATGATCGAAAGCTTCGGCGCAACGTTCCTCGGCGGCGTGACGGCCGACATGCTGCAGCTCGGGGTGGTGATCGCCATCCTGCTGGTGCGGCCGGCCGGCCTGATGGGCCGCAAGGAGGCGTAAGTGACCCCGTTTCCCTGCGCCGCCAAGTCGCCCCCCAAATCAGGCGAGGTCAGGATGATCGGCAAGACCGGTCTCACGGTTCGCCTGGGGCTCGTGATCGCCGCCAGCGTGGTCGCCGCCTTCGTGCCGGGCCTGCTGCCGAACCTGTTCTACGTCCACATCGCCAACCTGACGCTGCTCAGCGGCATCTTCGCGCTCAGCCTGTGGATCATCTATTCCGTCGGCCAGCTTTCCTTCGGCCACGCCGCCTTTGCCGGGCTCGGTGCCTATATGTCGGCGCTGCTGTCCATGCGCCTGGGCGTGCCGCCGGCCATCGGCGTGATCATCGCCTGCCTGGCCACCGCCGGCATGGCGGCACTGCTGGGTGCGGTGATTCTGCGGCTGAGGGGCGTCTACTTCGTCCTCGTCACCTTCCTGTTCGGCCAGATGTTCACCCTGCTGGCGCTCAACTGGTCGGACCTGACGAACGGCGCCAACGGCCTCATCAGCATCCCGGCCATCACGGTGGGCGGGTTCAGCTTCGGGCCGCGGCCGGTGTTCTTCTATCTGGCCTTTGCGGTGTTCCTGGCGGTGCTGCTGTTCGCCTGGGGGCTGAAGCGCTCCACCTTCGGCCGCGCCTTCGATTCCATCCACCAGAACATCGACCTGGCGGAATCCTGCGGCATCGACACCGCGCGCTACCAGGTGATCGCCTTTGCCATCGGCAGCGGCATCGCCGGGCTCGGCGGCGCGCTGACGGCCCACTACATCCGCTTCGTGTCGCCCGACACCTTCACCTTCCACAACTCGGTGGCCTTCATCACCATGCTGGTGGTGGGCGGGCGCTCGCTGTTCTGGGGGGCGGTGATCGGCGCTGCGGTGATCACGCCGCTGCCCGAGCTGCTGCGCGATTTCGAGGGCCTGCAGCACATCATCTACGGCGCCATCCTGATCCTGGTGCTGCGCACGCTGCCGGGCGGCCTCATCTCCATCCCCTCGGTGCTGCGCCGCAAGGGAGGCGGGCGATGACAGCGCTGCTCGACGTGCACCGCATCTCCAAGCGGTTCGGCGGCCTGATGGCGCTGAACGAGGTGACGTTCAAGGTCGGCACCGACGAGGTGATCGGGCTGATCGGCCCCAACGGTGCCGGCAAGACCACCTGCTTCAACGTGGTCAGCGGCAACACCTCGCCGACCTCAGGGCGCATCAGCTTCGATGGCCAGAACATCGTCGGCCTGAAGCCCAGCCGCATCGTCCGCATGGGCCTGTCGCGCACCTACCAGGCAACCAGCGTGTTCCCCGACAGCACCGTGCTGGAAAACGTCATGCGCGGCGCCTTCACCCGGTCCGAGGACAGCCTGTTCGGCTCGATCATCGGCTCCCCGGCGTCCGGCACGGCGCGCAACAAGGAGCGTGCCGCGTGCATGGAGATCCTGGAGCAGGTCGGCATCGCCCATGTGCATGACCATCTCGCCGGCTCGCTGCCCTACGGCTACCAGCGGCGGCTGGGCGTCGCCATCGCGTTCGCCTCGCGGCCCAAGCTGATCATGATGGATGAGCCGGCGGCGGGGCTGAACCCCGAGGAGTCGCAGGCCATGGGCGCCCTGATCCGCGCCATGCACGAAAGCGAACGGGCCAGCGTCCTCATCGTCGAACACGACATGCGGCTGGTGATGGACATCTGCCACCGCATCATCGTGCTCGACCACGGCGAACTGATCGCCGCCGGCTCGCCCGACGAGATCCGCAACAACCCCAAAGTGATCGAAGCCTATCTCGGCACGGAGCTGGTGACATGACCGGCGGGCTGACGATTGACCGCATCGATGTCAGCTACGGCCCCCGCTCGGCCCTGCGCGGCGTCTCGCTGGAGGTGGCGGAACGGGAGATCGTGGCGCTGATCGGCTCCAACGGGGCCGGCAAGACGACCACGCTGCGCGCCATCATGGGCCTGACGCCGCCCGACCGCGGCACCATCCGCTTCGAGGGGACCGACATCACGCGCCTCGCCCCGCCGGCGGTGGTGAAGCTGGGCATCACCCTGTCGCCGGAAGGCCGCCGGGTGTTCCCGCAGATGTCGGTGGAAGAGAACCTGCAGCTCGGCGCCTATCTGAAGACTGACACGGTCGAAATCGCCCACACCATGAAGCGAGTCTACGCCTATTTCCCGCGGCTGCTGGAACGGCGCGGGCAGATGGCCGGATCGCTCTCGGGCGGCGAGCAGCAGATGCTCGCCATCGGCCGCGCGCTGATGACCAATCCGTCGCTCCTGGTGCTGGACGAGGCGACGGAGGGCCTGGCGCCGGTCATCCGCCAAGACATCTGGTCGGCGATCAGGACTCTCAAGGCGGCCGGTCAATCGATCCTGGTCGTCGACAAGACCCTGTCCGAACTGCTCCCGGTCGCCGACCGCTGCTTCGTGCTGGAGAAGGGCGTGACGGTGTTCGAAGGCGCGCCGGCCATGCTCACGACGGAGCTCCAGGACCGCTATCTCGGCGTTTGACGCCGTTCGCGCGCCAAGGGAGCGGGAAGGAATGGAGCCGGCAGGCGATTATTTTGCGCCGGCCAGCAAGGCCTCGGCGATGCCTGCGGCGGCGGCGACATGCGCCCGGCAGGCTTCCGCCGCCGCGCCGGGGTCGTTTTGCGCGATGGCCGCGAAAATCTTGCGGATTTGAGCGGGGCCGGAGGTCGTGCGGTTGGCGGTGGACAGCGTCATCACACGCAGCCGCGATATGCGGCCGTTCAGGCGGCTGACGATATCCCAGGCGATATTGTGGCCGCTCGTTTCGAAAATGACGCGGTAGAACTCCGTCGTCGCGTCGAGGATGCCGGGCGGCGAATTCTGTTTCGAGGTGCGATCGAGCTCGTCCAGCGCCGTCCTCAGTTTCGCCTTGATATCGTCGTCGGCGACGCGGGCGCAATCGGCGACCGCCGTCGATTCGAGCGCGGCGCGGATCTCGTAGATCTGGCGCGCATCGTCCCAGCTGAGCCGCGCCACGATCGGACCCTGCTTGGCCAGCATCTCCACCAGCCCTTCCGCCTCGAGATGGCGGATGACCTCGCGAATGACGGAGCGCGATACGCCGAGCTGATCGCAGAGCGTGCGCTCGACAAGCCGCTCGCCGGGCTCGAACAGGCCGCCGATAATGGCGCGGCGCATCCGGTCGAGCGCTATTTCCCGCAATGTCACGGGCGGGGTTTCAATGCGGAGCGCCGCAAGATTCTCGGCAGTTTTGGCCATGCTTTTCCTGTAGTCGCAAAAAAAGTTTTGTACAAGGTCTTGACACTTGGTCTTATGGTATACCAACATACGAAAAGACAGATTGACAGGAGGACGTCCGTGGCGGCGACCATTCGCAAGACCCTGCTCCATGTGGAGACCACGCTGATCGAAGGCGGCCGGCAGGCGCCGACGCCGCTCAGGCTGATCGCCGCCATGGCGGTGGTGAAGAATCCCTGGGCCGGCCGCGGTTTCGTGGAGGATCTGAAACCGGAAATCCACGCCGTGGCCCCGGTGCTGGGCGAGCTTCTCACCGGGATGATCATCGAGACCGCCGGTTCGGGCGATGCCGTGGAAGCCTATGGCAAGGCCGCCGTGGTCGGCCTCGACGGCGAAGTCGAGCATGCCTCGGCGCTCATCCACACGCTGCGCTTCGGCAACCATTACCGCACCGCCGTGGGCGCGAAATCCTATCTCGCCTTCTGCAACACGCGCGGCCCGGCCAATGCGCCGATCATGATCCCGCTGATGGACAAGAACGACGAGGGCCGCCGATCGCATTACCTGACGATCCAGTGCGCCATACCGGACGCACCGGCCGCCGACGAGATCGTCGTCGCGCTCGGCGCATCGATCGGCGGCCGGCCGCATCACCGTATCGGCGACCGTTATCAGGATCTGAGGGAGCTGGGCCACGATGTTGCAAATCCTGCCGCGGTCTAGGACGCCCTCCGGCGCCGCCTATCTCGACCGGGGTCGCGGCGGGGAAACCGTCGTCCTGATCCATGGCGTCGGGATGCGGATCGAGGCATGGGCGCCACAAATCGAACGGCTGGCGGACAGTTTCCGCGTCGTCGCCGTGGACCTGCCCGGCCACGGCCTGTCGGCGCCGCTCGGCCGGCCGCCACAGTTGCAGAACTTCGTGGGCTGGTTCGAGGCGTTGCTCGACGAGCTCGATCTTGGACAGGTCAATGTCGCCGGCCATTCCATGGGCGCGCTGATCGCGACCGGAATCGTGGCGACACGGCCCGACAAGATCAGGCGCGTCGCCCTGCTCAACGGGGTTCATCGCCGCAGCGTCCCGGCCCGCGCGGCCGTGGAGGCTCGCGCCGACGAGATCGTGACGGGCAGTTTCGACCGCGAAGCGCCGCTCGCCCGCTGGTTCTCCGACGCCGAGAAGGCGAGCGAGGCCTATGCGCTGGTGCACGAATTGCTCCGGACGGTCGATGCCGACGGCTATGCCGCCGCCTACCGCGCCTTCGCCACGGGCGACAGGATCTATTCGGAATGCTGGCCGGCGGTCCGATGCCCCGCCCTGTTTCTCACCGGCGACGGCGATCTGAATTCGACGCCGGACATGGCGCGGGAAATGGCGGCGGCCACGCCGCACGGCAGGGCGGTGATCATCTCCGGCCACCGCCACATGGTGAACCTGACGGCACCGGAGGAAGTGAACGGGGTTCTCGGCCAATGGCTTACCTCGGGAGGTGATCATGACCCTTGATGCGCGAGCGCTTCGCGATGCCTTCGGCGCCTTCCTGACCGGCGTAACCGTCGTCACCACGCATGATGCCGGGGGAGCGCCGATCGGTTTCACCGCCAATTCCTTCACCAGCGTGTCGCTCGATCCGCCGCTGCTGCTCGTCTGCCTCGCCAAGTCCTCGCGCAATTACGCGGTGCTGACCGAGGCACGGGGTTTCGGAGTCAATATCCTTGCCGAGGGGCAAAAGGATGTGTCCAACACCTTCGCGCGGCCGGTGGAGGACCGCTTCGCGGCGGTCGAATGGAGGAAGGGGCCATATGGCTCGCCCGTCTTCGCCGATGTCGCGGCCTGGTTCGATTGCGCCATGCATGAGCTGGTCGATGCCGGCGACCATGTCATCCTGATCGGCCGCGTCGAGGGCTTCGAGAACGGCGGCAAGACCGGGCTCGGTTATGCCCGCGGCGGCTATTTCACGCCGACGCTCGCCGAGAAGAGCCTGCTCGCCAGCGCCGACGGCACCCTGCTGCTCGGCGCGGTCGCCGAGCGCTCCGGCGAGATCCTGATGGTGGAGGACGGCAAGGACGGCTGGACGCTGCCCTTTGTCGAAAAGGCCGAGGGCGAAGGGCTCGACGCGCTCGAACGGCACGTCTCCGACGTTTTCGGCGTCGGCCTGCAACCGGGCCTGCTCTATTCCGTCTACGAGGACACCAAGACCGGCCGCCAGCATGTCGTCTATCGCGCGGCGCTCGGTGACGGCGCGCCGAGGCGCGGAAGGTTCTTCCCGGTCCAGTCGCCGCCGTTGGGCGCGATCGCGGATTCGGCGGTGCGCGACATCGTCAAGCGCTATGCTGCGGAAAGCATGCTGGGCAATTTCGGCGTCTATTTCGGCAATCAGGAAAAGGGCCGCGTTCACGCCGTGGCCGCAAAAGGGTGAGCCCTATGAAGTTCTCGCTGTTCGTTCATATGGAAAGGCTGGATGCCAGCCAGAACCACAAGGAGCTCTACGACGAGTTCGTCCAGCTCTGCGAGATCGCCGATCGGGGCGGGATGCATGCGATCTGGACCGGCGAACATCACGCGATGGATTTTACCATCGCGCCGAATCCGTTCGTCAATATCGCCGACCTCGCGCGCCGCACCCGGAATGTCCGGCTCGGCACCGGCACCGTGATCGCACCCTTCTGGCATCCGATCAAGCTCGCGGGCGAAGCGGCGATGACCGACATCATTGCCGACGGCCGGCTCGATCTCGGCATCGCCCGCGGGGCCTACAGCTTCGAATATGAGCGGCTGCTGCCCGGCCTCGACGCCTGGGGCGCCGGCCAGCGCATGCGCGAGCTGGTTCCGGCGGTGAAGGGCATCTGGCGGGGCGATTATGCCCATGACGGCGAGTTCTGGAAGTTTCCGTCCACGACCTCGGCGCCGAAGCCGTTGCAGGAGCCGCATCCGCCGATCTGGGTGGCTGCCCGCGATCCCAACAGCCACGAATTCGCGGTCGCCAATGGCTGCAACGTCCAATGCACGCCGCTCGCCAACGGCGAGGCCGAGATCGCGAGCCTGATGGAGCGCTTCAACGCGGCCTGCGCGAAGTCGCCGGATATCGCACGCCCCAAGATCATGCTGCTGCTCCACACCTATGTCGGCAGCGATCAGGCGGATATCGACCAGGCCGCCAGCGAACTCAGCGTCTATTACAACTATTTCTTCGCCTGGTTCAGGAACCAGCGGCCGATCAGCCAGGGCCTGATCGAGCGGCTCTCCGAACAGGAACTGGCCGAGAACCGGAACCTCGCGCCCGACATGATGAAGGCCAACATGCCCGTCGGCACCGCCGACGAGGTCGTTGCCCGGCTCAAGGTCTACGAAGACCTCGGATATGACGAATATTCGCTCTGGATCGACAGCGGCATGAGCTTCGAGCGCAAGAAGGCGTCGCTCGAGCGCTTCATCGCCGATGTCATGCCGGCATTCGCGTGAGGCGGCCATGGAGAGCTTCGAGCAATATATAGACGGCGCATTCGAGGCGGGCTCCGCCCGGTTCGACTCGATCGACCCGGCCACGGGCCGGGTCTGGGCCTCGATGCCGGAAGCACGCGAGGCCGATATCGACCGCGCGGTGAAGGCGGCGGGGCAGGCGCTCCGAAGCGGCGCATGGCCGGCGCTCACGGCCTCGGCGCGCGGAAAACTGCTCTACAGGCTGGCCGACCTCGTGCAGGCCAATGCGCCGAGGCTCGCCGAACTCGAAACCCGCGACACCGGCAAGATCATCCGCGAAACCTCGGCCCAGATCGCCTATGTCGCCGACTATTATCGCTACTATGCGGGCCTCGCCGACAAGATCGAGGGCGCGACGCTGCCCATCGACAAGGCCGATATGGAGGTCTGGACCCGCCGCGAGCCGATCGGCGTCGTGGCGGCGATCGTGCCGTGGAACAGCCAGCTCTTCCTCGCGGCGGTGAAGATCGGCCCGGCGCTGGCGGCCGGCTGCACGGTGGTGGTGAAGGCGTCCGAGGACGGCCCGGCGCCGATGCTGGAATTCGCCCGGCTGGTGCATGAGGCCGGTTTCCCCCGGGGCGCGGTCAATATCGTCACCGGCTTCGGCCCGGCTTGCGGCAGCGCATTGACCCGGCATCCCGGCATCGACCATATCGCCTTCACCGGCGGGCCGTCGACGGCGGCGCAGGTCGTGCGCAACTCGGCGGAGAACCTCGCCAGCACTTCGCTCGAACTCGGCGGCAAGTCGCCCTTCGTCGTCTTCGCCGACGCCGATCTCGAAAGTGCCGCCAATGCCCAGGTCGCCGGCATCTTCGCCGCGACCGGCCAGAGCTGCGTTGCCGGCTCGCGGCTGATTGTCGAGGCCTCGGTCAAGGACCGGTTCCTCGCGCTGCTCGCGGCCAAGGCGGAAGCGATCCGGATCGGCACGCCGCTCGATATGGCGACGGAGGTCGGGCCGCTCTGCACGCGCCGCCAGCGCGACCATATCGAGAAGGTCGTCACGGCTTCGGTGGAGGCGGGGGCAAGGGTTGTGACAGGCGGCCGCGCCGGCGCCGGCGATGGTTTCTACTATCGGCCGACCATCCTCGATTGCGACGGGGTCGAGGCGGCCTCGGTGGACACCGAGCTTTTCGGACCGGTCCTGTCCGTCCTCTCCTTCCACACCGAGGATGAAGCGGTGACGCTGGCGAATGCCACGCCCTACGGCCTCGCCTCCGGCGTCTTCACCCGCAGCCTCGGCCGGGCGCATCGGATGGTGAGGCGCATTCGCGCCGGCATCGTCTGGGTCAATACCTATCGCGCCGTCTCCCCCATCGCGCCTTTCGGCGGCTACGGCCAGTCGGGGCAGGGCCGGGAGGGCGGCCTGGCCGCGGCGCTCGATTACACCAAAACCAAGACCGTCTGGCTCCGGACCTCCGACGATCCTTTCCCCGACCCGTTCGTGATGCGGTGAGCCATGTTCTACGAGATCCGCACCTACAGGCTGAGGAACGGCGCCATCCCCGACTATCTCAAGGTCGTCGGCGAGGAGGGCCTCGCCATCCAGAAAAGGCATCTGGGCAATCTGGTCGGCTATTTCTTCTCGGAAATCGGGCCGGTCAACGAGATCGTCCATATCTGGGGCTTTTCGAGCCTCGACGACCGGCAGGCCCGCCGCGCTCGGCTCGCCGCCGATCCGGGCTGGCAGGCCTTCCTGCCCAAGATACGCGATCTCATCGTGACCGCGGACAACAAGATCATGTCGCCGGCGGCCTTCTCGCCGCTCGGCGGGACGACACCTGCCTGAGACCATCGACGACCAACAAGGACAAGGGAACATGAAAAACACGATTGCGACAGCTCTTTTCTCCGCCGTGCTCGGCTTTGCCGGCGCCGCAAGCGCTCAGGACATGGTGTTCACCAGCTGGGGCGGCACCACGCAGGACGCACAGAAGGCCAGCTGGGCCGAAAGCTTCACCGCGGACACCAAGATCAATGTGACCCAGGACGGTCCGACCGACTACGGCAAGATCAAGGCCATGGTCGAAGCCGGCAACGTCAATTGGGACGTGGTCGACGTGGAGGGCGATTATGCCGTGCAGGCGGGCAAGCTCGGCCTGCTCGAGAAGCTTGATTTCTCGATCATCGACAAATCCAAGCTCGATCCCCGCTTCGTCACGGACTATTCCGTCGGCAGCTTCTATTATTCCTTCGTGATCGGCTGCAACAAGGATGCGGTGCAGGCCTGCCCGAAGACCTGGGCCGACCTTTTCGACACCGAGAAATTCCCCGGCAAGCGCACCTTCTACAAGTGGTCCGCGCCGGGCGTGATCGAGGCGGCGCTGCTCGCCGACGGCGTGCCGGCCGACAAGCTCTATCCGCTCGATCTCGACCGGGCCTTCAAGAAGCTCGACACGATCAAGGCCGACATCATCTGGTGGGACAGCGGCGCCCAGTCGCAGCAGCTTCTGGCCTCCGCCGAAGCCCCCTTCGGATCGTTCTGGAACGGCCGCCTGACGGCGCTCGCCCAGACCGGCGTCACCGTCGAGATGTCCTGGACCAACAACATCACCGCCGCCGACTCGCTGGTCGTGCCGAAAGGAACGAAGAACAAGGAAGCGGCGATGAAGTTCATCGCGCATGCGACGAGCGCCCAGGCGCAGGCCAGCTTCGCCACCGCCACCGGCTATGCGCCGATCAATCTCGAATCCAACGAACTGATGGATCCCGAACTCCGCAAGACGCTGCCGGACATGCAGGCCGATACGCAGGTCAATGCGAATATGGACTACTGGGCGGATCATCGCGACGAGATCGGCACCCGCTGGTACGCCTGGCAGGCGCAATAAGGCGGCTATCTCCCCCATCAAGCGCGGCCCGGTCCGGCCGGTCCGCGCATCGATCAAGCGGAAGACGACACATGGCACAGACTGCGGCAATCGGCGGGGAAGGGCGCAAGGCGAGGCGGGACGGAAGCCTCGGCTATCTCGTGCCCGCCTTCCTGCTCATCGTCATCTTTTTCATCGTGCCCGTGCTGATGCTGCTGATGCGCAGCGTTCTCGAGCCGGAACCCGGATTGCAGAATTACGCGACGCTGCTCGGTTCCACGACCTATCTCCGCGTCTTCCTCAATACGTTCATCGTCGCGGGCGTTGTGACGGCCATCTCCATCATCGTCGGCTATCCCGTCGCCTGGCTGCTCGCCATCATGCCCGAGCGCTGGTCCCGGCTGGTGCTCGCCATCGTCATCCTGTCGATGTGGACCAACCTGCTCGCCCGCACCTATGCCTGGATGGTGCTGCTACAGCGGACAGGCGTGATCAACAAGACGCTCATCGGCCTCGGCCTGATCGATACGCCGCTGCCGCTGGTCAACAATCTCGTCGGCGTCACCATCGGCATGACCTATATCATGCTGCCCTTCGTGATCCTGCCGCTGATGGGCGTCATCCGCTCGATCGATCCCGCGATCCTGCGCGCGGCCGCGCTCTGCGGCGCCACCCGGCTGCAATGCTTCATCCGCGTGCTGCTGCCGCTCTCGCTGCCCGGCATCGCCGCCGGCGCGCTGATGGTCTTCGTCATGTCGCTCGGTTATTTCGTCACGCCGGCGCTGCTCGGCGGCACGTCAAACATGATGCTGGCCGAGCTCGTGGCGCAATTCGTGCAGTCGCTGGTCAATTGGGGCATGGGCGGGGCAGCGGCGCTGGTCCTGCTGGTGGTGACGCTCGCGCTCTATGCCGTGCAGCTTCGTTATTTCAATCCGAACCGGGGGGCGTGAGACATGCTGCTCGATTTCGACAAGCTCGGTTCGCTCAGGCCCTTCCTCGTCGGCCTGACCGTTCTGGTCTGCCTGTTCCTCATCCTGCCGATCGTCTTTATCGCCGCGCTGTCCTTCGGCTCGTCGCAATGGCTGATCTTCCCGCCGCCGTCCTGGACCTTCAAATGGTACCAGGACCTGTTCGCCGATCCGCGCTGGTTCTATTCGGCGCTGACCAGCCTCAAGATCGCGGCGATGGTCACGGTGCTGTCGGTGGTCATCGGCTTTCTCGCCGCGCTCGGCCTCAACCGGGGGCAGTTTTTCGGACGCGACGTGCTGCGCGCGCTGTTCCTGACGCCGATGATCCTGCCGGTCGTGGTGCTGGCGGTCGCTCTCTATGCGCTCTTCCTCCGGTTCGGGCTCGCGGGCACG
This sequence comes from Rhizobiaceae bacterium, assembly GCA_020441805.1. Classification (GTDB taxonomy): domain Bacteria; phylum Pseudomonadota; class Alphaproteobacteria; order Rhizobiales; family Rhizobiaceae; genus Rhizobium_E. The sequence goes on from JAGRLJ010000089.1 coordinate 13,686, forward strand.
ACCATCGCCTTCGTCATCGCCCATCTCCTCATCGCGCTTCCCTTTTCGATCATCTCCATCGGCAACGCGCTCGAGGGTTTCGACAAGTCGATCGAGGATGCGGCCATCCTGTGCGGCGCGAGCCCCTGGGAGGCGCGGCTGCGCGTCACCGTACCGGCGATCAGCCATGGCATTTTCGGCGCCGCCGTCTTCTCCTTCCTCGCCTCGTGGGACGAGGTGGTGCTGGCGATCTTCATGGCGAGCCCGCAATTGCAGACGCTGCCCGTGAAGATCTGGTCGACCCTCCGTCAGGACCTCACCCCCGTCATCGCCGCCGCCTCCACGCTGCTCATCGCTTTCACCATCGTGCTGATGGTGCTCGCCGCGCTCTTCCGCAAGGGATCGAAATCATGACCGAAGCCTTCCTCAGCATTCGCGGTATCCGCAAGGTCTATGGCGTGGTCACGGCCGTGAAGAATGTGACGATGGACATCGCCGAGGGCGAGTTCATGACCTTCCTCGGCCCGTCGGGCTCCGGCAAGTCGACCACGCTCTATGTCCTCGCGGGCTTCCAGGACCCGACCGGGGGCGACATATTGCTAAAGGGCGAAAGCCTGCTCTCGACGCCCTCGCACAAGCGCAACATCGGCATGGTGTTCCAGCGCTACACGCTGTTTCCGCATCTCTCGGTCGGCGAGAATGTCGCCTTTCCGCTCCGCATCCGGCGCCGGCCGCAGGCCGAAATTGCCGAGCGGGTGAGGGCGGCGCTCAAACTCGTCCGGCTCGAAGGCCTCGAGGATCGCATGCCGGCCAAAATGTCGGGCGGTCAGCAGCAGCGCGTGGCGCTTGCCCGGGCGCTGGTCTACAATCCGCCGGTGCTGCTGATGGACGAGCCGCTTTCCGCGCTCGACAAGAAGCTGCGCGAGGAAATCCAGTTCGAGATCCGCCGCATCCACCAGGAAACCGGCGTGACCATTCTCTATGTCACCCATGACCAGGAAGAGGCGCTGAGGCTTTCCGACCGGATCGCCGTGTTCAGCCAGGGCGAGATCGACCAGATCGGCACCGGACCGGAGCTCTATGCCGACCCGGCCACGCGTTTCGTCGCCGGCTTCATCGGCGACAGCAACTTTATCGACGCGGAAGTGGTGGCGGTCGATGGCAGATCCGCAAGGCTCGCGCTGCCCGGCGGCGCGATCATAGACGGTGTTCCGCTCCATGGAACGGCGCGGGTCAAGGACCGGGCATCGCTGCTGCTGCGTCCGGAGCGGATCGACTTGCGGGCCGATGGCGCGGCAAGCGCGATTGCCGGCGAGGTTCGCGACATCACCTTCCTCGGCAACAACATACATGTGCTCGTCGCCACGCCGGGCGCGGAACCGATTTCCGTCCGCCTGCCGTTCGGCCATGCCGCGCTGGCCGGCCTTGCGACCGGCGCCAGGGTATCGATGAGTTTCAATGTCGCGGATGCGCATGCATTCGCCCAGGCGCGCTGATCCCGCGCCTGCCGATGTGGCTCCGCCGCCGTCCGGTCGCTTATGCGCTCGCGCCCAGGGTCGGGGGCGACAACCGGTGATCGCGACATGCCGCGCGATGGGTTATTCGATCATCGCATCCACTTCGGTCTCCGTCTCGACGGTCAGGCCGACATTCAGGAGATTGTCGCGCGCGGCATGAAGCACGCGCATGCAGGTGTCGATGTCTTCCTCGGCGATGCCGGCCAGTGCCTCGCGATTGGCCTCGATGGCCGCGCGGAGCGTTTCCTCCTCGAGCTGCCAGCCCTTTTCCGTCAGCGAGATGATATATTTCCGCTTGTCGTCGGGCGGGCGGCGGCGGCTGACGAGGCCCATCGCCAGCAGGCTGCGCACGGCGATGACCATGGCCGGGCCGGCAATGCCGGACTTCTGCGCAAGCTCTATCTGCGTGAGGCCATCGGTATGCCAGAGCGTCCTGAGCGCATACCATTGGCCGAGCGTGATCCCCAGCCGCGAGACCCGCGAGCCGAGGTCGCGTTGGATGAGCCGGTTCACATGCCTCAGGCTGTGCCCGAAGCTTTGCGACATGGGAAGAATGGAATTCGAATGATGCGTCTCGGCCATCGTATCGTTTCAATCACAGCTTTGTCAGGCGCATCCCGTAACCCACAAACAGCAGGCGGATCAAGAGCGGCCCCGCCTTCGAAAGCGCGTGGAAAATTGACAGGCGCCTATTTTAGGGCTTGCGGCCATCCTGTAAACCATTAAATTAATGAATTAACGAATGTTATGCGCCACCTTCGTTTCAGGGGCGCGATATCCGATCGAGGAGGCCCGCTTTTGTCCGATGACGCCCTTCCCCCGCCGCCCGTGGTCGATATTTCCGCGCTCCGCCGGATCGCCGAGGGCGCCTGGGTCATCGGCGACGGCCGGGTTCCGCTCGTGCCGAATGTGGGCATCGTTCTGGGCGAGCATTCCGCGCTCGTCATCGACACGGGCATGGGGCATGCAAATGGCGATGCCGTGCTGAAGCTGGCGCGGTCGTTGGCCGGGACGCGGAAGCTCTATCTGACGATCACCCATTTCCATCCCGAGCACGGCTACGGCGCCGATGCCTTCACGGGCGCGGCGACGATTGTCTATAACACGGCGCAGGCCGACGATCTGTCCTCCAAGGGCGAGGGATATCTCGCCATGTTCAAGGGCATGGGGCCGGCCGTCGAAGCCGCGCTAGCCGGCACGGCGCTGGTCGAGGCGGATGTGCTGTACGACGGCGCGGAATACGGGATCGATCTCGGCGGACGCACCGTGCTTCTGAAGACCTGGGGCCGTGCCCATACCAATGGCGACCAGGTCGTCTACCTTCCGGAGGACGGCATTCTTTTCACGGGCGATCTCGCCGAGGAGAAGACCTTTCCGATCTTTCCCTGGTTTCCTCCCGACGATATGGATATCGACGGCGACCGCTGGATAAAGGTTCTCGACGACTGCCTCTCCTGGGGACCGGCCGTGGTCGTTCCCGGCCATGGCGATATAGGCGGCCCGGAAATCCTCTCGGACGTTCGGGATTATATCGTCACGATCCGGGAAAAGGTCGGCGCCGCCGTCGCCGCCGGCCAGACCGCGGACGAGACGATCGCCGCGATCCGGCCGGACATGCTGGTGCGGCATCCAGACTGGCATTTCCCGGAATGGATCGATTTCGCCATCCGCTATTTCCATGCAACCAAGAGCACCGCGCCATGACGACTGTGCTGGTCGCCCTGCATTACCAAAACGAAGTCATGCATGCGGCCGGCAAGATCAAGGTCGGGGTCGCGGAGGATGCCGCGGATCGCGATGCGCTGGTCTCGAACGCGGCCCGGTTGCTGGCGCTGGCCCGCCGGACCGGCATTCCCGTCGTGTCGGTGCGCATTGCCTTCCGGCCGGACCATGCGGACGTCGTTCAAAATTGCGCGATCTTCCGCAACGTCGTCGCCGGCAAGGCGATGATCGACGGCAGTTGGGGCGCCGAGTTCCACGAAGGGCTCGGCCCGCGGGACGGTGAATTCGTGGTGAAGCACAGCCGCGTCAACGCTTTCTACGGCTCGCAGCTGGAGGAGGTGCTGCGCATCCTGAAAGCCGATCGGCTGATCGTGGCGGGCGTCGCGACCAATTCGGTCGTGCTGACCACGGTCGCCTGCGCGGCCGATATGGGATATGAGGTAACGGTGATCGCGGATGCCTGTTCGTCGGGCAATCCCGCGCTTCACGCATCCTCTCTCGAAAACATGAAGCTGGTGGCCGATGTCGTCGATCTCGCGGCATTCGAGGCCAGCCTGGCAGCCGCCTGAGAAATTACTTTAAGCCTCAATAGATTTCTCCGGCACGGTCTTGCCTTGGAATTTGACATAAGCTAACGTCAAAATAGTTCGTGACGTAACGAATTATATTGGAGGAGCCCGCACACCAAGCGCGAACAAATTGGTCTCAAACTCAACGCCTGAAGATCGAAAACAAATGGGGAACATAATCATGCAGACACTTTCCCGCCTGGCGGCAGCGCTTGCCGCAACGCTTTCCCTCAGCGCCGCAGCGGCCGAGGCCGCCGATCCGGTGAAGATCGGCATCGTGATGTCTTACAGCGGCTGGTTCCAGCCCATCGATGCCAGCACGATCAATGGCGCGATGCTCGCCATCAAGGAGATCAACGCCCAGGGCGGCGTTCTCGGCAGCCAGATCGAAGTCGAGAAATTCGACAACAAGTCGGAACCGCCGCTCGGTGCGGACGGTGCGCTCGACGTGATCAACAAGGGCGCCAAGCTGATCCTGTTTCCGAGCGATTTCGACTTCGGCGCGCCGGGCGCCTTCGTGGCCCAGCAGAACAACGTGATCTCCTTCTCCGGCGCATCCGATCCCAAGTTCGGCGTCAAGGGCATCGGCCCCTATGCCTATTCGATCTCGACGGCGTCCCAGGCACAGGGCGCGATGCTCGCGGAATGGGCCTATGAACAAAAGGGCTGGAAGACGGCCTATGTGCTGCTCGACAACACGATCGCCTATACGAAGTCCCTCTGCGGCAGCTTCAGCCAGCGCTGGAAGGAACTCGCGGGCGATGCGGCGCTCTTGGGCGAAGACACGTTCCTCAACGGCGATCCGAGCATTGCCGCGCAGGTCTCGCGCATCAGCGGCCTGGCGACCAAGCCGGATGTCGTCATGTTCTGCTCCTATGCGCCGGGCGGGCCTTCGGCCATGCGCCAGCTTCGCGCCGCCGGCCTCGATCAGCCGATCATGACCGGTGAATCGCTCGACGGCGATTACTGGGCCGGCACCGTTCCGGGGCTGAGCAATTTCTACGCGGTCAATTTCGGCTCCTTCTATGGCGACGACTCCGATCCCGATGTGAAGGACTTCTTCACCCGTTACGAGAAGGAATACGGCCAGCGTTCGGACGCCTCTTATTCCCTGCGCGGCTATTCGATGATCCAGGCCTGGGCCAGGGCGGCCGAGAAGGCGGGCAGCTTCGATGCCGACAAGGTCGCGGCCGCGCTCGACACCTTCAAGGAAGAACCGCTCGTGGTCGGGCCGACCACATTCACGCCCGACCTGCATATCCAGACGACGCGGCCGATGACCATCGTCCAGAGCCAGGACGGCAAGTTCAGCTTCGTCGACAAGATCTCGGCCAAGACGGTCCATCTGGACTGACGGGACAGGCGGAGTCGGACCCATGAAACTCGGTGCGTCGGATGTGACTGTCCGGTTCGCGGGGATCAAGGCGATCGAGAATGTATCCGTCGAGTTCTCGCGCGGCGACATTCTCGGCCTCGTCGGCCCCAACGGCGCGGGCAAGACCACCATGGTCAATGTGCTCAGCGGTTTCCAGAAGCCGCATTCGGGCGGCGTGGCGATCGACGGCGTGGCCGCCAGCGGGCGCTCCGAGTCCTGGTTCGCGCGGAACGGCGTCGTACGCACCTTCCAGGCCGTGCGGCTGTTCAAGGGCATGACGGTGAGCGAGAATATCGAGGTCTCGCTGTCGAGCCTCGGGATCGGGCGGCTCGCCGCCCGGCGCCGGGCCGCCGAACTACTCGACTATATGGGAATCGGCGAACGCGCGAACGCGCAGGCCGATACCCTCAATTACAGCGACGAGCGGCGCGTCGGGATCGCGCGCGCCCTCGGGCTCGGGCCGAAATTCCTGCTGCTCGACGAGCCTGCCGCCGGCATGAATATCGGCGAGGCGGACGTGCTGGGCGGATTGATCAAGCAGATCCGCGCCGATTTCGGCTGCGGCGTGCTGCTCATCGAGCACAATATGAGCCTCGTGATGAAAACCTGCGAGCGGCTGCATGTCATGGCGAGCGGCAAGACGATCGCCGTCGGCACGCCGGAGGAGGTGCTGGCCAACGAACAGTTCCGCAATGCCTATCTCGGATCGGAGGCCAGGTAATGCAGCATCCGGTTCCCTCCGAAATCACATCGCCGGTCTCCACGCCCTTGCTCAGGATCGACGGCCTGACCGTCCGCTATGGCCGGATCACGGCACTCGACCGGCTTTCGCTCACCGTCGGCGAGGGCGAGGTGGTCTCCATCGTCGGCCCGAACGGCGCGGGCAAATCGTCCCTTCTCGGCGCCATCGCGGGTCTCGTGCGGCCCGCCGGCGGAGACATCGCCTTCCGTGGCGAGAATATCGTCGGCCAGCCTCTCGAACAGACCGTCCGGCGCGGTATCGCGCTCGTCCTCGAAGGACGGCACGTCTTTTCCGGCCTCACCGTTCGCGAAAATCTCAGGCTCGGCGCGACCATCCGCCGGGATCCGCGGGAGGTCGAGGCCGACATACGGTCCTTCTTCGACATCTTCCCGATCCTGCTCGAACGCCGCAACGAGCCGGCCGGGCGGCTCTCGGGCGGCGAACAGCAGATGCTGGTGATCGCCCGCGCGCTTCTGTCCCGGCCCGCATTGCTGATGCTCGACGAGCCGTCGCTGGGGCTGGCGCCGAAGATCACCGACCGCATCTACGAGATCATTCGCGATATCCGCGCGACGGGCGTGACCGTTCTCGTCGTCGAGCAGAATGCCGACCGGGCGCTGAAGGCCGCCGACCGCACCTATGTGCTGAACGGCGGCTGCGTCAGGCTCACGGGCACCGCCGCCGAACTCGCCGGCCATCCCGAATTCGAAGCCGCCTATTTCGGGCTTTCCGGACGGAGGAGCGCGTGATGGAATTCGTCCAGATCCTCTTGGATGCACTCAGCGTCGGCGGGCTTTACGCGCTGACAGCCCTCGGCATCGGCCTGATCTTCAGCGTCATGCGGCTCGCCAATTTCGCCCATGCGGAATTCGTGACCATTCCGGCCTATGCGCTCTTCGCGCTTTCCGGCCAGCCGGTCATGGTCGGCATCGTGGCTGCGGCTCTCGTCGCCGTCATCCTCGCGATCGTGACCGAGCGCATCGCCTTCCGGCCACTGAGGAACGCGGATCCCGCCACGATGCTGATCGCTTCCTTCGCCGTCTCCATGCTGCTCCAGAAACTGCTGGTCTTCTCGGTCGGCTCGCGCGTCAAGACGCTCGATCCCCTGCCGATGCTGAGCCGGCCGATCTGGATCGGCAGCGTGCAGGTGAGCGCCCTCAAGCTGGTCACGATCACCGTCTGCTGTCTGCTGCTCGTGCTGCTCACGCTGTTCCTGCGCAAGACCCGGTACGGGTTGCAGATGCGCGCCGCCGCGGAGAATTTCACCATGTCGCGCCTGGTGGGCGTGCGCGCCAATGCCGTCATCGCCATCGCCTTCGCATTGAGCGGCGTGCTCGCGGCCGTGGTGGCCGTGCTGTTTGCCGCGCAAACCGGGTTCGTGCAGCCGAGATTCGGCTTGCAACTGGTGATCATCGCCTTCGTCGCCACGGTTATCGGCGGCCTCGGCAGCCTCGAAGGCGCCGTGGCGGGAGGCTTCCTGGTCGGCATCATCTCGACGCTGCTCCAGGCTTTTCTGCCCCCCGATCTCAGGCCTTTCCGCGAGGCCTTCCTGTTTGTCGCCGTGATCCTCGTCCTGCTCGTCCGCCCGCAGGGCCTGTTTCCGGCCCGCGGCCTCAAGGAGCGCGTCTGATGGCACCGGTCCAGCCCACATCCATGACGATGGCCGCTTCCTCCGGCCATGGAACCGGCGCGTTGCGCGACATCGTCCGGCGCAGCGCAACGCTGCTCATCCTCGTGGCCCTCGTGCTGGCGATCGTGCTTCTCGCCCAGCTCGGCGACATCGTCATGCAGCGCCGGGTGATCTACGGCCTCGTCAACCTGGTCGCGGTCGTCGGCCTTTATATTTTCATGGGCAATTCCGGCGTGCTGAACTTCAGCAATGTCGCCTTCATGGCCATCGGCGCCTATACATCGGCGCTCCTCACCATGCCGCCGATGATGAAGAACACCTTCCTGCCGGATCTCCCGGTCTGGCTCGCCGCCGCGCAGGTTCCGTCGCTCGCCGGCGCGTTCGCGGCGGGCGCGGTGGCGGGGCTCGTCGCGCTGGTCGTCGGCTGGCCGATCATGCGGCTCTCGGGCATCGGCGCCGCAATCGCCACCATGTCGCTGCTGATCATCTGCTATATCGTGCTCGGCAACTGGAATTCGCTGACCGGCGGACAGCAATCGCTCATGGGCCTGCCAGCCTATGTGGGGCTCTGGACGTCCGGCATCTGGGCGATGGTCGCGATCTTCATCGCCTATGTCTATCAGGAGACCCGCTGGGCGATTGCCTTGCGGGCGTCGCGCGAGGACGAGGTCGCCGCGCGCGCGAGCGGGGTGCGCATCGTCCGCCAGCGGCTGGTCGCCTTCGTGCTCAGCGCCGTCGTCTCCGGCATCGCGGGAGCGCTGTACGGGCATTTCCTCGGCACGCTTCGCGTCGAGACCTTCTATCTCGACCCGACATTCCTGTTCATCTCGATGCTGGTCGTTGGAGGCATGCGCAGCCTGACGGGCGCCGTGGTCGGAACGATCGGCATTTCGCTCCTGACCGAAATCCTCCGTCTGCTCGAAGTCGGCGTCGCGCTTCCCGGCACCGACATGACGCTTTCGACGGCGCCGGGCCTCGGCGATGTCGCGCTCGCCGCCGTCATGCTGCTCATCATTCTCTTCCGTCCGCAGGGGATCACCGGCGGCCGCGAGATCGGTTCGTTCATCCAGGCCCGCCGCAAGCGGACCTGACAGCCTTTTCCTGCCCTAACCCTGGAGAGACTTCATGCTGAGATTTGACGGACAGGTTGCCATCGTCACGGGAGCCGGCCGGGGAATCGGCCGTTCGCACGCGCTTGATCTCGCTCGCCGGGGCGCGACTGTCGTGGTCAGCGACATGGGCGCGCAGACGGTTGCCGGCACAGGCCGCGACGACAGCGTTTCCAAAGCGGTGGTCGAGGAAATCAGGGCCTTCGGCGGCAAGGCGGTGCCGGACGCCACCGATGTGTCCGATGCTGCCGAAGTCGAGGCGATGGTCGCGAGGGTCATCGCCGAATTCGGGCAGATCGACATCGTCGTCAACAATGCCGGCAACCAGCGCTTTCTCCATTTTCACGAAACCGCTCGCGAGGACTATGATTCCCTGATCGATATCCATCTCGGCGGGACATTCAACGTTACGCGCGCCTGCTGGCCGCACATGGTGGCGCGAAACTATGGCCGCGTGGTGCTCACCACCAGCCAGGTCGGTTTCTACGGCCAGGTGGACGCGGTGGCCTATGGCGCGGCGAAAGCCGGCATTTTCGGGCTGATGCATGGCATGAAGCTCGATGCGGAGGCCAGCGGCATTCGCGTCAACTGCATCTCTCCCTTCGCGGTCACGCGCATCTCGATCGATCTCTTCCCGAAGGAACTGGCCCAGGAATTGTCGCCGGATTACGTCAGCGCCGGCGTGACCTATCTCGCGAGCCGGGAATGCAAGCTCAACGGCGAGATACTGATTGCCGGCGGCGGTCATTTCTCCATCGCCCGCACCATCGAGACCCTTGGCGTGGATATGGACGATCCGGCGGAAATCACGGCGGATGCGGTCGCGGCCAATATCGACACGATCATCGATACGAGCCGGATCGAAATGTATCCCGATGCGCTCGCCGCCGTGCAGGTCACCTTCGACCGCCTTGCCGCGCGCGCGCTTGCGAAGCGGGGCTGATCCCGCATCAATGAGGAGGATACCGTGAAGGCACTTGTCATCGGCGGCGGCATCGGCGGCATCACCACCGCCCTGATGCTTCATCAGCGCGGCATCGAATGTGACGTGTTCGAGCAGGCCGGAGAGCTCAAGGAGCTCGGGGTCGGCATCACGTTGCAGACCCATTCCGTCAGGGAGCTGGCCGGTCTCGGTCTGCTGGACGCGATGGAGGCGAACGCCATCAACAGCAGGCACCTCTATTTCTATACGCGCCGGGGCCAATTGGTGTGGGACGAGCCGCGCGGTCTGGCCGCCGGTTACGACGTTCCGCAATATTTCGTCCATCGCGGCAGGTTGCAGGGCATGCTTTATGCGGCGATGCGCGAGCGCTTTCCCGCCTCCGCGCTCCATCTCGACCGTCGGCTCATGGAATTCACCCAGGACGAGACCGGCGTCGAGGCGACATTCGCCGACAGGGACGGCAACCGGACCACGGC
>JAGRLJ010000089.1:23820-24531 GCA_020441805.1 Rhizobiaceae bacterium
CCCCGCTGGAGCGGCCTCATGCTCTGGCGCGGCGCAGTCGACTGGCCGGACGTCCATGACGGCGCATCCGTAATGATCCTCGGCGGGGTGGATACGAAATTCGTCGCCTACCCGATCGCGGAAGGCAGCAGGAAGGGGCGCAAGCTCACGAACTGGGCCGCCATCGCGCGCCTGGCTCCGGACGGCAGCCCGCTTCCATCGAAGCAGAACTGGTCGCAGGAGGGCCTGCGTGCTCAACTGACGCCGTTGCTCGACCGGTTCCAAAGCGATGTGATCGACATCAAGGGGCTGGTGGCCGCGACGGAGACATTCTGGGAATATCCGATGTGCGATCGCGATCCGGTTCCGGGCTGGAGTTCGGGACGGGTCACTTTGCTCGGCGACGCCGCCCATCCGATGTATCCGATGGGGGCGAACGGGGCGTCGCAGGCAATCATCGACGCCCGTTGCCTCGCCGATGCGCTGGTCGACGCGGCCGCTATTCCCTCGGCGCTTGCCGCCTACGAGGCGGAGCGGCTGCCGCTCACGAGCGCGATCGTCCTGTCCAACCGCAAGGGCGGTCCCGAAGCGGTCATCGACGCCGTGGAAGAACGCGCGCCGGACGGCTTCGACGACATCGAGCAGGTCATGAGCCGCGAAGAACGCATGGCGATCATGCAGGGCTACGCGAAAAATGCCGGCTTTTTCAGGACGCAGGTCGCGCGGCAATAG
>JAGRLJ010000440.1 GCA_020441805.1 Rhizobiaceae bacterium
ACCTCGGTGCGCTGGAGATGGCGGATCTCGGTGGCGAGCCGTTCGATCGAGGAGGCGATGACGCCGAGCGTGGCGAAGAACATGGCATGGCGGTCGCGCGGAATGACCTGGGTCGAGACCGGCTCGGGCTTGAGGCCGAGCGCCTTGGCGACATGCTCCTCGACCCGGGGATCGATATTGGCGAAGGTGCCCACCGCGCCGGAAATGGCGCAGGTCGCGACTTCTTCCCGGGCGGCGACGAGGCGGGCTCGGCAGCGCTCGAACTCGGCATAGGCAAGCGCCAGCTTGACGCCGAACGTGGTCGGCTCGGCATGGATGCCGTGGCTCCGGCCGATGGTCACCGTGTCCTTGTGCTCGAAGGCGCGGCGCTTGAGCGCGTCGAGCAGCCTGTCGATATCGGCGAGCAGGATGTCGCTCGCCCGCGTGAGCTGGACGTTGAAGCAGGTGTCGAGCACATCCGACGATGTCATGCCCTGGTGGACGAAGCGGCTGTCCGGGCCGATGAACTCGGCCAGATGGGTGAGGAAGGCGATGACGTCATGCTTGGTGACCGCCTCGATCTCGTCGATGCGGGCGACGTCGAAGGTTGCGGCGCTGCCCTTTTCCCAGATGTTACGCGCGGATTCCTTCGGGATCACGCCGATCTCCGCCAGCGCGTTGCAGGCATGGGCCTCGATTTCGAACCAGATCCGGAAGCGGGTTTCCGGCGACCAGATGGCGACCATGTCGGGGCGGGAATAGCGAGGGATCATCGAGGCTGTCCTTGGATGCGGGCTTTTGTTGCCGCCCGTCTAACAAATGGCGCCGCCAAGCTCAATGCGCCTTGGAGCCGCCCGGGACGGCAAACCACAGGCCGAAGGCCGCGATGGCGAGACAGGAAAACGGCCAGTAGAAGGCAAGGCTGGCGACGGTGAAGCTGAAGACGGCGCCAGCCGAGGTGAAGCCGAGCTGGAAGAACCAGACCACGCTCGGGAAATCCGCGTGCCAATGGGCATAATAGACCCTGTATTGCAGGGCGAAGATCCCGGCGGTGGCGAGATGCGTGGAACAGGCCGAAAAAACGGCGCCCGCCAGGAAGCGGACGATCCGGCCCCGCCCGTCGCTTGTCAGCCGCGTGAGCCAGAGGGCGGGGCCGAAGCCGAGGCAGCCGCCGTAGAAATAGGCCGAGCCCATGGCGAGGAGATTGAGCGTGGCCAGCCCGTTCTGCCGCCAGATCCCCGCCAGCGCCGCCAGCGCCACGACCAGGCCCCAGGCCGGCGAACCGAAGGCCACCGTCGCCGGGGAGGGAAGGGCGTCGCTGGCCCGCGACCTCAGGCGGGCGAGACGTTCGGGCGCGCGTTCGGCGCCGGAGGATCGTGCCTCGGCCACGGTCAAGGCCCATAGGGCAGGACCGGCACCGCGATCCAGCGCTGGTCGTTGCCCTCGAAGCCGAAGCTGCCGACGAGGATCATGGCGATATGCGGGACATCCCGCAGCTCGCTCGCCACAACCGCGCCGATCCGGTATTGGTTCGGGCAGCCTCGGCTCTTCGGAATGGCGGCGTCGGCATGCAGCACCTTGTCGAAGGGATTGCCCCGGTTCTCGGTCAGCCGCAGCGTGAAGCCGGTATATCTGTCCGTGAAGCCGGCGCATCGGGCGGTGGGCGCCAGTTCGTGCTCCTCGAGCGCGAGCGTGTAGGTATGGTCGGAAAGCTGGGCGGAGAGCGAGGGATAATAACGGAGCTTGTGCGGGTCGCTGCCGGCCTCGGAGGGCGGGTTATAGGCCACCAGCACGCCGGGATTGTCCGCAAGCCCGTATGTGTCGACCAGAGGCGCGGCCTTGGCGCGCGTTTCGGCCCGGATCGCCGCGAGCCTGCCTTCCTCGTGCTCCCGCGCCCGGATCGGCGTGCCAGGCAGGAACCGGTCGGCCTTGATATCGATGAAATAGATGTTGGAATAGGCGCCGCCCGAGCCGTCGAACACACCGAATTCCTCGAAGGCGAAGACCGAGCCGTCGCGGGAATAACCGAGGATATCGAGCGAGGCCATGTCGCCGGCCGACGCGGTCGGCGTCAGGCCGGACAGGAGCAGGCCCGCCGCCAAAAGGCTTGTCGCCTTCATCCTCTTGTCGCCTCCGCGGCTCGTCTCAGCGCGTCGATATTGGCGCGATAGTCGGCGAGTCCCGTCCCCTTGTAAACCGCCGAGCCGGCGACGAAGATATTGGCGCCCGCCGCCGCCGGGACCGCGATGGTCCCGGGCGTGATGCCGCCATCGACTTCGAGCTCGATCGGGCGGTCGCCGATCATCCGGCGCACGCGGCGGATCTTGTCAGTGGTCGCCTCGATATATGTCTGGCCGCCGAAGCCGGGATTGACCGTCATGACCAGGATCAGGTCGACGGCATCGAGGAGATAGTCGATCGCGCTTT
>JAGRLJ010000441.1 GCA_020441805.1 Rhizobiaceae bacterium
CCGATGATGGACGGGTCTACGAACGGCCCGCATCGCATCCGGTCTTCGATCTCGAAGACGAGATCCTCCGGGAATTCGCCGCTTTCGACGCCCGCAAGGTCGAGCCGCGTGTCGAGCAGGCGGTCGCCGCGGAAATCGTCCATCAGGATACAGCCGATCTTTCCACCGTCCCGGTCGAACTGCACGACGCGCCGGATATCCGGTCGTCCGTTTCGGGCGCGCATTCGCAGGGCAGGGCGATCTACGATTCCTTCCTCGAAGACGACCTCGACGCGGCGATCACGACCGCCGCCGACCCCAAGGCATCCGAACAGGACGAGCCGGTCCTGGCGGTTGAGGCTGAATTGCCGGCCGGCGAACCCGAGTCGTCCGTCGCGCAGGACAGCCCGGCGGAATCGCGGGAATATCCGAACGCGGCCGCCGAGGCTGTCGTGGACACCGTGAACCCCGAGTGGCGGGCGGAACCGACGGCGGTCGAGGCCGAGCCAGAGCTCGACCCAGTTGAACATGTCGAGGCCCGTATCGAGCCCGATGCCGAGAATCCGGCTGGCCACGCGGGAGCCGATGAGCCCGCGTCCTTCATCGTCGCCGATGTCGAGCCGATGGACGACGAACTCGTGCACCAGGACTTCGCCGACGATCTGCCCTCCGGCCAGCCGCAGGTGCAGGCCGAGGACGCCGCGTCGCCGGGCGATGTCGCGACGCAGGATCGCGAATTCGACGCGCTTCTCGCGGATGTCGAACGCTATCCCGTCACCGGCAATGCGGCCCGCTGGGGCGTGCAGTCGAAGCCGGTCGATGTCGAGCAGGTCGAAAGAACGGCGCCGCCGGTCGTTCGGGATTTCGCGCCGCAGCCGGCGGAGACCTTCGAGCCGGAGGAGGGAGTGCGGGAGCACGCCGCCTGGACGGAGGCGGAGCCGGGCCACGACCTTATTTTCGATGAAAGCGATCTGGAAATCGACTTCGGCCAGATCGAGCTCGATCTCGCCGATCTCGGCCAGCCGGATTTCAACGTCAGCCCCGATCTCCTGACAGAGATCGCCGGGGAAGCCGTTGCCGAGCCGCGCGCCGCTGTCGCCGAGCCCGCGATCCGGGCACCGGAGCGGCAGGGCGCGAAGACCGATTATTCGGCCTTGCCCTTCGATCCGTCGCAGGTCGTGCCCGAGGACGAGTCGGTCGAGGCCATCGCCGAGATGGACGTCCCCGACGTTGCGGTCGTCCATGAGGAGGAACCGTCGGCGGCGCATCCCGAATACGATATCGATCTCGACGCGGAAATGGCGCAGCTTTTCGCGACCGCGACCGCNNTCGGGGACAGGCGGCCAGAAATCCGGTCAGAAATCCGGCCCGTCGCAGGACAATGTCGTCGCCTTTACTCCCGCCGTGGCGAAGGCGCCGCCCGGCGCGCTCGACCTCGACGAGTTCGAACGCGCGCTGGAAGAGGACTTTCGCCGGTCCTTCGCCGAGAATCGCACGGCCTCCCATCCCGAGCGGGTTGCGCTCGCGCCGGAGGAGCCGGTTCGCGCCGAGGGGCGCAGCCACCGAAGCCTGGCGCTGCTGGCCAGCGCCGCCGTCGCCATCGTTCTCTTCGGCGGCGCCGGCGTCTACGCCTATATGTCGGGCACGACGAAGATTCTCGCCTCGTCGCCCGAGCCCAAGATCATTCTCGCCGACACCGATCCGGTCAAGGTCGTCCCCGACGATCCGGGCGGCAAGCAGGTGCCCAATCAGAACAAGGCGGTCTATGACCGTGTTTCGGGTACGAATATCGACGAGGCGAAGCAGGAAACGCTGCTGACATCGAACGAGCAGCCGGTGGATGTCGTCCAGCGCACGCTGATGCCGGAAAACCTGCCGATGGACGACGACGCATTGGCGGCGGTCACGCCGACCGGCGATACGGTGGATCCGCGCCTGCTGCCCGACGCGGCCGAACAGGAACGGGTGACGACCACCAGCAAGGTCGTCAGCGGCGTTTCCCCGCGCAAGGTCAAGACCATGGTCGTGCGCCCCGACGGCAAGCTGGTCGAGCGGGAGGTCACCGAGGACGATCTCAAGCAGCAGGCCGCCAACGATGCCGAACTGATGAAGATCGCCCAGAAAGCGGCGAGCGATGCCGCCACGGCGTCCGACAGCCAGGACGACGACATCGCCAAGACCATCGAAAGCGTGCCCGAGCGGCTGTCGCCGGCGGACGATGTTGCGGCAACGCCCGATGAGGCGGCGGACGACAAGACCGCGCGGGTGACGGCCGAGCCCGACACCGCCGCCGAGACCGCTCCCGTCGATACCGCGCGGATGAAGGCCGCGGAGCCGACCGACACGGCCAAGACGATCGAGGAGGCGGAGCTCAAGCCGGCGAGCGAGACCGCGGAGGAGAAGCCGCTGGAACGCTCCATCGCCGTGGATGCCGACAAGGCCAGCGAGGACGCCATCGCCAGGGCGGCGGATGCCGAGGTGGAGGACGCACCCGTCCGCAAGGTCAAGACCACCAAGATCGCGCCGCTGCCGGAGAATCGTCCGGTCGATCAGCCGGTGACCGTCGTCGGCACCGTCACCGACCAGGGAACCGTGCGATCCGATGCCAAGCCGCAGGACGTGGCGCTGGCCGACCGCTCGACCAGGGCCGAGACGGAGACCGCGCCGGTGCCGGCCGGGTCCTATGTCGTCCAGATCGCGTCGCTTCCCTCGGAGGCGGAGGCGAAGACCTCCTATGCGCGGCTGTCAGCCAAGTTCTCCGGCATTATCGGAGGTCGCGGCGTCGATATTCGCAAGGCGGAGATCAAGAACAAGGGCACCTATTACCGCGTTCGTATTCCCGCCGGCAGCAAGCAGGAAGCCCAGTCCCTTTGCGCGGACTACAAGAAGGCCGGCGGAAGCTGCCTGGTATCCCGGTAGGAATGCGTGCCGGATCCTCGGGACAGGCCCGAGCCTGACGGATGACCGGCATATCTCGGTCTCCGTCGAAACCTGCCCGAGGATGATGTCGGAGGTGGGTCAGCGAACAGGGCGGGCCGAGGCTCGCCTTTTCTGTTGGCGGGACCGCGGCGGCCATCGTATTTTGGCGTCTCCTCAATATGATCGACCGGAGAGCGAATCAGAGACATGAGCGAATCGAAAGCAGTCATTCTGGGCGTGGGCGGCCTCGAACTCACCGTGGAGGAGCGCGCGCTCTATCGCGACGTGCAGCCCTGGGGCTTCATCCTGTTCGGCCGCAATATCGGGGAGGCCGGCCAGATCGCCGATCTCGTCGCCAGCCTGCGTGACACGGTGCATGGCGACCGCCACGCGCCGGTGCTGATCGACCAGGAGGGCGGCCGCGTCCAGCGCATCCGCGAGCCGATCTGCCCGCGCTACCCCTCGGGCTCGGATCTCGGCGCCCTCTACCGGCAGGATCGCGATGCGGGGCTGCGCGCGGCATGGCTGATGTCGCGCCTCCATGCCTTCGATCTCCTGAAATTCGGCATCGACGTCGATTGCCTGCCGGTGCTGGATGTGCCGGTCGACGGGGCGAGCGATGTGATCGGCAGCCGGGCCTATGGCAGTCAGCCGGCGATCGTCACCGAGATGGGCCGTGCGGCGGCCGGGGGGCTCAAGGCCGGCGGCGTGCTGCCGGTCATGAAACATATGCCGGGCCATGGCCGCGGCATGGCGGATTCCCATCACGAGCTGCCAGTGGTCGACGCGCCGCGCGAAGACCTGGAGGCGCATGATTTCGCGCCGTTCCGGGCGATGAGGGACGAATTGATGGCGATGAGCGCGCATGTCGTCTATACCGCGATCGATCCCGCCGCGCCGGCCACCACCTCGTGCAAGGTTATCGAGGAGGTCATTCGCGGCTATATCGGCTTCGACGGCCTGCTGATGTCGGACGATTCCTCCATGAACGCGCTCAGGGGCACGCTCGCCGAACGGGCGCGCGACATCGCCTCGAACGGCTGCGATATCGTGCTTCACTGCAATGGGCGGATAGACGAGATGGTGCAGGTGGTCGAGGCCGCGCGGCCGCTGGAGGGCAAGGCGCGCGCGCGCGCGCGCCGTGTCGAGGCCGCGTTCGATCGGCTGGACGGCGCCGACGAGGCGGCGGTCCGCGCCGAATTCGCCTCGCTCCTGCCGGCGGTCTGAGGGGGAACGGGGGGTGGCCGGACCAGATGCAGACCCGCCCGGCCCGGTTCCGCTCGAAAGGCTCTGGGGGGAGCGGGAAGAACGGAAGCCCCGCGAGGCCGGGCCGGCGCTGGTCATCGACGTCGCGGGCTTCGAAGGTCCGCTCGATCTTCTGCTGTTCCTCGCGCGCAACCAGAAGGTCGACCTGACCCGCATCTCGGTTCTCGCCCTTGCCGAGCAATATCTCGACTTCGTCGAAAGCGCGCGGCGCATCAGGCTGGAGCTCGCGGCCGACTATCTCGTCATGGCCGCCTGGCTCGCCTATCTCAAGTCGCGGCTTCTCATTCCGCAGCCGGTGAAGGACGACGGGCCGTCCGGCGAGGAGATGGCGGCGACGCTCGCTTTCCGCCTGCGCCGTCTGGAGGCCATCCGGGACGCAGCCGGCCGGCTGGTGAACCGCGACCGGCTGGGCCGGGACTTCTTCGCCCGGGGCGCGCCGGAATTCATCGTCGAGGAACGGCGGTCGGCCTTCGACGCGAGCCTCTACGACCTCCTGTCGGCCTATGCCGCGTTGCGACAGCGCAATGCCGTGACCAACGTCACCATTGCGCGGCGGCGCGTCTGGTCGCTGGCCGAGGCCCGGCTGATGCTGGCGCGGCTCATCGGCGCGCTCGACGAATGGACCGCGCTGGACCGCTTCCTGGTCCGCTATCTGTCCGATCCCGAGGAGCGACCGACGGTGGTCGCCAGCGCCTTCGCCGCCACGCTGGAACTGGTCCGGGAGGGCCGCCTCGAGATCCGGCAGGACGGCGCATTCGGCGCGATCTACATGCGCACCGGCGCCA
Source organism: Rhizobiaceae bacterium (assembly GCA_020441805.1). Lineage (GTDB taxonomy): Bacteria > Pseudomonadota > Alphaproteobacteria > Rhizobiales > Rhizobiaceae > Rhizobium_E. The sequence continues at coordinate 4,950 of JAGRLJ010000441.1, forward strand.
ATCCCGTCACCGACGCCGATATCGAGGCGATGGAGACCGGTCATGATTGAGTCGGATGCCGGCAACGACAATCGCGAGGGGCCGGCCTGGTCCGATATCGTCACGACCGACGAGGCGCGAGCGGTCGAGGCGCTGATCTTCGCCTCCGCCACGCCGGTTCCGGTCGCCTATCTCGCCGAACGCCTGCCGCCGGGCGCCGATGTCGCGGCTATCCTGCATGCGCTCCGGGCGTTTTATGCGCCAGGCGACGTCAATCTCGTCAGCGGGGAGGGAAATTGGGCGTTTCGCACCTCCTCCGACCTGTCCTTCGCCCTGCGCCGTGACGGG
>JAGRLJ010000442.1 GCA_020441805.1 Rhizobiaceae bacterium
CGCACGCCCTATGTCTCGCTCACGCCCGATTTCCACAAGGAGGATTTCGGGCTTTTTTCCGCGCATGTCCGGGTCTGGAACGGTTTCATCTTCCTGTGTCTCGCCGACGAGCCGCCGGATTTCGCCGCGGCCCCCGATCTCGGCGAGGAGGCGCTCGACAACTGGCCGATGGATAGGCTGGTGACGGGCCACACCTTTACCAAGGCGCTGGACTGCAACTGGAAGATCTTCTGGGAGAACTACAATGAATGCCTGCATTGTCCGGGCATTCATCCCGAACTCTGCGAGGCCGTTCCGATCTATTCGCGGGGCTACATGGCCGGGAGCGAGGCGCCGGGCTGGACGCCGGAACAGGATGCGGGGGCCGCGCTCCGCGACGGCGCTCGCACCTGGTCGATGAACGGAAAGCCCTGCGGCCCGGAATTTCCGGACCTGACCGATGCGCAGCGCGCGGCCGGGCAGCTCTTCGTCACCTTGCTGCCGACCATGTTCGTCGTCGCCCATGTCGATTATGTCCGCNNCGGTCACGCTCAGGCCGCTCGGCCCCGAGCGGACGGAACTCAGGGCGGAATGGCTTTTTCCCGCCGCGACGCTGGCAGAGCCGGGTTTCGATCTCCGCAATGTCGTGGATTTCGCGACCCTGGTCATGAGCCAGGACGGCGCGGCCTGCGAGATGAACCAGCGCGGCCTCAAATCCTCGAAATACGAGCATGGCGTGCTGATGCCGCAGGAATTCGACCTGTACCGGTTCCAGTCGTGGATCCGCGAACGTCTCGAATGAAGACCGGCAAAGCCGGCAAGACGATCCAGAGAGGAAGAGAAAGAGGACAGACCATGACCAGCATGACCAGACGCACGGCCCTCACCCTGATCGGCGCGACCGCCCTTTCGGCTCCCTTCATCCGGCGCGCCCGCGCCGAAGGAACCCTCAATGTCTATAACTGGGCCGACTATATCGGCGAGACGACGATCGAGGACTTCCAGAACGAAACCGGCATCGCGGTAACCTACGACCTCTATTCCTCCGCCGAGGAAATGCAGGCGAAGATGCTGGCCGGCTCAACCGGCTACGACGTCGTCGTCATGGCCGGCCTGACGCTTCCGAACTTCATCAAGGCCAATATCTACGAGAAGCTGGACAAGTCGAAGCTGCCCAACTGGTCCAATCTCGACCCGGCGATCCTCGAGATCGACGCGGGCTGGGATCCCGGCAACAATTACGGCGTGCCCTATATGTGGGGCTCGGTCGGCATGAGCTTCAACCTCGACATGGTCAAGGAGCGCCTGCCCAATGCCGACCTGCAATCGCTGGACATCCTGTTCAAGCCGGCAAATGCCGAGAAGCTCGCCGATTGCGGCATATCGGTCCTCGACAGCCCGACCGACATCATGCTGATGGTGCTCAAATATATCGGCAAGGACCCCAATAACGCGACCGAGGCCGACTATAGGGCGGCGGCGGAGGCGTTCAAGCCGATCCGCAAATATATCAAGACTTTCGACAACCAGAACTATCTCAACGCCATTCCCAACAAGGAACTCTGCGTGATCAACAACTGGTCCGGCGACTATGCGACGGCCCAGACCCGCGCCAAGGAAGCCGGCGTCGACATCAACCTCGCCTATTACGTGCCGCGCACCGGCGCGCCGGCCTGGGTCGACAATCTGTGCATTCCCGCCGACTCGGCCAGCAAGGAGAATGCCTACAAATTCATCAACTACATGCTGGAGCCGGAAGTCGCGGCCAAGTGCTCCAACTTCACCAACTATGCCAATGGCAACGCCAAATCCAAGCCGTTCCTCGACAAGGCCGTGGCCGAGAATCCGGCGGTCTATCCCGACGCCGAGACGATGGGCCGCCTCTATGCGCCCAAGGCGATGACCGAGGAACAGGAACGCATCCTCACCCGCGTCTGGACGGACGTGAAGTCGGGCTGAAGCCCGGCATTCGCGCTCAAACGACAATCCGACGCCGAGGACGATCATGAATCAGGACCGAGCGCAGGCCGACACGAAGGCCTTCGTGAAGATCGAAAACGTCACGAAAACCTTCGCGGGCCTGCCCGCCGTCAAGAATGTCTCGATCGACATCGTCAAGGGCGAGCTTTTCGCCCTGCTCGGCGGCTCGGGCTGCGGCAAGACCACGCTGCTGCGGATGCTCGCCGGCTTCGAGACGCCGACAGCCGGCCGGATCTATATCGACGGCAAGGACATGACCGGCGTGCCGCCCTACGAGCGGCCCGTCAACATGATGTTCCAGTCCT
>JAGRLJ010000443.1 GCA_020441805.1 Rhizobiaceae bacterium
CGCTGTCCAATCTCGACGCCAAGCTTCGCGTGCAGATGCGAACGGAGATCAAGGAACTGCATCAGCGGCTCAAGACGACCACCGTCTATGTGACCCACGACCAGGTCGAGGCCATGACCATGGCCGACCGCATCGTGGTGTTGCAGGACGGCAATGTCGAGCAGATCGGCGCGCCGCTGGAGCTCTACGACAATCCCGCCAATCTCTTCGTGGCGACCTTTATCGGCTCGCCGTCGATGAACCTGATCAAGGGCAAGGCGCGGATCGACAATGGCGAAGTCTTCGTCGAGGCGGGCGGCATACGCCTGCCGGCGTCGACCGGTCAAAACGTGGCCGATGGCCAGGACGTCACCTATGGCATCCGGCCCGAGCATATCGAGCTTGCGGACGATGGCTTCGAGGCCAGGGTCAACGTGATCGAGCCGACCGGATCGGAGACGATGGTTTTCGCCCAGGCCGGCGGCAACGACCTGCTCACGCTGTTCCGCGAGCGCCATCTTTTCCAGCCGGGACAGACGATCCGCCTGCGCCCGCGCCGGGAAGCCGCCCATATTTTCGACGGCGCCACCGGAAAGAGAATTTGACGCAGGCGGAGGCCCGGCCTTCGCCTCGATGGAGGACTGCATGCTCAAGACCATCTCGCCGCTGCTCAACGCGGATGTGCTTTACGCTCTCGGGGCCATGGGCCATGGCGACTATCTCATTCTGGCCGACCTTAATTTTCCGTCCGATTCGATCGCGCGGCAGACGGTTCTCGGCAAGCTGCTCCGCATGGAAAACACCACCTCGGCCCAGGCCGCCGGCGCGATCCTCTCGCTGATGCCGCTCGATACATTCATCGACAATGCCGCCGAGCGGATGGAAATCGTCGGCAGGCCGGACGAACTGCCCGATGTCCAGAAGGAGGTGCAGTCCGAAATCGACAAGGCTGAAGGCAAGCCATGGCCGATGAAATCGATCGAGCGCTTCGCCTTCTACGAGAAAGCCAAGAAGGCCTATTGCGTGATCCAGACCGGCGAACGCCGCTTCTACGGCTGCTTCGTCCTGACCAAGGGCGTCATTCCGCCGGATGCCGGGTGAGGGAACGGCCATGACACATGACATCGTCATTCTCGGCGTCTTCGTGGCCGATACCGCCTATCGCGCCCCGCGCCAGCCCAAGATGGGCGAGACGCTTCTTGGCGTCGGCTTCGCGCTGGGACCGGGCGGGAAGGGTTCCAACCAGGCGGTCGCGGCCGCCAGGGCCGGTGGGGACACCGCTTTCCTTTCCAAGCTGGGTGACGACGATTTCGCCGATATGGCGATGAAGACATGGGCCGAGGCCGGCGTCCATCCGGTGGTGAGCCGCGATGCGTCGAGCTATACCGGCGCCGCCTATATTTTTGTCGAGGAGGCGACCGGCAACAATGCGATCATCGTCGCGCCCGGCGCGGCCGGCACGATCTCGGCCGCCGACATGGATGCCAATGCCGCCCTGATCGGCGGCGCCAGGGTTTTCGTCACCCAATTGGAACAGCCGCTCGATGCGGCCGTGCGGGCGCTGGAGATCGCGCGGGCCGGGGGAGCCGCGACGGTGCTCAATCCGGCGCCCGCACAGAGACTGGATGCCTCGGTCTTCGCGCTTTGCGACTATGTCACCCCCAACGAGACCGAGACGGAAATTCTCACCGGCCTTCCGGTCACGAGCGTCGAGGAGGCGAAAGCCGCCGCTGCGCGGCTGCTGGAGATGGGCGTCAAGACCGCCATCATCACGCTCGGCGAGAAGGGCGCGCTCTATCATTCGGCCACGGAAAGCGTGCTGGTGCCGCCCTTCAAGGCCGGGCCGGTCAAGGAGACGACGGGTGCGGGGGATGCTTTCAACGGCGGCTTCGCGGCCGCGCTTTCGAAGGGCGTGAGCCCGCTCGACGCTGTGCGTTTCGGCTCGGCGGTGGCGGGAATTTCCGTGACGCGGGCCGGCACGGCGCCGTCGATGCCGACGCTTGCCGAGGTCGAGGCGCTGCTGGCGAAGGGATGATGCTCGTCGCCGTCCCGGTCAGGCAAGACCCCGGAGAGGGAGTTCGGTCGAGAATTTGAGTTCGCGCAGCGCGAAGCTCGACACCACCGTGCGCACATGCGGATTGCGCAGGAGGTGGCGCGTCATGAAGGCCTCGTAGTCCTCGACGTCCTTCGCCCGGATCTTCAGCATGTAATCGGAATTGCCCGACAGCGCGTAGCATTCCATGATTTCCGGCCTGTCCTGGACCACCGCCGAGAAGGAGGCCACCGCCTCCTCATGATGGTCCTCGAGGGTCACATGGGCGATCACGCAAAGCTTGAGATCGAGCTTTCTCGGATCGAGCAGGGCGACGCGCTTGCGGATGACGCCGGTCGCCTCCAGTTCCTGGATCTTCCGCCAGGCGGAGCTCTGCGACAGGCCGGCGCGTTCCGAGAGGTCTGCGAGCGACAGGTTCGCATCCGCCTGGATGAGTTGCAGCAGCTTGCGTTCGGAATTCCCGGATTCTTTCATGGCAAGCCCAGTATGCGAGAAAAATTGCCAATATCATGCCGATATCCGGCGTGAAAGAAAGGAAAATCCGGTGCTGGGGGCGCATAATGGTCGAAATCCGGATGCGAGGGAGGACGCCAGATGCCCAAGGAAAGCAGCTATGTCGCGAAGGAGCCGGGGCCGGATGGGCTTTATCCCTACAGCGCCGATGAGGACGCGATCTGGGGCGAGCTTTATCGGCGACAGATGGCGCTGCTCGCCGGCGTGGCCTGCCGCGAATATCTCGACGGCGTCGAGATGCTGGGCCTGAGCGCCGACAAGGTTCCGCAGCTGCGCGATGTCGACCGGCGTCTGCACGAGACGACGGGTTTCGGCGTCGAGGGTGTGCCGGCATTGATCCCGCCGTCGCGTTTCTACGCGCTGCTGTCGGAGGGCAAGTTCCCGCTTGCCACGTTCCTGCGTCGTCGCGAGCATATCGACTATATCGAGGAGCCGGACCTGTTTCACGAGGTCTTCGGCCATTGCCCGCTGCTGACAAACCAGAGCTATGCCAATTTCGTCCGGCGCTTCGGCGAGACGGCGGTCCGGCTCGGCAAAGGCTATTCGTGGCATCTTTTCCGGATTTTCTGGTTCACCGTCGAATTCGGTCTGATCAATACACCGGAGGGCCGGCGCTGCTTCGGGGCCGGCATCGTCTCGTCGCCGAGCGAGGCGAAGGCGGCGATGACGGGAACGGCGTGCGAGTTCCGCCCCTTCGACCTCATGACGGTTCTCCGGACACCGTACCGCATCGATATCGTCCAGCCGATTTACTACGTCATCGACGGTTTCGCCGATCTCGAGGCGATCGTGGATCAGGATATCGGCGCGATGATCGACAAGGCCAAGCTGCTGGGCGATTTCGCACCCGCTTTCGAGGCGAAGGCCTCCTAGCCTCCGCCTGCCGGCCGACATCATCCGGAATGCCCGAAAGCCCCGCTTTCGGCGAGGCCCGGACAGAGTAGGGTTTCAGGCCGCGCGGCTCAGGCGCGCAGTCTGAGATCCCGCTCTTCGATCGCGGAAGCCTTGTCGAATTCCTCCTGGAGTTCCTCGACGGCGGCTTCGGCGGCGTCCTGCTGCGCCTTCAACTCCCTGATCGAAACCTGGAGGTTGTCGGAGCGCTGGCGCGCGGCCTTGGCGAAGGTGGAATAGGCGAAGTGGTTCGGATCGGTGATGCCGGACTTCTTCTCTTCATACTGGATCTGGTTTTCCAGATCCTTTGCCATGCGCTCAAATTCGGCCATCATCATCTGAAGCTGTTTCAACTGACGGCGCTTTTCCTTCAGTTGGAACTCCTTCAGCCTCACTAGGCTTTCACGCGACTTCATACGCAATACTCCGTGGATAGCGTGACCCCGGTTACCAGTGTGCCCGGATTTGAACCAACCGCTTGCGGGTCGTCTCGAAAAAAGTTCACCGGCGTTAACAATTTCGAACGCTGGTAACCTTTCGTTTACGGGCATCGTTAATGATAACGGCCATGATTTAAGGCTCGGTAAATGCCAGGGAGAGTTTCGCTCATTAGGGGAACACTGAGTCAGAAGAATCGCTTGGCATGCTTTCTTAAAGTGAAGCTTTAGAGATATGTTCTGAGATTCTCGTGTGAAATCAGAGGGCTGTGAAAAATATTTAACAAAGTCGATACATCTTGCCAGATGGAATCAGAATTTGTTAACCATTTAATGGCAGCCTCCAAATCAGGCAAAGCTGGATCCCGGCTCTGAGGTGAGGCTTGCGAACCTTCCAGGGCGGTGGAAAAGGGGAAGACGATGCGGGTTCTACTTATCGAAGACGACAGCGCGACCGCGCAGAGTATCGAACTGATGCTCAAATCCGAAAGTTTCAACGTCTACACCACCGATCTGGGTGAGGAAGGCGTCGATCTCGGAAAGCTTTACGACTACGACATCATCCTCCTCGACCTGAATCTGCCCGACATGTCGGGCTACGAGGTGCTGCGCACGCTGCGCCTGTCCAAGGTGAAGACCCCGATCCTGATCCTCTCGGGCATGGCGGGCATCGAGGACAAGGTGCGCGGCCTGGGCTTCGGCGCGGATGACTACATGAC
>JAGRLJ010000444.1:0-1098 GCA_020441805.1 Rhizobiaceae bacterium
CCCGCGCACCAAGTCGGGCAAGATCGTCGAGCTCGCGGTCCGCGAGGTCGTTCACAACAGGCCGGTGAAGAACAAGGAAGCGCTGGCCAATCCGGAGGCGCTGGAGCTCTATGCCGGGCTCGACGCGCTGAAGAACTGACATCCGGCCGGTTGGAGTGGCGGCATCGGATGCCGCCATCCCGGCATCATTTCACCTTGATGGCGAAATGCTTGCGGATCGGTTCCTCGATCTTCCAGGTGCCCCTGAAGCCGGGCTCGATGACGAAGGCGTCGCCGGGGCCGAGGATCACGGCTTCTCCACCTTCGGGCGTGATGGTCACGCGGCCTTCCATCATGTGGACGAATTCATATTCGGTATAAACCGCGTGATAGGTGCCCGGCGTGGCCTCCCAATAACCCGAAACCATGGTGCCGTCGTCGGACGTGTGCTGTATCCAGGTCTTCATCGAGGGAGAGCCCTCGACGACGGTCCAGCCCTCCATGTCGGCGGTGTCCGGTTCGGCGGAGGCGGGATCGGGAAGTCTGACGGCGTATTTCATGCTACCTCGCAATGGTCCTGTCCGGGCGGCGGCGCCCGTCGGGTTGACTCTGCCGAGGCGCTCTCGGAACCGCCTCGGAGGCCCCATCCTAGCGATTATGCGGTGCGGCTCTGTTCCAACTGCGAACCCTTTCCACTAATCTCCGGAAACTTTCATCAGCGAGGCGTTTCGTGCCGGATATCACAGAACTTTCCGCGACCGGGCTGTCGGCCGCGATTCATGCCCGCCGGATCACCTGCCGCGCCGCGATGCGCGCCTTTCTCGATCGTATCGGCAGGGTCAATCCCGCAATCGGCGCCATTGTCAGCCTGCGGGACGCGGATGCCCTGATGGCGGAGGCCGAGGCGGCCGACCGCGCGCTGGATGGGGGCCTTTCGCGGGGCTTCCTGCACGGCGTTCCCTTCGCCATCAAGGACCTGTCGGAAGCCAGGGGCATTCGCTGCACCTACGGCTCCCCGCTCTATCGCGATTTCGTGCCCGATTTCGACGATATCCATGTCGAACGCATCAGGGCGGCCGGCGCCATCGTCATCGGCAAGACCAACACGCCGGAAATGGG
>JAGRLJ010000444.1:1164-2686 GCA_020441805.1 Rhizobiaceae bacterium
GGATCGAGCGGCGGCGCCGCGGCGGCACTGGCCGCGCGCATTCTGCCGCTCGCCGATGGCAGCGACATGATGGGATCGCTGCGAAATCCCGCGGCCTTCAACAATATTATCGGTTTTCGACCGAGCGCCGGCCGCATCCCCGCTCTCGGCAGCGAACTCTATCTCGAACAGCTCGCCGTCCACGGTCCGATGGGCCGGACGGTCGCGGATGTGGCGGCGCTTCTCGATATCCAGTCGGGCTATGACCCGCGCGACCCGCTGAGCCTGCCGAAGGCGGATTTCCGGGACATTCGGGCGATGGAGGGCGAGGGCCTGAGGATCGGCTGGCTGGGGGACTTCGGCGGCTATCTTGCCTTCGAGCCGGGCGTGCTGGCGATCTGCGAAGCGGCGCTGGCGGTTTTTTCAGGCATCGGAGCGAGGGTGGAAGCCGTCGAGCCGGCCTTCGATATGCCGCGTCTCTGGCGGGGCTGGAGGACGGTGCGGCATTTCCTGGTCGCCAATGGCGGCGCCGCCGATCATGCCGATCCGGCCCGGCGGGCCCGGATGAAGCCCGAACTCGTCTGGGAGATCGAAAACGGCCTCGGCCTCACGGCGCGCGAGGTGCATGAGGCCTCCGCGATCCGCAGCGACTGGTATCGGCATATGCTCGGCCTCTTCGAGCGCTACGATTTTCTCGTCCTGCCCTCGGCGCAGGTCTTCCCCTTCGACGTGGAACGGCATTGGCCGGCCGAGATCGCCGGCCGGTCGATGGACACCTATCATCGCTGGATGGAGGTGGTGATCGGCCCGACCATGGCCGGCCTGCCCGTCGCCGCCATGCCCGCCGGCTTCGGCGACCAGGGCCTGCCGATGGGCATCCAGATCGTCGGCTGTCCGCGCGCGGACCGCGCGGTGCTGGAACTTGCGATGGCCTATGAGCGGGCGACGGACTGGCTGGAGCGGGCGCCGGCGATGTGAACGATTCGGGATGGCGGTCGTTCATCTCCATACCGTGCCGGAAGATGCCGTCCGGGTCGGCTGGCTGCTCCTTGCGAGGGATACATCGCCCATGTCGCATATGGCATAAACCGCCGACGATGCGGCGTGTCGCCCTATATCACGTTCGCCGGCACGTTCCGCATATGCCGTTCAATGGCTCTCCCGCTTCACCTCGTCGCCGGACCTGCCGACGAGGAAGTCGAGGTCGGCGCCCTTGTCGGCCTGGAGCACGTGGTCGTAGTAGAGCTTGTAATAGCCGCGCTTCCACGGGTTTTCCGGCGGAATCCAGTTGCTCATCCGGATCGCCATCTCGTCCTCGGAGATCAGCAGTTGGAGTTCGCCCTTGAAGGCGTCGAGGCGGATGCGGTCGCCGGTCCTGACAATCGCCAGCGGCCCGCCCGCGAAAGCCTCGGGGCTGACATGCAGCACGACGGTGCCGAAGGCGGTGCCGGACATGCGCGCGTCGGAAATCCGCACCATGTCGCGCACGCCCCGCTCCACCAGCCGGCGCGGGATCGGCATGTTGCCGACCTCGGCCATGCCG
>JAGRLJ010000090.1 GCA_020441805.1 Rhizobiaceae bacterium
AACAAGCGCCATCTCGACATGGTCTACAGCCACATCAAATATTCCGACCGCGCCTTCATGGGCTCCGTCACGGCGGAGAGCCGCGCCGAAGATTCGATCGAAATGGCGCGCATCGTCTTCGGCCGCGACTTCGCCGACCGGAACTGCGTGATCCTCGGCAATGTCAATGTCAATTCACCGCTCGTCTGGGACGGCACGATGACCAATGCGCTGCGCGCCTATGCCCGCGCCAACCAGGCCGCGGTCATCGTCCCCTTCATCCTGGGCGGCGCCATGGGGCCGGTCACCAATGCAGGCGCCATCGCCCAGGCCTATGCCGAGACGCTGGCCGGCTGCGCGCTGACCCAACTCGAACGCAAGGGCGCGCCGGTGATTTTCGGCAATTTCCTGTCCTCGATGTCGCTGCGCTCCGGCTCCCCCACCTTCGGTACGCCGGAACCGGCGATCGGCTCGATGGTGATCGGCCAGCTCGCGCGGCGGCTGAAGCTGCCGCTCCGCTGTGCCGGCAATTTCTCCAATTCCAAGCTGCCCGACGCGCAGGCGATGCAGGAAGGCGTGATGTCGATGATGTCGGCCGTTCATTGCGGCGCCAATTTCATTCTTCATTCCGCCGGCTTCATCGACGGCCTGCTCACCATGTCCTACGAGAAATTCGTCATGGACACCGATTTCTGCGGTGCGCTGCATGCCTATCTCAGGGGTGTGCCGGTGGACGACAACGCGCTCGCCATGGACGCTTTCGAGGAAGTCGGCCCCGGGAGCCATTTCCTCGGAAGCCAGCACACGCTGCGCAACTACCAGACCGCCTTCTGGGATTCGGAGCTCTCCGACAACGAGCCCTTCGAGAAATGGAGCGAGGAAGGCGGTTCGACCGACATGGCGACGCGCGCGAACCGGAAATGGAAGCGGCTGCTGGAGGACTATGTCGCGCCGCCGCTGGACGAGGCGGTGGACGAGGCGCTGTGCGATTTCATGGAGCGGCGGAAGACCTCGGTGGCGGATGCCTGGCATTGAGGCCCGCCCCTTCAGCGGCGCTGAACGTCCCTTCAACAAATATCATGCAATCCCGCGGGCAAAACAGGCTATCAAGGCGCATCTGTTCGGAAGGTGCCCATGAGCTTCATCGATAGCCTCAGCCCGCAGGCCCGTCTCGCGCCGGAAAGCGGCATCGTCGAGATTTTCAATCATGCCCGCGACCGAGAGGGACTGATCCCGCTCTGGGCCGGCGAAGGCGATACGCCTACCCCCGCCTTCATCCGCGACGCCGCGGCCGCCTCCCTGGCCGCCGGGCATACGTTCTACACCTATAATCGCGGCATCCCCGATCTCCGCCGCGCGATCTCGGATTATTATGCCCGGCATTTCGGCAGGGTTCTGTCGCCGGATCACTTCTACGTCGTCGGCTCGGGTATGCAGGCGATCAAGCTTTCGATCGAGGCGATCTGCAAGCCGGGCGACGAGGCTATCTATCTATCGCCGGCCTGGCCGAATTTCGCCGCCGCGGTCGACCTCGCCAGCGCCGCGGCGGTTGCGGTCGAGCTCGAATTCGTGGATGGACGATGGAGCCTGGATATCGACCGGCTGAAAGCCGCGATCGGTCCGAGGACGTCGGCCATCTTCATCAACTCGCCCTCCAATCCCACCGGCTGGACGGCGACCGAGGCGGATCTGAGGGCAATCCTCGAACTCGCCCGGCGGGACGGTATCTGGATCATCGCCGACGAGATCTACGCGCTCTATTATTTCAACGGACCCCGCGCACCCTCCTTCCTCGACGTGATGGAGGATGACGACCGCATTCTTTTCGTCAATTCCTTCTCGAAGAACTGGTCGATGACCGGGTGGCGCGTCGGCTGGATCGTGGCGCCGCCGGCGCTCGGACAGGTGATCGAGAACCTTGTGCAATATTCGACCTCGGGCGTGGCCGAATTCCTTCAGCGCGGCGGCATCGTGGCGCTGGATCGGGGCGACGGACTGATCCGGGACAATTACGAGAAGGCGCTGAAATCCCGCGACATCCTCTGCGACGCGCTGATCGCCACCAATCGCGTCGAGACTCTGAAGCCGGACGGCGCGCTCTATGCCTTCCTCAAGATCGACGGCGTCGAGGACACCCGGGCGGCGGCCTTCGATATCGTCGACAAGACCGCTGTCGGGCTGGCGCCCGGCACGGCCTTCGGCCCCGGCGGCCAGGCCTTTCTCAGGGCGTGTTTCCTGCGGAACCCCGCCCAGGTGCAGGTCGCGGCGGCGCGCCTGGTAGACTATATCGGGCGTCTCTAGAGCCGCGACCGCATCGGACGTATAATGGCAAAGCCCGCCGGATCGCTCCGACGGGCGGCAATTCGCATCTCGAGGCGCAATCAGGCGAAGGCCGGCTTCACACCGCGATAACCGTCGATCGACCAGGCTTCCGCGCCCGCCACGGCGAGGCCCAGGAAGCCGCCGGCGATGGCGAGGTTCTTCATCATCATCAGGCCGTTGAACATGGTCAGGAGGCCGTTGGCGGCGGCGGGGAAGTCCGGGATGTTGATCGCGCCGCTGTGAAACATGAAGGCCGTGAACGCGCAGAACAGCGCGAGCAGGATCGCGGCGATCCTGGTCTGGAAGCCGACCAGGACGGCGAGGCCGGCGACGAGCTCGAACAGGCCGGCGAGATAGGTGAGCGCGGTCGCGGCCGGCAGGCCGGCCTGCGCGATCATGCCTGCGGTCGAAGCCGGGTCGGCGAACTTGCCGAAACCGGCCATGACGAACATGACCGAGAGCAGGATACGGGCGAGAAGCAGAAGAAGGTTGTTCATCGGGTAACTCCGGAAAATGGGATGCCCGAAAGAAGCACGAATCGATCGTCCATGATAGAATGATAATACTGCACATATTGTCCACCACGAGTGAACGGCCATCGGCTGGCGCCTGAAATTTCGCCATTGCCTCGCCTTGCCGACGGCGCGGGAAATTCCTATCTCTCTCCCCGCTTACCTTCCGTAACCGCCAAGGACTCCCTTCATGGCCGATCTCTCCGCCTTTCCCATCACCAAGCGCTGGCCCGCGAGCAATCCCGATGTCATCCAGCTCTATTCCCTGCCCACGCCGAACGGCATCAAGGTCTCCGCCACGCTGGAAGAGACGGGACTGGCCTATGAGCCGCATCTCGTCGATTTCGGCAAGAGCGATCAGCTGACGGAGGAATTCCTCTCGCTCAACCCGAACAACAAGATCCCGGCGATCATCGATCCCAATGGGCCGGACGGCAAGCCGCTCGGCCTGTTCGAGAGCGGCGCGATCCTCTTCTATCTCGCCGAGAAGGCCGGCAAGCTTCTGCCGGAGGATGCCGCCGGCCGCTACGAAACGCTGCAATGGGTGATGTTCCAGATGGGCGGCGTCGGGCCGATGTTCGGCCAGATAGGCTTCTTCGTGAAATTCGCCGGCAAGGATATCGAGGACCCCCGTCCGCGCCAGCGCTATATCGACGAAGCACGCCGCCTGATCCGCGTGATCGAAGGCCGGCTCCAGGGCCGCGACTACATGATGGGCGGCGAGTATACCATCGCCGATATCGCGCTATGGCCCTGGCTGCGCACCATCGACGGTTTCTATGAAGCGGGCGAACTGGTCGGCCTCAAGGATTTTCCGCGCGTGCTGGACTATATGCAGCGCTGCGAGGCGCGGCCGGCCAGCCGGAAGGCGGTGAATATCCCCTCGCGGGGATGATGATGATCAGGATTCCTGCGCGGCAATCACGCCGCGCAGGAGCGTATTGAATGCGCCGGGACGCTCCATCGGCGCATAATGCCCACAATTGTCGATGACATGCAGGCTTCCGCGCCGAGCCAGCCCGGCTTGACGCGCCGAGGCATCCGGGCCGGGCGCGGTGTCCTCGTCGCCGCTGACGAACGCGATCGGACCGGCGAATACCGGGAGAATATGCTCTCGACCGGCGCGGCTGTGAAACGCGGCCATGCCTCGCGCTATGTCCCGCACCGGCTGACGCCGGGCAATGCGGCGCCCCCGCGCACGCGCGTCATCGCTGGCCGCCGCGAACAGGGGCGCCCAGAACATCGCCCACGCCGCATCGATACCTTCGTCGAGAAGAACACGCCGTGCGCGCGCATGAAGCGCCGGTTCGGGGCGATGCCCGGCCTTGGTGCCGATCAGCACGAGCGCCGCGACGCGATCGGGCGCGGTCGCGGCGATTTCGAGCGCACAGGACCCGCCCACCGAACATCCGATCACGACGATACGCTCCTCGCGCATCTCCGACAGCACCGACACCGCCCAATCCGCCACCGTATCGCCGCGACTGTAGAGCGTCGGCGCGTATGTGGCGCCGGGAATCAGATCGCTCTGGGCCGACCACATCGAACCGTCGAGCGGCAGGGCATGGAGAAGAAGCAGGCCGGTCCGCGCCGGCGGCCGGCCGCTCATTCCGCGTCTCCGGCCAGACCGGCAGTCAATGGCCGACGACCTCCGCCGGCATGCGCGGGAAGATGAAGATGCCGTGCATCAGGCCGGCATGGCCGTCGTCGAAACCCGTCGAATGCCCGATGCAGATCAGCGGCTGCCCGCCCGACGGACCGGCGACGATCTGGGTCGAAAAGCAGAAGGATGCGGCGGAGAACGACGCACCCTCCAGCAGTTCGAGGATGCGGACCCGGTCGCCGTCCTCATAGCAGCGCAGCAGCGTCAGGAGCCCGCATTCGGGCGATAACAGGCCATGCAATTGCTCACTGAGCTTTCCAAGTCGAAAAAGCCCGTTCGAAAGGTCGCCGTTCCATTCGTCCGTGGCGCAATATTTGCGAAGCGTGTCGCCATCGAAATCGCCGTCGCCGCCTGTCGAGGAAACGTGCGTCGCCGGATGCCTTACCCTGGATATCCTGAACACCGCTGCCCTCACTCCCCGAACGGCCGTCTCGCCACGATTTCCTGCATCTGCGCGCCACGAAGGCTGGTCGAAGCCCTCGAATCGCCGGCATCGTTACGAGTCATAACGATCGCGCGGCGAAAAGAGAATACCGGACGAAGGAAAGGGGCGCCCCGAAGGACGCCCCCTGTCTGCCGGGCAGACATTCCGCAACGGGCCGAGCCTGTTACATCATGTCCATGCCGCCCATGCCGCCCATGCCGCCCGGCATGGCCGGAGCGTCCTTCTTCGGCAGCTCGGCAATCATCGCCTCGGTGGTGATGAGCAGCGAGGCGACCGAAGCGGCGTTCTGGAGAGCCGTGCGGACGACCTTGACCGGGTCGACGATGCCCATGGAGATCATGTCGCCGAATTCGCCGGTCTGGGCGTTGTAGCCATAGGCGTCTTCGTTCTTGTCGAGGATCTTGCCGACCACGATCGACGCTTCGTCACCGGCATTGTCGGCGATCTGGCGAACCAGCGACTGTAGCGCCTTGCGGACGATGTTGACGCCGGCTTCCTGGTCGTCGTTCTCGCCCTTGGACTCGATCTTCGTGGAGGAGCGGAGAAGAGCGACGCCGCCACCGGGGACGATGCCTTCCTGGACAGCGGCGCGGGTCGCGTTGAGCGCGTCGTCGATGCGGTCCTTCTTTTCCTTCACTTCGACTTCGGTGGAGCCGCCGACGCGGATGACGGCAACGCCGCCAGCGAGCTTGGCGAGACGCTCCTGAAGCTTCTCACGGTCGTAGTCGGAGGTGGTTTCCTCGATCTGGGCCTTGATCTGCGTGACGCGGCCTTCGATGTCGGACTTTGCGCCGGCGCCATCGACGATCGTGGTGTTTTCCTTGGAGATCGACACCTTCTTGGCGCGGCCCAGCATGTCGAGGGTCACGTTTTCGAGCTTGATGCCGAGGTCTTCGGAGATCACGGTGCCGCCGGTGAGGATCGCGATGTCCTCCAGCATGGCCTTGC
>JAGRLJ010000091.1 GCA_020441805.1 Rhizobiaceae bacterium
CGCTCGCCAACAAGGAATGCCTGGTTTCGGCCGGCGACCTCTTCATCCGCACCGTGGCCGACGGTGGCGGCTGGCTGCTGCCGGTGGACAGCGAGCACAACGCGATCTTCCAGGTGCTGGAAGAGGGGCAGCGGCACGCGCTGGAGCGGATCGTCCTGACAGCGTCCGGCGGGCCTTTCCGCACCTGGACGCGGGAGGCCATGGCCAATGTGACGGCGGCGACGGCGCGCGCCCATCCCAACTGGTCGATGGGCCTGAAGATCTCCATCGATTCCGCCTCGATGTTCAACAAGGCGCTCGAAATGATCGAGGCCCGCCATCTCTTCGATCTGCGTCCGGACCAGATCGAGGTGATCGTGCATCCGCAGTCGGTCATCCATTCTATGGTCGGCTACAAGGACGGCTCGGTCCTCGCCCAGCTCGGCTGCCCCGACATGCGCACGGCGATCGGCTATGCGCTGGCCTATCCGGCGCGACCGGCCCTCGATGTCGAGCGGCTCGACTTCACCCGCCTCTCGCGGCTGGATTTCGAGGCGCCCGACGATATACGCTTCCCCGCGCTGCGGCTCGCACGCCGGGCGATGGAGGCGGGCGGCTTACAGGGCGCCGTGCTCAATGCAGCCAAGGAAATGGCGCTCGAAGCCTTCATTGCCGGCAATCTCGGCTTTCTCGACATGGCGGCGATCACCGAGGATGTGATGGACCAGATGGCGGGGTTCCCGCCGGCGGCTTCGATGGACGACGTCTTCGCCGCCGATACGGAAGCGCGCGCCCGGGCCGCCGCGTCGATCGCCAAGTCGGCCGCCGCCTGAGGCTTCAGGCCGTGTCGCGCGCGCGCCACCAGTGCAGGAAAGGCGGAAGCGCGCCTGCCACGATGCCGGCCACCGAGACCGTCATCAGCAGGATATAGCTTTCGGCGTCGCCCGGAATGACGGTGGTCTGCAACATGCCCGAGACCAGCGCGCCCGCTCCGCCGGTCACGACGGCAAGCACGAGGCTCGCCTGCGGCGCCCGCTTCCATCGCGCATAACGCAGGACGACGCCGAGCACCACGGCCGGCGGCAGGACGAGGATCGCCGCGGCCGCGAGGCCCAGCTGCATCCAGACCTCGTCCGACCCCGTGAACCGGAAGCCCCCGGAGAGAAAGCTGCCGAATATGGCGACGATCACCCCAAGGCCGATCGCGGCCGGCACGAGGCAGAGCACCGCAAGGACGATCCTGAGCACGACCGGACCGTTGCCGGGGGACGGCTGCGCGATCAGCTCGCTCATGGACGGGGCCCCGGGGTTGCCGCCACGGTCGAGGGCTTCGCCATGGCCCAATGCAGGAAGGGCGGCAGCGCGACGAGGACGAGCATCGCGAGGCAGACGACCCGCAGGAAGACCACCTCGATACTCCCCGGATCGGTGCCGGTATCGGAGAAGACGAGATAGGTCGCGATGACGAAGCCGGTGCTGAGGACAGAGAGGAGAAGGCTGGCCAGCGGCGCGTGCCGCCAGGGGAGAAACCGCACCGCGACGCCGCCGATGATCAGCCCGACCGCGACGGCCGCGGCGGCGCTGACCCCGAATATCCAGTCCACGGCGCCTTCGATACCGTGGAAACCGCGCGGACTTCCGGCCCAGCCGTCGACCACATCGAGATAGACCGCCCCGCCGGGAAGCGCGAAACCGAGGGCGAAAAAGGCGAGCACGCCGAGAAGCACGACCCGCGTGGCGCTTCCTGCCTTGTCCTGTCCATCGTTCATTTCCATCCCCCGCCATAAACCGGGCGGCAATCGCACCGCAATCATTGCGGATACGTCGCCGAAGGCAAGCTTATTCGGCGGGCGGCCGCTCGAACAGCGTCACCGGGACGCCGTGATAGACGGTATCGGCGAATGCGCTGAAACCGAGTCGCCGCGCCACACGGATCGACGGCGCGTTGTCGGGCTCGATGATGGCGGTCATGCGCCGGCCGGGAAAGGCCTCGTCGGCCCAGCCGACCAGGGCCCGCATCGCTTCGAAGCCATAGCCGTGGCCGTGAAAGGCGGGCATCAGCGCCCAGCCAGCCTCGAGCGTGCCCTCGATCGACGGCGCCAGTTCCCGGCGCATCTCATGGAAGCCGGCTTCGCCGACGAATCTGCCGGTCTCCCGATCCTCGACGGCGAGAAATCCGAAGCCGAGATGGTGCCAATGGCCCGCATGTCGCAGGAACCGAGACCAGCACGCTTCCCGGCTGAACACCGCGCCGCCGATGAAGCGCACGACATCCGGATCGGCCCAGAGGGCGCAATAGGCGTCGAAATCGTCTGGCCGATGCGCGCGGACGATCAGCCGTGGCGTGTCGAGGACCGGCGTCATGGCAGTCCGGCCGGCGTCAGGCGGCCAGCCCTTTCTTCTTCAGCATCGCCTCCGGACTCGGCAGCTTGCCGCGAAAGGCCTTATAGGCATCCTCCGGGTCGACCGAGCCGCCGACCGAATAGATATTGTCCTTGAGCTTCCGCGCCGTATCCGGATTGAAGGGATTGCCCGTCTCCATGAAGGCCTCGAAGGCGTCGGCGTCGAGCACTTCCGACCACATGTAGGAATAGTAGCCGGCCGAATAGCCGTCGCCGGAGAAGACATGGGCGAAATGCGGCGTGCGGTGACGCATGACAATGGAGGACGGCATGCCGATCTCGGCCAGCACCTCGGCCGTCAGCACCATCGGATCGCCGCCGGGCGGGCGCGTGTGGAACGCCATGTCGACCAGCGCGGACGAGGTGAATTCAACGGTGTTGAAGCCGGCATTGAAGGTGCGGGCCGCGAGCACCTTGTCCAGAAGCTCCGCCGGCATCGGCGCGCCGGTCTCGTGGTGCAACGCATATTCCCTGAGGATGTCGGGAACGGTCAGCCAATGCTCGTAGAGCTGCGAGGGCAGTTCGACGAAATCGCGCGACACGCCGGTCCCGGAAACGGAGGGATAGGTGACGTTGGACAGCATGCCGTGCAGCGCATGGCCGAATTCGTGGAACAGCGTGCGCGCATCGTCGAGCGAAAGCAGCGCGGGCCTGCCCTCAGCCGGCTTGGCGAAATTGCACACATTGTAGATGATCGGGATCTCGCCTTTGGCGCCGTTCTTCAGCGGCAGCCTGTGCTGGCTCTGGAACGAGCTCATCCAGGCGCCGGAGCGCTTCGACGGCCGGGCGAAATAATCGCCGAGGAAGAGCGCCACCAGATTGCCGTTGGTATCGCGTATCTCGTAGACGCGGACGTCGGGATGGTAACCGGCCACATCCGTCCGGCGCACGGCCTTGATCGCGAAGAGCTTTTCCGCGACGGCGAAGCAGGCGTCGATGATCCTTTCGAGCTGGAGATAGGGTTTCAGCTCGCTTTCGGAGAAATTATAGGTCTGCGCCCGGAGCTTCTCGGCATAATATCGCCAGTCCCAGGGCGCGACGGCATGATTCCCGCCCCCGGCGGCGATCAGGCGGGCGAGGTCGGCCTCTTCCTCCAGCGCCCGGCGGCGCGCCTTTTCCCAGACCTGCATCAGCAGCGTGTTCACGTTCCCGGCGCTCTTGGCCATCGTATTGTCGAGCTTGAGCGCCGCATAATGCGGATAGCCGAGCAGCGTGGCCTTTTCGGCGCGCAACGATACGGTTTCGGCGATGATCTCGCGATTGTCGGTCGGACCGGGATTTTCGCCGCGCGCGATCCAGGCATTGAAGGCCTGTTCCCGCAGGTCGCGGCGGTCGGAGAAGGTCAGGAACGGCTCGATGATCGAGCGCGACAGCGTCACCGCATATTTTCCCGCTTCGCCGCGTGCCTCGGCGGCGGCGGCCATCGCATCGCGCAGGAAGCCGGGAAGGCCTGCAAGCTCCTCCTCGGAGGACAGCGGCAGGAACCAGTTTTTCTCGTCGGCGAGGACGTTCTGGCCGAAACCGGTGCCCAGGCTCGACAGCTTCTCGTTGATTTCGGCAAGCCGCCGCTGCTCGGCCCGGGGCAGCCTGGCGCCAGACTTGACGAAGCCCTTCCAGTGGCGCTCCAGCACCCGCATTTCCTCGGGCGTCAGGCCCAGATTTTCACGGGCCTGCCAGAGCGCGTCGATGCGCCTGAACAGCGCCTCGTTCTGGCCAATCTTCGAATAGTGGCGCGACATGACGGGCGAGATCGCGCGCTCCAGATGCTGGATCGTCTCGTTCGTATCGGCGCCCGCCTTGTTCCAGAACAGCGCCGAGACGCGGGACAGTTCGTCGCCGGCGATTTCCAGCGCGGCGATCGTATTGGCGAAGGCCGGCGGCTCGGGATTGCCGGCGATCGCCTCGATCTCCGCCTCATGCGCCGCGAGCGCGAAATCGAACGCCGCCTTGAAATCCTCGTCCTTCACCGCCTCGAAACGCGGCAGGCCATGCGGCCCGTCCCAGGTGAAAATGGCCGGGTTGATGCTGGTTTCGGTCATGGAAGGTCCTTCGGCGGGCGCGGGAATCACGGTTATACCGCCAATATAGGGACTGTCCGCGGCAATGCACCACCGGCCGGCGCCGAAATTCGCGGGCGATTCCCGAGGAATGATCCGCGTGTTGGCTTGCAAGTTCCTCCCGGATATAATAAGGAAACCTTATTATAAAGGATGCTTACCGTCATGACACTCAAAACCGATCCGGATTCGCTCGGCTTCCTGCTCAGCGAGACGTCCCGGCTGATGCGCAACACCCTCGAGCGCCGCATCGCCGGCACCGGATTGCGGATCAAGCCCGGCGAGGCCCGCGCCCTCATCTATGTCGCCGCCAACGAAGGCGCGCGGCAAAGCGTGATCGCGGAACGCATGGGCGTCGAGCCGATGACCGTCTGCGGCTATATCGACCGGCTGGAGAAATGCGGCCTGGTGAGCCGTCAGCCCGATCCGGCGGACCGGCGGGCGAAGAATGTCCGCACCACCGACAAGGCGGATGAGACCATTGCCGTGATCCGCGCCGAGGCCGGGAGCATGGTCGAGCAGGCGCAGGCGGGTCTCGATGCGGAAAGCCGGCGCTTGCTGCTCGCGGCGCTGAAACATGTGCGCGGCAACCTGACGGGCCTCGCGGGCGACAGCACCGGGGCTTGCCGGATTCCGGCGGGAGCGGACGCATGACCGCGGGCCGGATGAGCGAAACGCGCACCAGCGTCATCGGTGCGTTCCTGGTGGCGCTTGGGCCGATTTCCATGGCGCTCTACACGCCCGCCATGCCCGAGCTGGTGAAAGCCTTCGGCACCACCGAATCGATGATCAAGCTGACATTGTCGCTCTATTTCGGCGGCTTCGCCTGTGCCCAGCTCATCGCCGGCACGCTGTCGGACGCCTTCGGCCGCCGTCCGGTGACCGTCGGCTTCATGATCATCTACCTGATCGGCAGCCTGATGTCGGCTTTCGCCCCGACGGTCGAGGTGCTGATCGTCGGCCGGCTGGTGCAGGGCATCGGCGCTTCCGCCGGGATGACGGTGGCCCGCGCCATCGTGCGCGACCAGTTCACCGGCAACAAATCGGCCGCGATCATGAACCTGATGGGAATGATGCTGGCGGTGGGACCGGCGCTGGCGCCGACCATCGGCAGCATCTCGCTCGAGCTTTTCGGCTGGCAGTCGATCTTCTTCATCATGGTGGCCTTCTCGGTCGCCGCCTGCTTCATGGTCTGGTTCGCCATGGAGGAGACGACCGTGCCGGACGTTTCGAAGGCGAGGCTGCGTCCGATCCTGCGCGGTTACGGGGAGATCCTCACGGATCCGCGCTTCGTCTCCGGCAGCCTGGTGATCGGCGGCGCGGTCGGCATCCTCTATACGCTCGCCTCCGTCCTTCCCTTCGTGCTCATCGACCGGGTCGGGCTCACGCCGCTGCAATACGGCCTCGGCATGCTGATGCAGTCGGGCAGCTATTTCGTCGGCTCCGTCGTCGTGCGCTGGCTTCTCCGGCGCGTGGGCGCCGCCAGCCTGATGGTTCCGGGCCTGCTGCTGATCGCGGTCGGCGCGGCCGGGCTCGTCGTCTCGATCCACGCCCTGCCGCTGAGCTTCCTGTCGGTCATGCTGCCGGTCGGGCTCTGCGCTTTCGGCATCGCCTTCGTCACGCCCTATATGATGACGGCGGCCGTGGCGCCCTTCCCCCATGTCGCCGGCGCCGCCGCCGCCATGATGGGCTTCGTCCAGATGGCATCCGGGCTGGTGGGCGGCATGATTTGCGCGGCGATCGGCGCGCCGGTCTTCGCGCTGCAAATCGTCATTCCCGCCTTCGGCCTCGTGGCGATCGTGAGCTATGTGGTCTATGCCGCCGCCATCCGCGCCAGGCCCCTGTCGGACCTGATCACGCCCGCCCGCGCCCAGCCGGCGGAATAGCCGGGCGGTGGGTCCGGGCCTCAGCCGGCCGGACCCACCTCGTATCAACCCTTGAGGTTGCGCTTGCCGAGCGTGCGCAGGCGCAGCGCGTTGAGCTTGATGAAGCCCGCGGCATCCTTCTGGTCATAGGCGCCCTGATCGTCCTCGAAGGTGACGAGCTGGTCGGAATAAAGCGACTTTCCGCTTTCGCGGCCGATGACCATGACATTGCCCTTGTAGAGCTTCAGCGTCACCTCGCCCTCGACATGCTTCTGGGAAAGGTCAATCGCCGCCTGGAGCATCTCGCGCTCCGGCGAGAACCAGAAGCCGTAATAGATCAGCTCGGCATAGCGCGGCATCAGTTCGTCCTTGAGATGGGCAGCGCCCCGGTCGAGCGTGATGGACTCGATCGCGCGATGCGCGGCAAGCAGGATCGTGCCGCCGGGCGTCTC
>JAGRLJ010000092.1:0-14728 GCA_020441805.1 Rhizobiaceae bacterium
CGCATGCGGCTCGCCGCGCAGCCAGCCGCGCAGGAAGCCGGACATGAAGGCTTCGCCCGCGCCGAGAACGTTATAGACCTCGATCGGGAAACCCTGGCCGACAATGCCGTCTTCCAGGTCGTCGCTGATCGGACCGTCATAGACGATGCAGCCCATCGCGCCGCGCTTGAGCACGATTGTCGCCTCCGTCACCGACCGGATCGCCTTGAGCGAGGCGAGCACGCTGTCGGCGCCCGAGGCGATCATGATTTCCTCCTCGGTGCCCACGATGAGGTCGCAATCGGGCAGGACTGATTTCATCAGCGCGGAGACATGATCGGACTTCACATAGCGCTCGAAACCTTCGGCATGTCCCGCCAGCCCCCAGAGATTCGGACGGTAGTCGATGTCGAAGATCACCTTGCCGCCATTGGCCCTGGCGATGCGGATCGCCTTGCGCTGGGCGGCTTCGGTATTGGGCCGCGAGAAATGCGTGCCCGAGATCAGGACCGAAGCCGAGGACTTCACGAATTCCTCATCGATATCGTCCTCGCACAGCGCCATGTCGGCGCAGTCGGTGCGCACGAAGATCATCGGCGACACGCCCTCGGACTCGATGGCCAGCAGCACGAGCGCCGTCAGCCGATCCCTGTCTGTGACGATGCCCTCTGTGGCCACGCCCTCGCGTTCGAGCTGCTCGCGGATGAAGCGTCCCATCTGCTCGTCGCCGACGCGCGTGACGAGGGCCGATCGCAGGCCGAGCCGGGCCGTGCCGACCGAGATATTCGTCGGGCAGCCGCCGACCGACTTGGCGAAGGAGGCGATATCCTCGAGGCGCGAACCGCTCTGCTGGCCGTAGAGATCCACCGAGGAACGGCCGATCGCGATCACGTCGAGGGCCCTGTCCGTTGCGCCCGCACTGCTCATGTCTGCCTCCGCCTGATAGGAAGTCTGCCCCAGATGACAAAATGAAATATTAATTCCGAATGAAAGTCAAATGGAATTTTTGTTCCATTTGACTTTCATTCGGATGCGCGCGCGCGTTCCAGCTGCCGGCGCTTTTCCGCCACCGCGACCGGCAGCGCCATGGCGAGCGCCATGGAAGCCGAGATCGAGCGGAAGCCTGCATAGTCGGATTCGGCGATCTCGAACCATACCGTGGACAGGCCGCTCAGCGGAGAAAACGCCGAGTCGGTGAGCGAGACCAGCGGCACGCCGCGTTCGGCGAAGGCATGCGCATAGGTGACGCTCTCCGCCGCATAGGGTGAGAAGGAGACCGCGAACGCGGCGTCGCGCGGCGTCGCGAATTGCACCATTTCGGGCTCGACTCCATTGGGTGAGGCGACCATGGCATAGCGGATGCCGAGCTTGCCGAGGGCATAGGCGACATGCGCCGTGATCGGATAGGCGCGGCGCTTGGCGATCAGGTGGATCGTCTCCGCCCGGGCGAGGATGTCCACGGCCTGGGCGAACTGGGCGGGATCGACGGTGGCGACCAGGCGGCTGATCGATTGCGCGGCCGCGTTGAGGAAGCCGCGCAGCAACTCGGTTTCCTCGACATGATTGCCCTGTTCCTCCAGCTTGCTGAGCCGTTCCTCGTAGCTCAGATGCCGCTCCTTCAGCCGGCTGCGGAAGATGCTCTGCAAATCGGAAAAGCCGTCATAGCCGAGATGGCGCGCCAGCCGCACCAGCGTCGAGGGCTGGACCTCGGAGGCCGCGGCGATGCTCGCGGCGGTGCCGAAGGCGACGTCGTCCGGATTGGCCAGGGAATAGGCCGCCACCTGGGCGAGCCGTTTCGGCATCGCGTCCTTCATCGCCACCATCAGGCCGCGCAGGCTCTCGAAGTCGCGCGGCGCGCCCGCCGGCTTTGCTATCTCGTTCATGGTATCTCCCCTTGGCGACGGATCGTATCATTGGTGGAATGCCTGTTCCATATCGAATTGCATCGAAGCGGCTCGGACCTCCGATATGAAATTTTTGTTCCCTATTTCCGCTCCTTGAAGTATCCGTTCCAGAATTGTGGAGGATGCGATGGCGGGCTTGGGCGTTGGACTGATCGGAACGGGCTATATGGGCAAGTGCCATGCCCTGGCCTGGAATGCCGTCGCATCGGTCTTCGGCGATGTCGAGCGGCCGAGGCTCGTGGGGCTCGCCGAAGTGGACGCGGCGCTCGCCGCCCGCAAGGCGAACGAGTTCGGCTTTGCGAGAAGCACGGATGACTGGCGCGATCTTCTGGCCGATCCCGCGATCGACGTGATCTCCGTCACCACGCCCAACCGGCTCCATGCCGAGATGGCGGTCGCGGCGCTCGAAGCCGGCAAGCATGTCTGGTGCGAGAAGCCGATGGCGCCGTCGCTCGCCGACGCGGAGCGCATGGCCGCAGCCCGGCGCGCTGCCGGCAAGGTCGCGGTCATGGGCTACAACTACATCCAGAATCCGCTGATCCGCCATATGGCGGCCCTGATCGGGGCAGGGGCCGTGGGCGCGGTCACCCATGTCCGGATCGAGATGGACGAGGATTTCATGGCCGATTCGGCCGAGCCGTTCTATTGGAAGAGCGAGGCCAGCTCGGGCTATGGCGCGCTCGACGATTTCGCCGTCCATCCCCTGTCGCTGCTCTCGGTGCTGGTCGGCATGCCGGTCGAGGTCATGGCGTCGATGGCCAGGCCCTATGCCGAACGTCCGCTGCGGGAAGGTGGACGCCGGGAGGTCGAGAACCACGATATCGCCAGCGTGCTCATGACGTTCGAAAACGGCGCCTCCGGCGTCTTGATGGCCAATCGCGCGGCCTGGGGACGCAAGGGCCGGATCTTCATCCAGGTCTACGGGTCCGACGGCTCGATGCTCTACGACCAGGAGCGCATGAACGAGTTCCAGTTCTACGACCGGAACGGCGATCCGGCGATGCACGGTTTCCGCACCGTCCTCGCCTCCGGCCACCATCCGCCCTATGGCCGTTTCGTGCCGGCGCCGGGCCACGGCCTCGGCTTCAACGACCTCAAGATCGTCGAATGCCGCGAATTGCATGCCGCGGTCGCCGGCGCCGCCGCCCATGTCGTCGATTTCGACCGGGGGCTGGCGATCGAGCGCGCGGTTCATGCCATGGCGCGGTCGCATTTCGAGCGCGGCTGGATGAACGTCGCCTGACGCCGGCGTTCACGGCGGGTTAAAAAAACTCCCGCCGTGACATTGAAACTGCCATGTCCATCCGTAATATTCCCGAACGAATTTCTGGAGGTACGGGCATGTTCACGCGGCTTACACCACGCCGTCTTCCCATCCTGGTTATATTCGCCGCCGTCGTTTCCTTCTCCAGCAACGCGGCGGAGGCGGCCAAGCGCGTCGCATTGCTGATCGGCAACCAGGACTACAAGGCGACGACGCCGCTGCGCAATCCCGCCAACGATGTCGAGCTGATGCGCAAGACCCTCAAGGATGCCGGGTTCGACGAGGTGGACGTCGCGCTCGACGTCGATCTCGTGGGCATGAAGAAGGCCCTGCGCGCCTTCGAGGACAAGGCCTACGGCTCCGATGTCGCGGTGCTCTATTATTCCGGCCACGGTATCGAGATGGGCGGGACAAATTACCTGATCCCGACAGACGCCGTTCTCAGGTCGGATCGAGACGTGGAGGACGAGGCGCTGGCGCTCGAGCGCGCCGAACGCTCGCTGAACGGCGCGACGCGGCTGAAGCTCGTGATCCTCGACGCTTGCCGCAACAATCCCTTCCTGGAGACGATGCAGGCCTCGACCGGCACCCGCACCGTCCAGAAAGGCCTCGCCAAGGTCGAGCCGGAAGGCGCCGATACGCTGGTCGCCTATGCCTCGCGCGCGGGCACGGTCGCGCTCGACGGAGCAGGCCTGAATTCGCCCTTCGCCCAGGCGCTCGCCAAATATATCGCCCAGCCGGGCGTCGATATCCGGATCGCGCTCGGACAGGTTCGCGACGAGGTAGTCAAGGTCACCCAGCGCAAGCAGGAGCCCTTCGTCTACGGCTCGCTCGGCGGCGCCCAGATCTATCTGTCGATCAAGGAACTGAACGTCACCGTCAACAACAACAATACGACGGACAAGACCGAGACCAAGAAGGAGGAGGTCGCTCCGAACGGCATCTCGTCGGCCGCCGCCGACTGGCAGAACATCAAGGATCTGGCCGACAAGGAGTTGCTTGAGGCCTTCATCGCCAAGCACGGCGCCGACCCCGTCTATAAGATGCTGGCGGAGAAAAAGCTCAAGCTCATCGCCGAGGCCGAGGCCAAGGCCGATGTCAGCGCCGACCAGATCGCCTGGGAAGCGCTCAAGGGATCGACCGACGTCGCGGCGATCA
Organism: Rhizobiaceae bacterium; assembly: GCA_020441805.1. Classification (GTDB taxonomy): domain Bacteria; phylum Pseudomonadota; class Alphaproteobacteria; order Rhizobiales; family Rhizobiaceae; genus Rhizobium_E. Next base: position 4,306 of record JAGRLJ010000092.1, read on the forward strand.
AGCGCTTCATGGAGCGCTATCCGGAAAGCCGGTTCAAGGGCGAGGCCGAGCAGGCCATCGCCTCGCTCGCGCCCGCGCAGAACCAGTCGGTCGTCTCCTCCGACATGAAGGATACGCCCGCCTCGCGCGATTGCTACCTGCTGGCGGCCGAGCCGCAGTCGATGACCGGTTTCCCGGGCGTCTACCTCACGAAGATCGACGCCAAGCGGGCGTTGACCGCCTGCGCCCAGGCCGTCAACGAAAATCCCGAGGACGCGATGCTGATCAACCTGCTCGGCCGCGCCCACGAGGCCGACCGGAACTATACCGAGGCGCGTCGCAACTACACCAAGGCCTCCGAACTCGGCAATCTTTACGCGGCGACCAATCTCGGCTGGTTCTCGGTCTACGGCATCGACGGGCCGGTCAATGTCGAGGAGGGCAAGAAGGCCTTCGAAAAGGCCGCCATCTCCGGCAATCACGCCGCGCAGGCCTCGCTCGCCTTCCTGTATCGCGACGGCTATGGCGGCACCGAGCAGAACAATGCCGAGGCGATCCGGTGGTACGAGAAGGCGGCGGAACAGGGCAACGCGACCGCGCTCGGCAATCTCGGCTGGTTCTATCGCGAAGGCGTCGGCATCCAGAAGGACTACCAGAAGTCGCTCGGCTATTACCGGCGCGGCGCCGATGCCGGCGACCTGAGTTCCATCGCCGCCATGGGCTACGCCGCCCAGAACGGTCTCGGCATGCCGCAGAGCTATGACGAGGCGCGCAAATGGTACGAGAAGGGCGCCAATGCGGGCGACGCCTATTCCATGGCTTCGCTCGGTTTCCTCTACGATGCCGGCGCGGGCGTGAAGCAGGATTATGTCGAGGCGCGCTACTGGTATGAGAAGGCGGCCGATGCGGGCAGCGCCTATGCCATGGGCAATCTCTCGCGCCTCTACGACCAGGGACTCGGCACCTCCGTCGATGCCAAGGAGGCGGTTCGCTGGGCGGTCGCGGCCGTCGAGCGCGGCGACACCGGCAAGCTCGACGAACTCAAGACCTCGCCGGGCAATTTCTCGGCGAATTTCCGCAAGGAATTCCAGAAGGTCCTCAAGGAGCGCGGCTATTTCCGCGGCGTCGTCAACGGCGATTTCGGCGCCGACACGATGATCGCGATCGACAGCCTCGCGGCCGGCAAGGATCTCAACCCGGTCCAGACCAACAACAATGCCGGCGTCGGCATTTCATCCAGCGGCAATGTCGAGGGCAACACCGTCAAGAACGACAATGGCGTCTCGACCTCCATCGCCGACGCCATCACCTTCCGCCCCAATGTCAAGAGCCAGACGGCGGATGCGCGCGAATGCTACGCGCTTGCCGGCGAGCCGGGCTCGGAGCCGAATTTCCCCGGCGTGCTCTTCGCCGATATCCAGATCCGCAAGGCGATCGACGTCTGCACCCGGGCGGTCGAGCAGGATCCGCGCGACTCCATGCTCTACGACATGCTGGGCCGCGCCTATGACATGGACCGCAATTACGAGCAGGCCCGCCGCTGGTATCAGAAGGCGGTCGATCTCGGCAATTCGCATGCCTATTCCAACATGGCGTGGCTGTCGATCTACGGCAATGGCGAGCCGCAGGACATGCAGAAGGGCATGCGCATGATGGAGCGGGCGGCCAATGCCGGCAACTCCTATGCCCAGGCCTCGCTCGGCTGGGTCTACCGCGAGGGCTATGGCGGCATTTCGAAGAACCTCAAGGTGGCCTTCGACTGGTACATCAAGGCCGCCGGGCAGGGTTACGCCAATGCCCAGGCCTCGGTCGGCTATCTCTATCGCGAGGGACTCGGCGTCGATCGCGACTATGTGAAGTCGCTCGACTTCTACCGCAAGGCGGCGCTTCAGGGCGATATCAACGCCATGGGTTCGGTGGGCTATGCCCTCCAGAACGGCCTCGGCGCCGATGTCGATTTCGAGGAGGCGCGTTACTGGTACGAGAAGGCGGTCGAGAAGAACGATCCCTATTCGCTCTCCGCGCTCGCCTGGCTCTATCGCGAGGGCAAGGGCGTGCGGCAGGATTACGGCCGCGCGCTCGATCTCTACCGCCGGGCGGCAGAGAAGAACGACGTCAACGGCATGTCGTCGCTCGGCTACATGGCGCAATACGGCCTCGGCATGCCGGTCAACTATCGGGAGGCGCTTCGCTGGTACGAGATGGCGATCGCCCAGAACGATCCCTATGCCTTCTCGGCGCTCGGCTATATGTATCGCGAGGGCGCGGGCGTGCAGCGCGACTATGCCAAGTCGCTGGATTACTATCGGCGCGGCGCCGAGCTCGGCGACCTCAATTCCATGGGCTCGATGGGCTATGCCCTGCAAAACGGCCTCGGAACCCCGATCAACTACCAGGAAGCGCGCCAATGGTATGAAAAGGCCGCCGAGCGCGAGGATCCCTATTCGATGGCCTCGCTCGCCTGGCTCTACGAGAACGGCAAGGGCGTGCGGCAGGACTACCAGCAGGCCAAGTCGTGGTACGAGAAGGCGGCCAATGGCGGAAACGCCTACGCCATGGGCAATCTCTCCTATCTCTACGACCGCGGTATGGGAACGCGCCAGGATGCGCGCCAGGCCGCCCGGCTCGCGGTGTCCTCCATGGAAGGCGGAGAGAAGCCCTTCATCAGCGACATGAAGAACGGCGCCCGCAACTACAGCCCTGAATTCCGGCAGGAAGTGCAGCGCCTCCTGCGCGAGCGCGGCTACTATTCCGGTCCGATCGACGGCATATTCGGCGTGACGACCTCGGCGGCGATCGACCGGCTGACGGGTTCGAGAAGCTGAGGCGGCGCGGGAGCGCCTCCCGCCCGCGCATTCTTCCCCGCAGAAACAAAACGCCCGGCCGATGAGGCCGGGCGTCGCGCTTTCGGGAAGGGGAGAGCCGTCAGAGGATGAAGTCGCTGTCGTGCAGCGTATTCATGTCCTTGACCTTGATCTCGAAGTCGACCTTGCCGTCGCCGTCGATATCCCCCTGGAGCAGTTCGTTCTTGAAGCGGAGCTCGGCGCCGCCGCCGGCGCTGAAATCCGCGCCGCCGATGAAGTCGAAGCTGGCGACGCCGCTGAGGTCGATCCTGTCGCCCTGCTCGAAGTCCTCGATCACGTCGCGCTTGCTGCCCTTGGCCATTTCGTCGGCGTCGGCGAAGATGAAGTGGTCGCTGTGGTTGCCGCCCCAGAGGTGGTCGGTGCCCCGGCCGCCGGTGAGCTGGTCCTGGCCGTTGCCGCCATAGAGGCGGTCGTTGCCGTTGCCGCCGAAGAGCCTGTCGTGACCCTTCATGCCCCAGATGTCGTCATTGCCGTCCATGCCCCAGAGCTTGTTTCCGGCCTTGGAGCCGATGAGCCCGTCGCCATAGGACGTGCCCTCGGCATTCTCGAATTTCAGCACCTGCTCCTTGCGGCCCTGTCCGGTCCGGGCGACGCCTCGGCCGAGATCGAGGTCGACGCCCCAGCCCTCGAGATGCTTGTCGTCGTCCTGGGCCATGTAGCTGACGGTATCCTTGCCGTCGCCGCCGACGAGCAGGTTCCAGTAGCCGGCGGAGGAGATGAAGTCCCTGCCGCCGCCGCCCCAATATTCGCTGTGGCGGGTAAAGACGGTCATCGTGTCGTCGCCGGCGCCGCCATAGACCTCGTCGTGACGGCCGGAACTGGCGAAGCCCTTGCCGATATAGGTGTCGGCGCCGCCGCCGAGATCGATCCGGTTGGCGCCCTCGACCTTGCTCTTGACGAAGTCGGCGTCGTCGCCGGAATTCACCCAGGTATGGGTCAGCGTCAGGTAGATCTCGTCTTCGCCGCCCTTGGTGATGATGTTGTAATAATCGTGTTTCTGGGTCTGCTTGACGATGTCGACGCCGTTGTCGCCCTTGTAGGTTTTGTTGGCCATGGATGTCTCCTTGTGGTCGCGCCCGCTTTATCCCGCCGCCGGTCTGGACCAGATTGTTGGTCAAATCACGGCAGGGAAAACCGGCATTGCGCGGCCTTTATGCGGCCGGTGCTGAATCGAAGGTGAAGCGCCCGTTAATCTGGCGTTCAGGAAAGTGCCCGTTCAGCCGTCGACCCCGCCAGCACGTTCGGCGCCGCCGGGTTCCGAAACCGTTTGCTTTTGCCTGCCGCGCGGCGGTTCGGGGATGCAATCCCGGGCGAAATCACTATGCTCCGGCCAACAGGGAGTCGTCCGCATGCATGTCTACGAGATCTTCGACCGGCTGATCGGTTTTCCGACCGTCAGCCGCGACGGCAATATCGACCTCATTCGCTATATCGCCGACTATCTGAGCGGCGCGGGAATCGAGGCCGAACTTTATCCGCATGAGGATGGCGACCGCGCCTCGCTCTTCGCGACCGTGGGGCCGCACAAGCGGGGCGGCGTGGTGCTGTCCGGCCATACCGACGTGGTGCCGGTCGAGGGGCAGGCATGGACGAGCGATCCCTTCCGGCTCGTCCGCCGCGAGAACCGGCTGTTCGGGCGCGGCTCAGCCGACATGAAGGGCTTCATCGCCTGCGCCATTGAGGCTCTGGTGGCGGCCAGGGATCTCGACCTCGCACGGCCTCTGCATGTCGCCTTTTCCTATGACGAGGAAATCGGCTGCGTCGGCGTCAGGCCAATGCTGGCCGAGCTCGCCGCCGCCGGTATCCGCCCGGAATGGGTGCTGATCGGGGAGCCGACCTCGATGCAGGTCGCCACCGGCCACAAGGGCAAGACCGGCATCCGCGCCACCTGCCGGGGCCATGCGGCGCATTCGGCGCTCGCGCCCACCGGGCTCAACGCCATTCATCTGGCGGCCGACATGCTGTCCGGCATCCGCGAGATGCAGGCCGGGATCGAGCGCGCCGGCCACCGCGATCCCGATTACGACGTGCCCTATACGACGCTGCATGCCGGCGTGATCCGGGGCGGGACGGCGCTCAACATCGTGCCCGACCATTGCGAAATGCTGTTCGAGATCCGCAACATCGCCGAAGACGATCCCAAGCCGATCCTCGACGAATTCTTCGACCGCGCCGAGGGGATCGTCGCCTCGAAACGGAACATGTTTCCGGAAGCGGAAATCCGGCTCGACATTTTCAACGAATATCCGGGACTTTCGACCGACGAGACGGGCGACCTCACCGCCCGCGCCATCGGGCTATCGGGCCAGGCGAGCCGCATCAAGGTGGCCTTCGGCACCGAAGGCGGCCTCTTCCAGGAGGTGCTGGGAACCACCGCCATCGTCTGCGGCCCTGGCAGCATGGATCAGGGGCACAAGCCGGACGAATTCGTGACCATCGAGCAGATGGAGGATTGCCGGAGCATGCTGCTCCGGGTGACCGACACGCTGCGCGCCGAATAGGCGCGGCGAGGCGCGCGCCTGGAACGGGGACAGGACGAAACCTTCGACCGCCTGCCAGACCGACGTGTCCCCCATGGACGACCATGCGCGGATAATAGCCGTCGAGACGGAAAGACCGTAGCCGATGGAGGCCGGCCGCAGCGACGGCGATGATGAGCTGACGCAAGCGAATCTCCCTCGCGGGAGAAGGTGCATCATTCCCGCTCCGATTGCATCGCGTATCCGCGGCGGCGGCGGCAGCCTCCGCCGAACCTCGTTTCCTCCCCTGATCGGGGGATTATCTATTTCATCGCTTCGACATAATCTCGCGAAGTGCGGCACCAACCTCTGCGCGGAGAACGGCGATGGCGAAGTTGAAATTCAAGAGCAGGCTGGGCGATTATGGCGAACTCGAGGACCTCTATACCTCGATCGTCAATCTGAGCCTGACGACGCATACGACGCAGAAGGCAGTCTATACCGATAGCGGAAACGGCAATAAGCTCGTCCTTATCGGCAAGAATTTCGAATATGACGGCGACTTCATGGAAGGCGGCACGATCCTGTCTATCGTCTTCCAGAACGGCGCCGGCAAGCAGTTCGCCATCGTCAACCATGGCAGATGGGACCCGCAGGATTTCATCACCGCCTATGCCTCGGGCGGCTTCGACGGCATGGAGAGCTATGTCCTCAGGGGCAAGGACACGCTGATCGGCTCCAAGCGCAGCGACATCCTCGACGGCGAGGGCGGCGCGGACAAGATCCTCGGCGGCGTCGGCAACGACCACATTACCGGCGGCAGGGGCGACGACAAGCTCTGGGGCGGCAAGGGCTCGGACATCTTCTTCTTCCAGCCCGGCCACGGCCACGACAAGATCTACGATTTCGACGCGAAGGGCGGCGGTGAAAAGCAGGATTACATCGCCCTGCCGCCCGGAGCCGAATATGAGGAGGTGAGGCAGGGCAAGAACCTTCTTCTCGATTTCGGGGATGACGGCAGCATCCTGCTGATCGGCGTGAAGGCGAAGGACTTCGACGGGCACGATCTCTGGGACATCAACTGAGCCTCGGCGAGCGTTCGCGCCCGCTTTCGGCGCGCCGCCGCGCCGAAACTCTTGCATCCTCCCGTTATCGCCTCTAGGGCTAACGCGTGTCGTCTCCGTTCGGGAGCAGTCCGCCGGGCATCTTTCCGCCAGGATCGGAGGCGATATGCTTTGGGTTGACGGATTCGAGGTTTTCCATTGCAGGACGGCGAGATCGAGATTCTGCGCTGGCTGGCGGAGGCCGGCCTGCGCGGCGATGAGCCGAACGAGCTGTTCCGCGCCTTCTGCGAGCGCTGCAACAATATGGGCCTGCCGATCGCCTATGCCGTCGGTCTGATGGACACCCTGCATCCGGAATTCGAGGGCCATGCCTTCGAATGGAAGGCGAGCGACACCGCGCTGCGGCCCATGCGCACCTATGCGTCCGCCGATGCGGGGCGAACCCGGGAGAACTGGGAGAATTCGGCTTTCAACCACCTCATCCGCACCGGCGATACCGAGGTGCGGCGCGAGATCGCCAAGGGCGCGCCGCTCGATTTCTACCGTCTGCCGCAGCTCGCCGAGGAAGGCTATACCGACGTCATCGCCCGCATCGAGCGGTTCACGGGCCGCGGCAGCATCGGCGCGATGGACGCGGTCTATTCGACCTGGGCGACGCAGGCGCCGGAAGGTTTCGCCGAAGCCCATCTCGACGTGCTGCGCCGCCTGCTGCCGACCCTGGCGCTCGCACTCAAGAGCGTCGGTTCGATCCGTATCGTCAAGACGCTGGCCAGGGTCTATCTCGGCCAGGACGCGGCGGGCCGGGTGATCGACGGGCAGATCATGCGCGGCCAGACCGAGACCATCGATGCGGTGATCTGGCTTTCCGACCTCAAGAGCTATACCGCGATCTCCGACGGCGCCCGGCCCGAGCAGATCATTCCCTTCCTCAACGACTATGCCTCGCTCGTCATCGGCGCCATCCACAAATATGGCGGCAACGTGCTCAAGCTGATCGGCGACGGGATATTGGCGATCTTCAAGGGCCCCGACCTCGCCGCCGCCTGTTCGCGGGCGCTTGCCGCGCAGACGGCGATGCGCCACGAGCTCGCGATCCTCAACCGCAGGCGCGCGCAGCAGGGCGACCCGCAGACGAGCATCTATCTCAGCCTGCACCAGGGCCGCGTCTTCTACGGCAATATCGGCAGTCGCAACCGGCTCGATTTCACCGTTGTCGGCCCGGCTGTCAATGAAGTCAGCCGCATCTGCGCCGTCTGCAAGGCGACGGGGCGCGACCTCATTCTATCGGGCGATTTCGTTTCCGCCTGCGCCGGCGACGCGCGCGAGCGCCTGACCCCGCTCGGCGAATTCTCGCTGCGCGGCGTGAGCGAGCCGATGGAGCTCTTCGCCATGCGGGCATCATAGGCCGGCCTATCCGGAAAAGGCGGCATGGCGGTGCACCTCTCGTCCGCCGAGAAGCGTGAGCATCACCCGCGTCTCGCCGATATCGTGCGGCGCGATCGAGAAGATGTCCCGGTCGAGAACGATGATGTCGGCGAACTTGCCGGGGGAGAGCGAGCCGGTATCGGCGTCGCGCCAGGCGGCCTGCGCCGCGTGGGTCGTATAACCCCTGACGCATTCCTCGATCGTCATGCGCTCCTGCGGCAGGAAAACCGGATGGTCCGAGGGCCGGCCCGGCGGCTGGCGGGTAATCGCCGTCTGCATGATCTCGAACGGATTGAATGTCGACACGCCCCAGTCCGACGAGAGCGCATAGGGCGCGCCGGCGTCGATCAGCGAGCGGAAGGCATACATCCATCGCCCGCGCGCCGCGCCGATCATCGGCAGCGCGACATCGGTGACCGAAGGCTCGTGCCGCGCCCAGAGCGGCTGGATATTCATCATCGCGCCGAGTTCGCGGAAGCGCGGAATATCGGCCGGGTCGATGCATTGCACATGGGCGACCTGATGCAGGCTCGGCCAGCGGCCATTGGCCTTCCGGGCCGCCTCGAAGCCGTCGAGCGCCGCCCGGCACGCATGATCGCCGATCACATGGACATGAAGCTGGAAGCGGGCCGCGTCGAAGGCGATGAAGAAGTCGAGCACCCGGTCGTGACTGAACATCAGCGCCGCATTGCCGCCGATCGCGTCGGAATAGGGTTCGAGCATCGCCGCCGTGCGGTTTTCCAGCACGCCGTCGAGGAAGAATTTCGCCGAATGCACGGTGAACATCGCCGACTGATGGGCGGCGCGATAGGCCGAGACGCGGGCCAGCGCGCCCGCGACCGTCTCCGACGGATCGACGCGCGCGGTGGCGCAGACGCGGACGGTGAGTTCGCCGGCCTTGTCCAGCCGGTCATAGACCCGCACATGCCGGTCGCCCACCGAGGCGTCGAGCACGCCGGTGAAGCCGTTGCGATTGGCCAGCGCCGCCGCCCATTTCACGCCGAAGGCGAAATCGTCGTCGGTCGGCTGCGGCATGCGCTCGTCGGCCCATTTGATCGCGTCCTCGTGCAGCATACCGGTCGGCGCGCCGTCCGCGTCGAGCACGAAATGGCCGTTCGGCGGATCGGCGACGCCCTTGACGAGGCCGACGAAATCGCAGGCGCGCGAATTCAGGCAGGCATTGTGGCCGTCGGAGGCGAGGATGAAACACGGCCGGTCCGGCACGGCGCGGTCCAGCACGTGGCGGTCGAGATTGTCCTCGGTGAAGATGCCGGTATACCAGCCGACGCCGTCGACCCAGGGCCGGTCATGCGTGGCGCCGAAGGCTCGCATGATGTCGACCAGCTCGTCCACGGTGCGCGCCTCGGTCAGGTCGGCATTCTGGCCGTAGCCCTGGCCGGAATCCTGGAGATGGATATGCGTGTCCTGGAAGCCCGGCAGCACCAGCCGTCCGCCGGCATCGACAATGCGCGTGTCGGGGCCGGCGAGTGCTGCGATCTCCGCCGAACGGCCCAGTGCGGCGATCCGGCCCGCCGCCACCGCCAGCGCCTCGGCGCGCGGTGTCAGCGGGTCCATGGTCACGATATCGGCATTGACGATGATGAGATCGGGGGCGGGCATGCGATCACTCGTTCGCGGCGGTGGCCAGGTGGATGTCGCGCTCGCGCCGCCGCTCGGCGCGGTTCATGGCGATGCCGGCAATGCCGACGCAGATGCCGACGATGACGATGACGATCGTCGCCAGCGCATTGATGTCCGGGGTCACGCCCAGCCGCACCTTCGACCAGATCAGGATCGGCAGCGTCGTCGCGCCCGGGCCGGTGGTGAAATTGGTGATGACGACATCGTCGAGCGAGATGGTGAAGGCCAGCAGCCAGCCCGACATGATGGCCGGCGCGATCACCGGCAGCGTCACGTCCTTCAGCACCTGCCAGGGTTTCGAGCCGAGATCCATGGCCGCCTCCTCGATGGAAATATCCATCGAGGTCAGGCGCGACTGCACGATGGTGGTCACGAAGGTCAGCGAGAAGGTGATATGGGCGATGGTGACGGTGGTGAAGCCGCGCTTGCCCGGCCAGCCGATATACTGCCCCATCAGGATGAACAGCATCAGCATCGAGATGCCGGTAATGACCTCGGGCATGATCAGCGGCGCCGTGACGAAGCCGGAAAACAGCGTGCGTCCGCGAAAACGCCTGAAGCGGGCGAGCGCGATGCCGGCCATGGTGCCCAGGATGGTGGCGACCGTGGCGCTGACCAGCGCGACTTCGAGCGACAGCAGGGCGGCGTTGATGACCTGCCTGTTGGCGAAGAGCTTCCAGTACCATTCCGTCGAGAACCCGCCCCACACGGTGGCGAGCCGCGACCTGTTGAAGGAAAAGAAGATCATCGAGAAGATGGGAATGTAGAAGAAGGCGAAGCCGGCGAACAGGCAGGTCTTGAGGAAATAGTGCTTCTGCTGCATCGCTCCCGCCCCCTAGCCCTTGTCCTGGCCGGCCTGCGCCTTGGCCTCGAAATGGGTATAGGCCATCATCGGCACGACGAGCAGCAGGAGCAGCGCCACCGCTACCGCGGCCGCCATCGGCCAGTCGCGCGCCGAGGAGAATTCGTCGGAAATCACCCGGCCGATCAT
>JAGRLJ010000092.1:14789-16598 GCA_020441805.1 Rhizobiaceae bacterium
CCGCCCGCGATGATGCCGGGCACCGAGAGCGGCAGCGTCACGTCGCGGAAGACCTGGCTCGGCCGGGAGCCCAGATCCATCGCCGCCTCGTTCAGCGTGTTGTCCAGCTTCTCGAGATTGGCATAGAGCGGCAGGATCATGAACGGCAGGTAGGTATAGACCATCACCAGGATGACGGCGAAGTTCGAGTTCATCATGGGGATGGAGCCGAGTTCCCAGCCCGCCGGGGCAAGCGTGTTCCAGATCGCCGTCAGGCCCCGGTTGAGCCAGCTGTTGGAGCCCATCAGCCCCATCCAGGCGTAGACGCGCAGCAGGAAGGAGGTCCAGAAGGGCAGGATGACGAGGATCAGCAGGAAGCTGCGCCAACTCCGGCTGACCCGCGTGAGGCCGAGCGCCATCGGATAGCCGACGAGCAGGCAGAGCAGGGTGGCGATCGCCGCATTGTAGACGGAGATCAGATAGGCGCGGACATAGAGGCTGTCGGTGAAGAGCCGCTGATAACCCTCCCAGTGGATCCAGGGAAATTCGGGCTTGAAGGCGAAGGGCGGCGAGGCGGGATAGGTCTTGCCGAGGCTGATCCAGACGATGATCAGGAAGGGAATGAAGACGAAGACGAAGAGCCAGAGATAGGGCGTGGCGATGATCGCCTGCCGCCAGCCATTGCTGTTGAACCAGCGGGAGAGGGCGGAACCGTGGGCGAGTTCGTTCATCGGCGTGCCCTCGCGGTGTCGTGCCCCGTGGCACTTCCCTCTGCCCTGTCGGGCACCTTCCCCTCAGGGGGGGAGATTGGATGGAGCGCCGCCTCTGCCCGATCGAGGTGACGGTTCCAGCTTGTGGCTCCCAAGTGGGGCAGGCGGCCGGCCACTTGCGAATCTCCCTCCTCGAGGGGGAGATGGCCTGCCGGCCAGAGGGGGGTGGGCGAGCGCTCGAACCTCTCCATCGCCCTCAATCCTTCAGCAGGATCACGGAGGAAGGCTCGAAGGACAGCCAGACCCTGTCCTCCCATTGCGCCACCCGCTCGCTTTCCGCCGCGCGTCGGGAATTGACGTTGTTGACCTGCAACACCGTGCCGGTCGCGAGCCGGATGCGATAGAGCGAATCCTTGCCGAAATAGGCGAGGTCGTCGACGGTGCCCTCGATGGCGTTCATGCCGGGTGGGGGCGGCTCCCGGGTGATATGGATCTTTTCCGGCCGGATCGCGACCTTCACGGCCTGTCCGGCGGCGAGGCTCGCATTCCCGCGTGCCTCGACCGTCGCGCCGAGCTTCGGCACCTCGACCGTCATCGTGCCGTCGGCCGAGCGGATCGCGCCGTCGAACATGTTGATCGAGCCGATGAAACCGGCGACGAAGCTCGAATTGGGATATTCGTAGACATCGGTCGCCGAGCCGATCTGCCGGACCTCGCCCTTGTCCATGACGGCGATCCGGGTGGCGAGCGTCATCGCCTCCTCCTGGTCATGGGTCACGACGACGAAGGTGATGCCGGTTTCGTACTGGATATTGGCGATCTCGAACTGGGTGTGCTCGCGCAGCTTCTTGTCGAGCGCCCCCAGCGGTTCGTCGAGCAGCAGCACCTTGGGATGCTTGGCGAGCGAGCGGGCGAGCGCCACGCGCTGGCGCTGTCCGCCCGAGAGCTGGTGGGGCTTGCGGTGCCCGAGGTCGGAGAGCTGCACGAGGTCGAGCATCTGGCGGACTCGATCCCTGCGGTCCGCCTCCGTCATCTTCTCGTGCTTGAGGCCGTAGGCGACATTCTTCTCCACCGACATGTGCGGGAAGAGCGCAGAGGACTGGAACATCATGTTGACGGG
>JAGRLJ010000445.1 GCA_020441805.1 Rhizobiaceae bacterium
GTGCGGCCGGCATCGGCGGCGAGGCGGCGCTGCGTGCCGGCAAGGCACTGAAGCAGAACATCCTCTCCGTCGCCGCGACCATCCTGCAGGATCGCGCTGAGAACCTCGACATCCGCGACGGTGTGATCGTAACGGCCGTGGACAGAACCGAGCGGATGCCGCTATCTGAGCTGGGCCGCATCGTTTATTTCCGGGGCGACACGCTTCCCAAAGACCTCGCTCCCGAGCTCGTCGTCACCCGCCATTACACGCAGAACACATATCCGTTCTGTTTCACCAACGCGGCGCATGCCTGCTATCTCGAAGTTGACACTGATACCGGCATGATCCGGCTTCTCGGCTACTGGGTCGTGGAGGATTGCGGTACGGTGATCAATCCGAAGCTGGTCGCCGAGCAGACCCGTGGTGGCGTTGTACAGGGACTTGGGCCCGCGCTCTTCGAGGAATGCATCTACTCGCCGGAAGGCCAGCTGATGAACGGCTCGCTCGCCGATTACCTGGTGCCGATGGCCGGCGAAATGCCCGACATAGTTGTTGATCACGTCGTCACGCCGACCCAGACCTCCGAGCTTGGAGCGAAAGGGGTCGGCGAGGCCGGTACGGCCGGCGCACCGGCAGCGGTAATGAACGCTCTCAACGACGCGCTCGGTCCATTCGACGTCGAGCTCACTGACATGCCGTTCACCCCGGAAAAGATACTACGCGCACTCGGCCGTGTCAGCGGTCGGGATCAGAAATGAAAACCGGCGCGCGGGAGCGCCACAAAAAGGGAGGAAATAACATGACCTCATCAGACAAGAGGAAAGGCCCGTCACCAACGCGCCGCGACGTGCTCACGATCGGGGCAGCCGGGGGCGTGCTTCTTGCCGCGCCGTGGATTGCCCGGCCGGCACTAGCCCAGGAGGGACCGATCAAGATCGGCTTTCCGGTTCCCTTGACGGGACCGTATGGCTCCGAGGCGCAGGAACAGGCGCGTTGCGCGCAAATCGCCGTAGACGAGTTCAACGCGGCGGGCGGCCTTGGCGGCCGCATGGCCGAGCTTCTGGTGCGTGACGACAAGCTGAAGTCCGGCGAGGCGGCGACCCGCACGCTGGAACTTATCGAGAAGGATGGTGCGGATTTCATCTGCGGCTCCCTGTCAGCATCGGTGCAGCTCGCCGTCAACACGGTCTGCGCCGAGCGCGGCAAGATCTACAATTCCATCTCCCAATCGGATGCGATCAACGAAGCGGGAAATTTCACCAAATACACCTTCCACGAGGCGCTTAATCCGCACATGACTGCCGGGGCCGTCGGTCATCACGTCTTCCCCGACAGCGGCAAGCGGGTCGCTTTCCTGATCGCCGATTATGCCTACGGCCATGAAATGGCGCGCGGCTTCAAGGTCGCCGGTGCGGACTACGGAATCGAGGTCGTCGCCGAGGTGACGCATCCGCTCGCCTCCAAGGACTTCTCCACCTTCCTGCCCCAGATACAGGCGGCGAACCCGGATGTGCTGTGCCTTTGCAACTTCGGTTTCGACC
>JAGRLJ010000093.1:0-2213 GCA_020441805.1 Rhizobiaceae bacterium
TTGGCGAGTGGCGCGTCCACCACCAGCCTCCCGGCTTCCATATCGTCAATATCGCCTTCGATTGCAAGCCAAACCTGAAATTATCTGCTAGAGCTTCGTCCGAAAACGGACGGGGAGGCGGATCTTGGCGGCTTTCGAGCTCAACGACAGACTGCGCGATGACAGCGATTTTATCGTCGCGCTCGGGCTTTGCGAATTGCGCCTGATGGACGACCGGCGTTGGCCCTGGCTGGTTCTCATTCCGCAAAGGCCCGGAATCGAAGAACTTTTCGAACTCAAGCCTCTTGACCAGGCGCTTCTCACATTCGAAACCAATCTCGTGGCGGAGGCCTTGAAGAAAGTTGCCGAAGCCACCAAAGTCAATGTCGGCGCGCTGGGCAACATCGTGCGGCAATTGCATGTGCATGTCGTCGCTCGCCGCGAGAACGACCCCAACTGGCCGGGGCCCGTCTGGGGCTTCGGCGCGCGCGAATCCTACGGCGCCGACGAGAAGAAGGCGCTGATCGAAAAGATACTGAGAGCGATCTAGAGGAAGCCATTGCCGATGCCCAGGACGACGATGTTCGATGTTCTCTCCCCGCATTCCGAGCCATCGAGCCTCGTGGCCTTTGCCGGCAGCCGCATCGACCGCCAGTCGGAAAACCGGCCGGAGGATTGCGTCGAGCAGGCCCTGAGGCGCGACAATGTGCATCTCTTCGCCTTCGCGCGGGGGCGGCTGGCGATGAAGCACGAAGAGCAGATCCTCGATCCGCTCTTCGCGCCGCATGAAATGATCGATCTCGAGCCGGATTGGGAGAGCGCGATCCTGCTCGGCTACGAGAAGACGGGCGAGCCCCGGATCGCGGTGCCGGTGGGCATCGATCCGGACGCGGCGCTCGATCACCTGAAATTCGCCGACGGCCGCACCCTGATGCGGGAATCGCTGATCGGCGAGACCCTGCTCGGCGAATTCGCCCAGGCCTCCAGCCTCCTGACATGGAATCGCTCGACGCGGCATTGCGGCCGCTGCGGCGCGGAGACGCGCATGGAGGCGGGCGGTTACCGGCGGCGTTGCCTGTCCTGCGATACGCAGTTCTTTCCCCGGACGGACCCGGTGGTCATCATGCTCACCGTGGACGCCGAGGGCGACAGGGCCTTGCTGGGCCGCTCGCCGCATTTCAATCCGGGCATGTATTCGTGCCTGGCGGGTTTCGTCGAACCCGGCGAGACCATCGAGCAGGCCGTCCGCCGGGAGACGTTCGAGGAATCGGGCATCGAGGTCGGCGCGGTGCGCTACCATGCCTCGCAGCCCTGGCCGATGCCGCATTCGCTGATGATCGGCTGCTATGGCCGCGCCGAGAGCCTCGATATCGCCCGCGACGAGGCCGAGCTCGAGGACTGCCGCTGGTTCAGCCGCGCCGACGTCCGGGCGATGATCGAAGGCACGCATGCGGAAGACATCAACGTGCCGGTGAGCGGCGCGATCGCCTACAGGCTGATCCAGGACTGGGTCGACTGGCCGGAATGGGAGGAAAAGCGGTGAACGAGGTGGAGAAGGAGCGCGAGGTGCGCCTGGCGATCCTGAGGAAGCAGGAGCAGATGGCGCAGTTCCAGGGCTTTTCGGAAGAGATCGCCTTCGATTTCGGCTCGGTCGTCTATGGTATCGCCCGGGGCAGGCGGTCGCCGGTGGTGGTGAATATCCGAACCTCCGACCGCGTGCTTTTCCACGCGGCCATGCCGGGCGCCACACCGGACAACGACGAATGGGTCCGCCGCAAGAGCAATGTCGTGCTGCGCTATCACCAGTCGTCTCTCCAGTTCGGCGACACGCTGGCGCTCAAGGGACGGATCATCAATCCGGACATGGGTATCGACATGATGAATTTCGCCGGCCATGGCGGCAGCTTTCCGATCCGGGTCAAGAAGGCCGGTGTCGTCGCCGCCGTCACGGTCTCGGGGCTCCCCCAGCTCGACGACCACCGGATGATCGTCGAGGCGCTCGACCAGTATCTGAAGATCGAATTGCCCAAGTTCTGAACCGATCCGCCGCCGGAACGGTTATCCGGTCGTCTATCATGTCCAGACCACGAACCCAGGAGAACGATCATGAAAAGAAGTGCCACAGCGATCTGGCAGGGCAACCTGACCGAGGGAACGGGCTCGCTCACCGCGCAGAGCGGCGCGATTTCCGCCATGCCCTATTCCTTCAAGGGGCGCTTCCAGGATGAGTCCGG
>JAGRLJ010000093.1:2261-15483 GCA_020441805.1 Rhizobiaceae bacterium
TGCTTCGCCATGCAGCTCTCGCATTTCCTCGCGGAAAACGGCACGCCCGCCACCAAGCTGGACGCCAAGGCGACGGTGACCGTCGACCCCGATCCGGCGGGCGGCTTCACCATCAAGGGCAGCGCCATCGAGCTTGTCGGCACTGTGCCCGGGATCGACGAGGCGAAATTCAAGGAACTGGCCGACCAGGCCAAGGCGGGATGCCCGGTGTCGCGCGCGCTCGGCGCCATCGAGGTCAGCCTCGACGCGCGGCTGGGCTGACCGTCCGCGTCAGAGCCGCCCGGCCCAGCTCCGGGCGGCCTGCGCCAGGCGCGCCATGTGGTCGGCGACCGAAAAGCCCGAGATCGCCTTTCTCGGCCTGAGATCGTGGTCGCCGTCCTCGAGCCACAGGAGCTCGATCGCCGGCGAGAGCCGATATCCGGCGACCTCGTCCCGGTTGCCGAAGATGTCGCGCGTGCCCTGGCAGATGAGCGCCGGCGTCCGGAGATGTTCGAGATGGGCGGTGCGTAGGCTTTCCGGTTTTCCCGGCGGGTGGAACGGATAGCCCAGGCACAGCAGCCCGGCAACGCGTCCCGCGTCCCGTTCCGGATCCGCGATCATGCTCGCCACTCGTCCGCCCATGGATTTGCCGCCGATGACGAGCCCGGGGCCGGCGCCCAGCGCCGCGATCGCCACGCGGTATTCATCCATCAGGAGTTCGGCTTTCGGCGGGGGCCTGCGCGGTCCATCCGCTCTTCGCGCCGCCATATAGGCGAATTCGAAGCGGGCTGTCCTGAACCCCGACGCCGCGAGTGCCGCGCTCGCCGCCGTCATCGCCGCCGAATCCATCGCCGCGCCCGCGCCGTGGGCGAGCAGGATCGTATGATCGGCAGTCTCCGGGCCCTCGAACAGGAACATGTGACACCTGATGGTTCGTATCCCCCTCATAGCCCATTCCGGGGGCTTCGCCAGCCGGAAACCGGGCCGGAGAGGACGACTTTGACTTGAATATGCCGGAAATGGTATGAATTGAACCGCACGGGCGCGGAACGTCACGCCGATCGTGATGGGTTTGCGCGCAAGCGTGCGGATCATGGAGGATGTCATGAGCGGCAGCACCCGGAACATCATTATCGTCGTTATCATCATCCTGCTGGCGATTCTCGGTTACTACATGTGGGGCGGCAGGGCGACGGCACCCGCGACGACGACGCCGGCCGATACGACGCAACCCGCCACGACGAACGACACCGGCACGCAGCAGACGCAGTAACCCCCGCGGGCCGCACGTCCTTGGCGACCGCGCGTCGGGCTCCGCGCGGACGGTCCGTGCCCTTCCTGTCTGCGTCTCAGACGGCGAGATGGCGGGCGATGTCCTCGACCGGAAGGCCGGTCAGGTCCTTGTCGAGTTCCGCCACCACGGCGGAACGAAGGCCGGCCGGGATCGTATCGCGGAAGTCGGCGAGCGCGCGCGGCGGCGCGACGAGCACGACCGCCTCCACGCCGCCGGCGCAGGCCTTTTCCAGGGCCCTGACTGTTTTCTCGATGAAGCGTCGGCCGGCCACGGCGTGCCAGTCCGTCTGCTCGACGGCGCTTCGATGGCTGCCGAAGGCGGCGCGTCCCGGCCGGTCCGTGCCCTGTTCGTGCGACGGCGGATTGTCGGGCGCTTCGAGCACTTCCGTGACCTCGAGTTCCGGCGTGATCGGACTGCCGTTGTTCCGGATCAGAAGCGCCTTGCCGTAATCGGCCACGACCACGAGTCCACCATTGGGCACGCTCACCTTGCTGCTCATGATATCCACCCTTTCGTGCTGTCGGCATCTCATACGCCCCCGCGTCGTCGCGGCGCGATGATTGATATCGAGGGAAGCCGGCCGCGCGCGGAAGGTTCCCTCCGCCGTGCCCGAATGCAGGTCCGGCGCCTCTCCCCCGGCGGCTACACAGAAAAATGGAACCCGCGGCGGGCTCGGGAATTCCATGTCCACAACCTTTATCCGCCGGAAAGCTCGACGTTCCGGCAATTCGACGGAGTATCGACATGTTCGTCCGTCTCTTCTCCGCCGCCCTGACGGCGGTTTCGCTTCTCTCCGTGCCGGCGCTGGCGGCCGATCGTGAGAGCACGCGCGACGACATCGCGCTGGCGCGTAATTCCATGCTTCTTTTCGGCGGGCCGTCCGAGGACTATCCCCGCATCGGCCTCGTGACATGGGGACAGGGCCTGTCGGTCCTTTCCTGCGAACCGAGCGCCGCATGGTGCGAGGTCGAGGCCGACGGGCAGCGCGGCTGGGTGCGGTCCTCGAAGCTCACCTGGGGCGGCGACGGCCGGCGCAAGGTCATGCGCAAGCGCATCGCGCCGCTCCGGCTTACCCTGTAGACCGACGAGACATCCGGGCGGTTCGAAGGTGGTCAATGGAATATTAAGGGAAACATGGAATATCACATCTATCTCCACTTGCAGGCGCCTGCGGCACCGCAGCCGCCTCCAACGGGCCATCGATGTCGGACCAGCAACGCCAGCAATCCCTTCTGGGACCCATCTTCAAGCTGCACTATCTGCCGGCCGCACTGGCTTTCGTCGCCATGGCCGCGATCATCTTCTTCGTCGACTGGCAGCTTCGCGATTCGCGGATGCGCGACCTGCGCCAGCATGTGACGGAGGACCTGATCGGGATCCGGACCCGGCTGGAAAACAATATCAACGGCAATGTGAAGCTGGTGCAGGGCTATGTCGCCGCCCTCGAAACCGAACCGGATATGACGCAGGAACGCTATTCGCAGCTCGGCGCCCGCATCCTGCGCGGCGATACGCCGATCCGCAATGTCGCGGCCGCTCCCGATTTCGTCGTTTCATTGATCTATCCGATTGCCGGCAATGAAAGCTCGCGGGGGCTCGACTATACGCGGAACGCGGCGCAGCGCGATGCGGCGCTCAAGGTCCGGGACAGCGGCCAGTTGCAGATCACCGGCCCGGTGCGGCTGGTCCAGGGCGGCGAGGCGGTCATCGCGCGTTTTCCCGTCGTCAATCTCCTTCCGAATGGCCGTGAGCATTTCTGGGGCATCGTATCCGCCGTGCTCGACCTGGAGAAACTCTATACGGCGAGCGGGCTTCGCGACGACGACCTCGACATCGACGTCGCGATCCAGGTGCTCAAGAACGGCAAGGCCGATCGGGCGCCCTTCTTCGGCGACGCTTCGATACTCGATCAGGACCCGGTCGGCATGACCATCCGTCTCGGCCATGAGGACTGGCGCTTCGCGGCGGTCCCGCGTGGCGGCTGGGAGCCGCCGGCCGCCCATATCTGGGGTCCGCGCCTTCTCCTGGGACTGATGGGCTTCATCGTCGTGGCGCCGATGATCTGGACCGGCCGGCTTACCGAGGAGCGGGAGCGCCATCTCGAAATCCTGCGCGGGCACGAGGATGAGATGCAGACGCTGTCGCAGCGCCTGCAAATCGCCTTGCAGGCATCCAAGATCGGCATCTGGGAATTCGATACGGTCACCGGCGAGCTCATCTGGGACGAGCGCATGCGCGACCTCTACGATCTTGCGGTGCCGGACGGCCGGGTGGGCTATATCGACTGGCGGAACGCGCTTCATCCCGGCGACCTCGCCCGGTCGGAGGCCGAGTTCGCGCGCGCGATCGAGACCGGGCTCGCATACCAGACGCAGTTCCGCGTCGTCTGCCGCGACGGCGCCACCCGTCACATCCGGGCGATCGGCACGACCTACCGTGGTTCACGCGGCCACAAGAAGGTCGTCGGCGTCAACTGGGACGTCACGCAGGACGTGCATCTCCAGGAGGACCTTCGCCGCGCCAAGCAGGTCTCCGACATCCAGAACGGCCAGCTTGAGGAGGCGCGGCTGATCATGGAAAGCGCCGCGCTGCACGATGCGCTGACGGGACTGCCGAATCGCCGGTATCTCGACCGGATCGTCGCCGAATATGACGAACGTCCGGCGTCGGAAACCGCGCTCACGGTCATGCATATCGATCTCGACCGGTTCAAGGACATCAACGACACGCTCGGCCATGCCGCCGGCGACCGCATATTGCGCCACGCCGCCGACATGCTCGCCGAATTCGTCTTTCCCGGCGATTTCCTCGCCCGGATCGGTGGCGACGAATTCGTCGTCATCTCCTCGCCGGCCAATATGGGCGGGGACTATCTGGAGCTCGCCGGCCGGCTGATCGAGGCGATTTCCCGGCCGCTTTTCCACGAGGGCCACGAATGCCGCGTCGGCTCGTCCATCGGCATCGCGACGAGGACCAGCGCCGATGCGCGGATCGAGCAGGTCCTGGTGAATGCCGATATCGCGCTCTACGAGGCCAAGCGGCGCGGCCGCAACCGCGTCGAATGTTTCACCGATGCGCTGCGGCTCGAAGTCGTCAACACCAAGCGGACGGCCGACGAGATTCTGCGCGGGTTGGAGCAGAACGAATTCATGGCCTATTTCCAGCCGCAATTCGATGCCCGCACGCTGGAGATCGTCGGGCTCGAGGCGCTGGCGCGCTGGGACCATCCGACCAAGGGAATCCTGCCGCCCGCGGCCTTCCTCAAGATCGCCGAAAGCCTGAAGGTCGTCTCCCAGATCGACGCTGTCGTGCTGAACCAGGCTCTGCTCCAGCAGTTCCGTCTCAATGCGAGCGGCTATCCGGTGCCCAAGGTTTCGGTCAATGTCTCGGCCCAGCGGCTGATGGACGAGGCGTTGTTCGAGCGGCTCGAAGGGATCGCATTCCGTCCGGGTTCGCTGTCCTTCGAACTTCTCGAATCGATTTCCTTCGATGGCGACGACCGGGAGCTTGTCCACCAGATAGAGCGGCTGAAATCGCTTGGCGCCGATATCGAGATCGACGATTTCGGCTCAGGTCATGCGTCGATCGTCACGCTCCTGAAACTGACGCCCAGGCGACTGAAGATCGATCGGCAGCTCGTCATACCCTTGCTGGACTCCAAGGCGCAGCAGAACCTCGTCGCGTCTATCATCGAGATCGGCCGCTCGCGCGGAATCGAAATCGTGGCCGAAGGCGTCGAGACCCCGGCGCATGTCGAGGTGCTTCGCGATCTCGGCTGCGACATCCTTCAGGGCTATGCCCTTGCCCGGCCCATGGCGCCGGGCGAACTCCTCGGCTTCGTCAGCGAGCGGCGGTGGATGACGGGCATCGGCGCCGTCGCCTGACGGCTATTCCGGCAGTTTCGCGGTGACGATCCGCGTGCCGTGGAATATTTCGTGGAAAGTCGAACTCGGCACGGGATCCTGGAAATATTTGTAGAGGCAACGCGCCGAGACGATGATGTCGTAGCCGACCGTCGCGGTGTCGCCATCGACGGACAGGGCCGGCATCAACCCCTCCCAGAGCTCGCCGTCGCAATGAAAGGGCAGGGCCTGCGGGCGTTCTTTCTGCGGCGTGGCGATCGGCTCGGCGAGCGAGAAACGCCATTTCGGCGCACCCGTCTCGCAGTTCTCGTTGCAGGCCGCGAGCGCTGTTTCGGCATTCTTGGTGAGCATGGCGATGCGCGGCCGGCCGTTCTCGTCGAGGACGAGGTCGGGGCTTTCGCCGATGCCCTCGCCCGGCCCCAGCGCCGAGCCGCTCCAGCTTGCTTCCCTGCCGCAATCGCCGTTGCACCAGAGGTAGACCAGTTGGTGAGCGAGGTCCTTCCGCTCGGGTCCGTCGCCCAGGAACTGGGCGATGCGCGGCCGGCCGTCGTCGGTCAGGGCCAGGTCCCAGGTCGGGCTGGGATAGGAGCCGCCGCCTGTCTCGTTGACATAGGCCCGCGACCAGTTGCCGCGAATGTCGCAGGCGCTCTCGCAGCCGTAGAAATAGAGGCCCTGCTTCATCTCGCCGCCCGCTTCGTCGAAGGCGTAGACATTGGCGATGACGCCCAGGGCGCCGTTCTTCGCCACCGCGAGGACGGGTTTCGTGAATTGTTCATGGCGGTTTTCGAGATGGAGCGCGAGATCGGTTTCCCGCCAGTTCGCCTTGTCGAGGCAGGTCGTGTCGCAGGACATGACGAATGTGCCATAGTGATCGGGTTCCGCCATGTAGTTGGCGTCGGCATAGAGGAAGCGGGGCCGGCCTTGCCCGTCGAGCGCGAAGGTCCGATCGGGGATGCGCATGCCCAGCACCTCGCTCAACAGGCTGTCGCCGCTATGGGCGATCTCGGCGAATGTCCAGTTCGCCGCATCGGTGCAGTCCCCGTCGCACTCTCCGTAGGAATAGGTGCGGTTGTTGCCCGATGCGTTGGTCGCGGCATAGCTGATCACGAAGAGCCGAGGCCGGCCGTCGGCGGTGACGGCGAGTTGGACCTTCTGGGCGCGGGGGAAGGGGATCGTCGTCTTTTCCCAGGCCTCCGCGCTCGCACCGCAGTTGTCGTCCGCGCAGGCGGCATAGTAGATCGTGTCCTTGGTCGGGCCGTCATAGCCGGTGAAGGCGACATGCTGGCTTCCGTCCTTGAGGCGGGTGACGGAGATCGTCGCCGATTCCTGTTCCGAGGCGGGAAAAAAGGCGCCCGGATGGGTGGCGGTGCCGTCGCCGCCACCGGAAAACGCGCGGATGACGAGCATGGCGATGCCGAAGCCGGCAAGCGCCATAAGAATGCGACTGATCAAGATTCTTCCCCTGCAATCATTCTTGCGGCCGGGAGGGCCGTGGGCCTGTGACGGACGATACGGCCGCTGAAGGACCGCCTGTTCGCGGCCGCCGGGCAGAGGGCGGTTGAACAAGCCCGTGTCCTCGATCGACCGTGCGCTGGATACGAGACGGATGAGGGGCGGGAAGTCAGCGCCGGCCGGCGAAATTTTTTCCGAAGCGTCCGTTCCGCGCGGCTGTCATCTCCGCCTTATGTCGTCGGCCGGGTGAGGATGAAGGCGGCGGAGGCTGCCAGGATCACGGTTGCCGAGACCTTGGCGTAGAAGGGGATCGTCGGTGCGAGCAGTATTATATAGGTGAGGCTCGCCGACATGGCCGCGATCGCGACGATCTTGGCGCGGGCCGGTATCGCGCCTCTCTCCCGCCATGCCGAAATGGGCGGGCCGAGTCGGGGATGCCGCACCAGCCAGGCTTCGAGCCTCGGCGAGGATCGCGCGAAAGCCCAGGCCGCGAGCAGCAGGAAAGGCGTCGTCGGCAGGAGCGGCAGGAATATTCCCGCCACGCCCAGCACGACGGCGGTGCAGCCGATCGCGATGTAGACAAGCCGCATCATATCGATTCCCGGATCGTTGTGGGTCTCTCTACCGCATCGCGGCCCGGTCCGTCACCCTCCCGCATGCGATGCCGGGATCGGGACAGGCCGCCCGAGAGCTGCAACCCGAGAATCCCGCTTGGCGATGAATATCGGCCAAAGACTGCCGACGGATGCGGAAGACCGGGTCGGGTTCCGGTTTCAAGGTGAACCGCGATGAGAAAACCGCGGGCGGACGGATGGACGATCCGCGTCGCTCATGACCCGGACAACGCTTTCCGGGTCGTGAGCGCGTGGTCCAGAAAGGTCTCGAGTGCCTCGGCATCGTCCGCATCGGTGCGCAGGCGGAGACGCAGCTTTTCCGGTCCGGCGATGAGGATCGGGAACGCCCTCTCGTCGCGGTGCGCTGCAAGCCAGCTCGCCAGCAGAGGCGCATAGGCGGCGCCAATCCTGCCGGCCTCGGCGTCGGACGAGGCGAACACGGTTGCGCCGGAAATGCCCGCATCCTTCAACAGTCGCAGACGGCCCATGGTCCGGGTCTCCTCGCCGAGTATCGTCGAAAGCAGCATCTGGCCTATCCCGTCGTCGAAATTGCCAAGCAGCATGACGGCCGCCTCCGCCTCCTTCCCGGTGATGGCGGGGCCGATGACCACCATGCCCGCCGGCAATCGAAAGCCTTCATCCGCGAATTCGGTCTTCCGCACATGACCGCCCCCTTCTATATTCCGGTAGCGCGTCACCTCGCATGACCACTCCGAACCGTCGGCAGGCCGGATTTCGATGCGATAGCCGCGACCGGTCTCCCCGGCGCCGGCGGTGACACCGGCCATCCTGCGTTCGATCGTCCAGCCCCGCTTGTCCGCCAGATGCCGGAGCGCTTCGGCATCCAGCCTGTCGGGCCTGCGCACGAGAAAATAGAGCGCCGCCATGGCGGCAAGGATCAGCGCGAGGATCCCGAAGGACTGGATCATCCCCAAAGTTCCGGCGGTCGCATCGATGGCTTTGCCTGTCTGGTCCATTCACGTTTCTCCAAGGCTCGGCGGATATCCGCGCTGCGGGGACCGAAGCGGCTCGGCCCGCTCCGGATCGAGCCGCTTCACCGGCTCACCATCGTGGCAGGCCCGCGCGCCCGTCCCGCCATGCCGGGCATCCGCCACCACGGCCGACCGTCGTCGCCATTTCCCATCGGCTCATGTCCTTGTCACCGTGATCCTCGACGGTTCGTCCGAACCATGGGCGAGCAGCCAGCGATACTTCCGATATCCGAATAGGGCCGGAACGAGGGCAGGCGGCAGGAAAGCGAGGGCGATCCAGCCGAAGATGCGCGCGGTCGCGACCGCGCGCGCGAGATAGCCGTCTCGGAAATCCTCGAGGCTGCCATAAGCGATTACCCGCGTCGCGTTGAGCGCGCTGCGGGTCTCGCTGCCGCTGAAGGCGCGCAGCGCACCGGGATCGGCCCAGATGACGACGGGATCGCCCTGTCTCAGGCAACGCTGCCGGACATAGGGGCCGCATTCCGGCCAACCGGTCGTCCTCCTTGCCTGGGCAACGCCCTGAACCTCCACGATTGCGCCATCGGCCATCCGCATCGTGTAGGATGACGGAAGCTTGATGGCGGAATTGCTGGAAAAGCCGATCGGGCGGGGGCCGTTGTAATAGGCGAGGTAGTCGTCGCCTTCGGTCTCCGCGCGCTTGTCGGGATCGCCGATCCGGCCAACCGCGAAGATGCCATTGTAACGCATGCCCCATGGCTGTTCCCAAAGCGCGGCAATTTCGGCTCCTGTCGTCGCGACAGCATTCCTGGGCAAGGCGTTGAGATCGACGGCTTTGAGCCAGAGGCCGACGCTGCATGCGAGGAGAACGCAGGAAAAGGCGCAGGAGAGAAGAAGGATCGGCAGGGCCTGATATCTGGCCGTCGTTCCGGGGAAGACGATGCGGATCAGGCCCCACGCGAGAAGCCAGACAAAGACAGTCCCGATCGCGGGCGCCATGAATTCTTCGAATATCGGGACATTCACATCCGGCGAGGTCAGATAGACCGAAACCAGCGCGCCGAGAGCCGCCGTCGCCATCAGGGGTGGCCGCCATGGACTGCGTCTTCCGTCCCAGAGCCAAATCGCGGCCAGCACCAGAACGATGGCGGCGAAGGCCAGCCTCAGGTGGTCGCTTTCAGGCCGGTCGTTCAGCCAGGCGAGCATGCCGAAGACCGACAAGGCCGCAACGAATTCGACGCGATGCTTTGCATATGCGCTCACCGACCGACCTCCTCGCGGTCGATCGTAACCGCATAGTCCTTATCCACTCCGACAGTGATTTTCCAGATGTCGAATGTGCCGGTGAGGCCCTGCACCATGGTGAAATAGCGGAGCGCGACGAGCCCATGCTCCGCTTCAATCTTCGGCGCTCCGGCGACCGGAGGAGGTTCGAAGCCGGAACCGCGTATCGCGTTTTCGTCGAATAGATGTTCCGCCCGATCGACGCGATTGAGGCAAAAGGCGACCCGGTCGAGGATGGCTTCGAAGGGCGGCCGGCGCGCGGGAACGCGAAACTGCATCTGGCGCATGAGCGCCGACAGTCCGCCAGGGCGGTTCACGCCGCCCCTGAAGCCTTCAAAGGCAACCTCAACCCCTGGTCCAGCACCGGCAAAGCCGTTGACAAGGGGCCTTGCCTCGCGGTCCTGCGCGGTCCAGGCAAGGAGCGACCCCGTTTTCAGCCGCGCCTGGAAGTCTATTTCCTCCAGCCCGGGCGAGGGCAGAACCTCGAAGGATTTCACCGGCAGACCGATCGAGCTCTCGATATTCCGCGCAAAGACGGTTCGTGCCATGTCCGCCGTCCTGCGGCCGCCAGCCGGCTGGGCCGTTGCGGGCGACCAAGCGGCCGCCGAGCAGACCGCCCCGAGAACCAGACCGCGCCGACGCATGGCGTGGTCTTTCGCTCCGCGCTTCGGAATCGCCCAATCCGGCGGACTCATCGCTTCAACTCGTACATTTCGGAGCGGCCATCGTTCGACGCAAAGATAATGAGCAGGTGGTCACGTCCGAGCGAACGCACCAGCCCCACGCTGTCCGCGCTCATGTCGATGCCCAGATGCGATCCGGGCGCTTTGACGTCGTCCACGGCGAAGCCGCTGTAATTGCGCGCCGGCTCGCCTGTTGTGTAGCTGCCGCCGACAAACACGAAGGCATCCTCGATGCGGTCGTCCAGGATCAAACCAAGTCGTTTCTGCGACCCGCTTGTCTTGTCCAGGACCAGGCCCGTGGCCCCCTCGCGCCGCAATTCGCAGGGAAAGAAGCCATAAATGTTAACCGCATCCTGACGTATCTGAAGACTGCGCACGCGCCAGCGTCCTTCCAGGCTCAAGCGATTCGGGAGGGGAGCCGGGGGCGCATTGAAGAGGTCCCACATCGCCTTTGCGTCCGCGCTCGTATCCATATGAAGGGCTATCAGGCCGGTCAGTTCCGCTTCCGCTTCGGCCAGCGCCGCGATATGCCGGGGCCACAGGAGGTCTTCCACGCCATCCGCGAAAGCTGGCCGGGGCCCGAGAGCGAGCGGCAGCGCAAGCGCGCAGGCCATGAGATGAAGACGAATGCCGGCACGCTTGTTCATGGCAGGAAAATCTCCGAATAATGCGGTTTTTCGCCGGGCATGAAATGGAAGTCGGCACGAAAGACGCCGATCCAGCCGGTTTGTCCGCCCCGTTCGACGAACCAGGTCGCATCGAGCCCGCCATCCGGGGACCAGGCAATCTGCGGCGGTCGCACAGCGGCCAGTCTCGGATGGTTCTCGATCAGCCGGTTGGCCGGGTCGGCCTGATAAAGCCACATGATGCGCCGCACGATGTTCAGCGCGCGGGGCGTGGCGGACATTTTCCTCGCGGCGGCAAGGAAAGCGGCGATGCCATCTAGGTCGCGAAGAATGATCGTCCGGCCATCGGCCGCCGCGAAGCCCTGCGGCCCCGGTGCCGTGTCCGGCCAGGACGCGCCGAGCGCGAAGAAGGGAGGCGTGTTCAGTTCGTCATAGGGGTTGTCCGGAAGGCCCGGATATAGCGGCCGCACCGAAATTGCCCCGGTGGGGACGCCATGGGCATCCGATATGGCCCTTGCAAAAGCGATACGGGCCTCGGCCAGATCATCGGATGCGATCGTCTGTCCGGCCGGCAGGGCGAGGAGCAGGCAGACAAGGGCGCCTGTGCTGGAAAACGGTTTCCGGAAGGCATTCTGACCGCATCGCGGTGCCGGGTTCATTCTTGTCATGAGCGAATGTCTCGCTCATGCTGGAGACTGTAAATAGGCCAGTTGGCCTATTGCGCATGGGACCGGAGGCGGAAGGGTATGAAGCTGTCCAACGCACAGTGGGCCACGTTGAACGCAGCCATTCTTGCACTCTATTCTCCGTATCGCCTCGACCAGTTGCCGGAGCGTTTCCTTGAAGCGGTTCGCTCGGTCGTGCCCGGCGATCTTACCCATATCAGCCTGACTCATCCCCAGGCCGGCGGGATCGATGCCTTTCTCGATCAACCCGGTCATGATGCGCTCGCAAATCTGGCGGCGCATCGGGATGACCTCCTGAACATGCCGGGTTTCAGGGACGGCAGCTTTTATCTCGCCGCCGAGGACAGGCCCGTCTCCTATCTCGACTTCATGGACCGGAAGCGGCTGGAAGCAACCGCGCTTTGGGAATTCCTGTGCCGGCCTCTCGATCTCGAATGGGACCTCAGCGTCAACTTTCATCGAAGCGCCGATCTCTTCTTCACGATCAGCACCAGCCGCGGTTCCCGGCGCCACGATGCGGGCGAACGTGCCGTGCTGGCCATGCTTCAGCCGCATCTGCGACGGCGGTTCGCGCTAGCCGCGATGGCGGAGCCCGAACACCCGCTGCTCCACACGACCGAAAAAGGCGGATATGCGCCGGTGGGACATATTGTCTGCGACGGCAGCGGCCGCATTCTCTTCGCGTCGGAAGAGACGCTGGCGAAACTGCGCAAGGCTGGGGTCTCGCACGGAGGGAAACTGCCTGAGGCATGGCTGTCCTGGATCGAGCACAATACAAGGCCCGATGCTCCACGGGCGACCAGCCTCGACGTGCGTGGCAAATGTCGGGAATTGCGGCTTCACCACCTGGGTGACAGCAAGACGGGCGAGCACCATCTGCTGGTCGGTCTTGCGCGGGAGCTCCCGGTTCAACTGACCGCGCGGGAGAAGGAAATCGCCCATTGGCTCGCCCAGGGCAAGACCAACAGGGAAATCGCCACGATACTCGCACTCAGCGCCTCAACCGTCAAACATCATGTCGCCAGCATTCTGGACAAGCTAATGGCCGAAAACCGGACGGCGGCAGCGGTCCGGTTGCGATCGATGACCTGGTGACACTGCCCGCCAGCCGACCGCCGTCACGACCGGCCGGGCCGGAACCCCGCCCCGGTCGCCAGGGTGAAGCCGACGGCCAGGGATACTCCCGACGGCGATCAGGAAATCGCGTCTGAATCGCAACTTCAAGAGCTGTGCTTTCCCTCGGACCGGAAAACAAAAAGCCCCGGATTTCCCGAGGCTTGGCGGACTTAGAGAAACTGGAGCGGGCGAAGGGATTCGAACCCTCGACCCCAACCTTGGCAAGGTTGTGCTCTACCCCTGAGCTACACCCGCTCACTGATCGCCGATCCGGGGTAGTTCGCTGGACCGCGATGCCGCCTCGTGGCGACGGGGGCTATATGACCCAAGGCCTTTTGAAATGCAACAGGGAAATGACATTTTTGCCGAGAAATTTTCCATCGCCGCGCTAATGCCCTGAAGCCGCGATGCAATTCGGCTTTTCTCGTGCGTTGTGTCGGTCATTGCGGCGGGAGAAGAAGCATATTATCAGGGGGCGGATTTGCCGATGAGCGGAAGGATGGACGATGAGCGAGACTGTGGCGACGACGACGGCCAGAACCCCGGCCGAGCTCTTCCAGTTCCTGGATTCGCTCGGCATCGCGCATCAGACGAAATATCACCCGCCGGTCTTCACCGTGGCGGAATCGCAAGCATTGCGCGACGAGATTCCCGGCGGCCACACCAAGAACCTGT
>JAGRLJ010000094.1:0-12146 GCA_020441805.1 Rhizobiaceae bacterium
CGTCGTCATCGTCAAGGAGGACCAGCCGCATCCGCCGCAGATGATCGCCTCCCCGGAGTGGAGATTCGGCGATACGGTGATGGTGGAGCGCTATGTCGGCGGCCGCGACCTGACATGCGGCGTGATGGGCGACGTCGCGCTCGGCGTCATCGATGTGGTGCCGCAGGGACACGCCTTCTACGACTATGATGCCAAATACGCGGAAGGCGGTTCAAAACATGTTCTGCCCGCGCAAATTTCACCGAAAATTTACCAAAAAGTACAAACACTCGCCCTGAAGGCGCACAGGGCGATGGGGTGCCGCGGGGTGTCGCGGTCCGACTTCCGCTACGACGACCGCTTTTCCGAGGATGGCGAACTGATCTGGCTGGAAATCAACACCCAGCCCGGCATGACGCCGACCTCGCTCGTTCCGGAAATGGCCCTTCATGCCGGCCATTCCTTTGGTGAGTTCTTGCGTTGGATGGTGGAGGACGCGTCGTGCTTGCGTTGAAGCCCCGGAGGGGGGCGCCCGACTTTGCCGAACAGGATCCGGCCGCGGCCGGCGACAAGATGGTGCTGCCGCGGCCGCTGCGCCGCATGGTGCGCTTTCTTGGAAGCCTCGCTTCGGGCCGGGTCAATATTCCCCGCCATGTCGGCTCCGCGTCGGTGGTCGCCTTCTATGCGGCCACCTCCGCCTATATTTTCGCGCTGGTGGGCGAGCCGGTCCAGGTCACGCAGGCGCTGACCTCGGCGGCCGGCTTCGCGATCAACAATGTCAAGGTGTCCGGCAATGCCGAGACTTCCGAGATCGACATCCTGGAGAAGATCGGGCTCGACGGCACGACCTCGCTGATGGCGCTCGACGTGGCGGCGACCCGCGACGCGCTCAAGACGCTGCCCTGGATCCGCGAAGCCGAGGTCCGCAAGGTCTATCCCGACACGATCGAGATCAAGCTCAAGGAGAAGACCGCCTTCGGCATCTGGCAATATGGCAAGGAACTGTCGCTCATCGAGCGGGACGGCAAGCCGATCGCGCCGCTGCGCGACAACAAGTTCGCGCATCTGCCGCTCTTCGTCGGCAAGGATGCCGGCACCGGCGCGGCCGAGATCATGCGCGATCTCGAACGCTGGCCCGAGGTCAAGTCGCGCGTCAAGGCGCTGATGCGGGTCGCGGGGCGCCGCTGGGACATCCAGCTCGGCAATGGCGTGGTCATCAAGCTGCCCGAGCACGACATGGATCGGGCGATGGCGGAGCTCGCCGATTTCGACCGCAGCCAGCAGGTGCTCGAACGCGACATCGTCGCGATCGACCTCAGGCTTGCCGACAGGACGACCGTGCAGCTCACCGCCGATGCCGCCGAACGGCGCAAGAAGGCGGTCGAGGCGCGCGCAAAGGAACTCAAGAAGCACAAGGAGGCGATATGAGTATCTTCGGCTCCTCCAGCGGATCCGCGCCCCGGCTCAAGCCGCTTCCCTCGAAGCGGTCGCACGTCGTTTCGGTGCTCGATATCGGTTCGACCAAGGTGGTCTGCATGATCGCGCGGCTGACCCCGCGCGAGGTCTCGGAGGTCCTGCCGGGCCGCACCCACAAGATCGAAATCATCGGCATCGGGCACCAGCGTTCGCGCGGCATCAAGTCCGGCGTGATTTCCGATCTCGACGCGCTCGAAGGCGTCATCCGGAACGCGGTCGATACGGCCGAGCGGCAGGCCGACCTCACGGTCGACAGCCTGATCGTCAACGTCTCGGCCGGCCGCCTGCAAAGCGACGTCTATACCGCCTCGATCGACCTCGGCGGCCAGGAGGTGGATCAGGACGACGTGCGCAAGGTGCTCGTCGCGGCCTGCCGCCAGTCGCTCAATACCGAGCGCGCCGTGGTGCATTCGCTGCCGACCGGCTTCTCGCTGGACGGCGAGAAGGGGATCGGCGACCCGGTCTCGATGTTCGGCGACACGCTCGGCGTCGACATGCATGTGCTGACCGCCGAGCGCAGCGCGATCAAGAATATTGAGCTCTGCGTCAACCGGGCGCATCTGTCGGTCGAGGGCATGGTGGCGACGCCCTATGCCTCGGGCCTCGCGGCACTCGTCGACGACGAGCTCGAACTCGGCTGCGCGGCGATCGACATGGGCGGCGGCACCACGACCATCTCGGTCTTCGCCGAGGGCAAGCTGGTCCATGCCGATGCGATCGGGCTGGGTGGCCATCACATCACCACCGATCTCGCGCGCGGGCTCTCGACCCGCATCGAGGAGGCCGAGCGCATCAAGGTGATGCATGGTTCGGCTCTCGCCAATTCCATGGACGATCGCGAGATCGTATCCGTGCCGCCGATCAACGAGGACGATCACGAGCCTCCGACCCACGTGCCGCGCGGCCTCATCGGCAAGATCGTGCGGGCCCGGGTCGAGGAGACGCTGGAAATGATCCGCGACCGGATCCGCGGGTCCGGCTTCTCGCCCATCGTCGGAAAGCGGGTCGTGCTGACGGGCGGCGCGAGCCAGCTCACCGGCCTGCCCGAACTGGCGCGGCAGATCCTTGCCCGCAACGTGCGGATCGGCCGGCCGATGGGTGTCAAGGGCCTGCCGCAGGCGGCCAAGGGTCCGGCATTCTCCACGGCTGTGGGACTGCTGATCTATCCGCAGTTCGCCGATATCGAAATCCACGCGGAGGAACGCGGCGTGCTCGCCGCGCTCGGCGGGGGCAATGGCAGGATCGCTCGCGTCAGCCAGTGGCTGAAGAGCAGCTTTTGAGAGTTTCAGGAATGACGGCCGGAACGGCAATCCGGCTCGATTAGAAGAAGGACGGACACGATGACCATCAAACTGAACAAGCCGGATATTACCGAGCTCAAGCCGCGCATCACGGTGTTCGGCGTGGGCGGCGGCGGCGGCAACGCCGTCAACAACATGATCACCGCCGGCCTCCAGGGCGTGGATTTCGTTGTCGCCAACACCGATGCGCAGGCGCTGGCCATGACCCGCGCCGACCGCGTGATCCAGATGGGCGTGCAGGTGACCGAGGGTCTCGGCGCCGGTTCGCAGCCCGAGGTCGGCCGCGCCGCGGCCGAGGAGTGCCTCGACGAGATCGTCGATCACCTGAATGGCACCCATATGTGCTTCGTCACCGCCGGCATGGGCGGCGGCACCGGCACGGGCGCGGCGCCGATCGTCGCCCAGGCGGCCCGTTCGAAGGGCATCCTGACGGTGGGCGTGGTCACCAAGCCGTTCCAGTTCGAGGGTCAGCGCCGCATGCGCATCGCGGACCAGGGCATCGACGCCTTGCAGAAATCCGTCGATACCCTGATCGTGATCCCGAACCAGAACCTCTTCCGGATCGCCAACGACAAGACCACCTTCGCCGACGCCTTTGCCATGGCCGACCAGGTGCTTTATTCCGGCGTTGCCTGCATCACCGACCTGATGGTGAAGGAAGGCCTCATCAATCTCGATTTCGCCGATGTCCGCTCGATCATGCGCGAGATGGGCCGGGCGATGATGGGCACGGGGGAATCCTCCGGCGAGGGCCGCGCGCTGGCCGCCGCCGAGGCGGCGATCGCCAATCCGCTGCTCGACGAGACCTCGATGAAGGGGGCGCAGGGCCTGCTCATCTCCATCACGGGCGGCCGCGACATGACCCTCTTCGAGGTCGACGAGGCCGCGACCCGCATCCGCGAGGAAGTCGATCCCGACGCCAATATCATTCTCGGCGCCACATTCGACGAAGCATTGGAAGGCATTATCCGCGTCTCTGTCGTCGCGACCGGTATCGATCGCGCGCTGGGGGCGGGCGACGATCGCCCTTTTGAAGTGAGGCCGGCCGCCATGCGGTCGGTGGCGCGCCCGTCGCATAGCCAGCCGGCGGCGACCACCGTTTCCGCGCCGGTCGCCCAGGCGCCGGCGCAGCCCGCCGCCGCGCCGCAGCCGGTTGCCGCCGATCCGGTCGCCGAGACGATTCGCGCCGCCGAGCGCGACATGGAACGGGAACTGGAGATCGCCGTCGCCGACCCCCTGATGAGCGAACTGGCGCCCGTCGCCAAGGCGGAGGAGTTCCGCCCCGCCAGCCGGCTTTTCGCCATGCCGCCGGAAGAAGCTCCCGCCGCCCGGCCGGCGCCCGCTGCCGCGCGCGCCGCGCCACAGCCCGAGCCGCAGATGCAGCGCGTCCATGCGCCGATCGTCGAGCAGCCCTCGCCGGCGCAACATGACGTCCGGGCCGAGCCGCCGCTAATGGCATCGGTGCGGACGGAAGTCGAACAGACGCGCATGCCCAAGGTCGAGGACTTCCCGCCGGTCCTCAAGGCCGAGATCGAGCATCGCGCCGGTGTCGCCAGCCCGACGCATGCCGAGGAGCGCGGGCCGATGGGCCTGCTCAAGCGCCTGACCTCGTCGCTCGGCCGCAAGGAGGACGACAATGCGCCGTCGGACATGACCGCGGGGGCGCCGTCGGCCGCCTCGCAGCAGCGCCGTCCGCTGTCGCCCGAGGCCAGCCTCTATGCGCCGCGTCGCGGCAATCTGGACGACCAGGGTCGCCAGGTTCCGACGCCGCCGCGCTCCCAGGAGGAGGAATTCGACATTCCGGCTTTCCTGCGCCGGCAATCGAACTGATATCGCGACACCGATTGCGATCAAGGGGTCCGCGCTTCCGGCGCGGGCCCCTTTTCTGCTCCGTCAGGTGGCGGTGGGGATCGTTACAATCCGAAAGAAACATTGATTTGGTTTGCGGGAGGCGCGGCGATATTTTCGCGATGGGTCCATTTGGGGAATTGGCTACCCATCTGAATTTGCTGCCTTGCGGCGTATTTGATGTGTGTGTCCGGCGCAGCCCGGGCGGATGACTCGAATGGGCATCCGGAATAGCGGGGTACTATGACTTTAGGTCTTCTGGGTTTCGAGACGACGTTCGAGAATCCCTTCACGATTCGCGGCATCGGTGTCCATTCCGGAGCGGAGGTCACCGCGACATTCAATCCGGCCGAAGCGGGCACGGGAATCATCTTCCAGCGGACCGGCGCCGACGAGGAGATCACGGAGCTCAAGGCCGTGTCCGCCTCCGTGGGCTCGACGGATCTCTGCACCGTGCTCGGCTTCTCGCCCGCGCGCTCGGTGGCGACGGTCGAGCATGTGATGTCGGCCTTCTATGCGCTCGGCATCGACAATGCGATCGTCGAGATAGACGGCGCTGAAATACCCGTCATGGACGGCAGCGCCGCCGTGTTCATCGAGGCGATGGAACAGGCCGGCATCCGGCCGCTGGGCGTCAAGCGCCGTTATATCCGCGTCACCCGGCCGGTGCGTATCGATCACGGCGCTTCCTGGGCGGAATTCCTGCCTTATGACGGCACCCGATTCGAGATCGAGATCGATTTCGATACGCCGCTGATCGGCCGTCAGTCCTGGAAGGGCGATCTCAACGCCGTCTCCTTCAAGAACGAACTCGCCCGCGCGCGCACCTTCGGTTTCATGCGCGACGTGGAGCGCCTCTGGGCCATGGGACTGGCGCTGGGCTCGTCGCTCGAGAATTCCGTCGTCATCGGCGACGATCACCGGGTGATCAACATGGAAGGCCTGCGCTGGCCCGACGAGTTCGTGCGCCATAAGGCGCTCGACGCCGTGGGCGACCTCGCGCTTGCCGGCGCGCCGTTCCTGGGTCTCTACCGGTCCCATCGCGGCGGGCACAAGGTCAATGCAATGGCGCTCAAGGCGCTGCTGTCCGACCGTTCGGCCTATGAGATCGTGGAATCGGCCGGCGCGCGCCATCGCGTGGCGGTGCCGGAGCTGGTGGCGGCCTCGCATCAGGAATACGCGCCCTGGCGGGCATGAGCCGTGGCGTCGGCGGAACGTTTTCGCAGGGCGTGTCTCCATTGCATCGGGCTTGCCACAAATTTGCATGAATTGAAGGCCATGACGTTGCGGTTCGGGGCGATTTGTGGCTAGTAGCCGCAACCGGCCGCGGGATTTCGTGGCCACGCCGGTGGCCGTATGGGGAAATGCAGGACATATCGATGATGAAACTCTCCGCGCGCACCGTGCTTCTGACGCTCGTGCTTGGCACGGGCGGCCTGCTTGCCACGGGCTGCACGACTGATCCGGATCTCGATATCACGAAGCTTCCCGCCCAGAGCGAGCCGGCAGATGTACTCTACACCCAGGGTCTGGCCAATCTCAATGCCGGCAAGGTCAGCGAGGCGCAGCGCAAGTTCGACGCCGTCGACCGGCAGCATCCCTTCTCGGAAGAGTCGCGGCGCGCGCTCGTGATGTCCACCTACCTGAAATATCGCCAGGGCGACAATAATGGCGCGATCCAGGCGGGCGAGCGCTATATGAAGCTCTATCCGCAGACCAAGGACGCGGCTTATGTGCAGTACCTGATCGGGCTCGCCTATGCCAAGCAGATTCCCGTGGTGACACAGGACCAGCGCGCTTCCGCAAAGACGATCGAGGCGATGATGAAGGTCGTCGACGACTATCCGACTTCGGAATTCGTCGACGACGCGCAGACCAAGATCCGCTTCGCCCGCGACAATCTCGCCGGCAAGGAAATGCAGATCGGCCGCTATTACCAGGAACGCAAGGAATATCTGGCGGCGATTTCCCGCTATCGCAATGTCGTCGAGCAGTTCGGCAACACCAACCAGATCGAGGAAGCGCTCGCGCGGCTCGTGGAATCCTACTATTCGCTCGGCCTCGCCGACGAGGCGCAGACCGCCGCGGCCGTGCTCGGCCACAACTATCCGGAAAGCGAATGGTATAAGGCGAGCTTCAAGCTGCTGCAATCCAAGGGGCTCGAACCCCGGGAAAATACCGGTTCCTGGATTTCCCGCGCCGGAAAGAAACTCATTCTCGGCGAGTCCTGACCGGGATCCGTTGCTTCCATGCTCGTCCAGTTGTCGATCCGTGATATCGTCCTGATCGATCGGCTCGACCTTGCCTTCGAACCCGGCCTTTCGGTGCTGACAGGCGAAACCGGCGCGGGCAAGTCGATCCTGCTCGATTCGCTGTCGCTGGCGCTCGGCGGTCGCGGCGATGGCGGTCTCGTCCGGCATGGCGAGGGCAAGGGCCAGGTGACGGCGGTCTTCGATGTCGGGCTCGCCCATCCGTTGCGCGCATTGCTGCGGGAAAACGCGATTGACGAGGATGGGGACAGCATCATTTTTCGCCGCGTGCAGTCGGCGGACGGCCGCACACGGGCCTATGTCAACGATCAGCCCGTCAGCGCCCAGCTCATGCGGCAGGCCGGCGGCCTGCTTGTCGAAATCCATGGCCAGCACGACGACCGGGCGCTTGTCGATACCGAGGCGCATCGCGCCCTGCTCGACGCCTTTGCCGATCTGACCGAGGC
This sequence comes from Rhizobiaceae bacterium, assembly GCA_020441805.1. GTDB lineage: Bacteria > Pseudomonadota > Alphaproteobacteria > Rhizobiales > Rhizobiaceae > Rhizobium_E. The sequence goes on from JAGRLJ010000094.1 coordinate 7,321, forward strand.
GGCGGAGGGGGTCGCGGGTCTCCATCGGGCATGGCGCGAGGCGAGCCGCGAGACGAAGGCGCACCGGGCCCGAGTCGAGGCGGCCGAGCGCGAGGCCGACTATATCCGGTCCTCCGTGGGCGAGCTCGAGGCGCTTTCGCCCGTCGACGGCGAGGAGGAGGAGCTTGCGGAGCAACGGTCGCGGATGATGAAATCGGAGCGCATCGCCGGCGACATTTCCGAAGCCTCCGACTATCTCAACGGCCAGGGGTCGCCGGTTCCGCATGTCGCATCGCTGGTGCGCCGGCTGGAGCGCAAGGCCGCCGAAGCGCCGGGGCTGCTCGAAGAGACCGTCCAGGCGCTGGACGCCGCGCTCGATCACCTCTCCGAGGCGCAGAACCAGATCGAGGCGGCGCTGAGGCGAACCGAATTCGACCCTCGCGAGCTGGAGCGTGTCGAGGAGCGGCTCTTCGCCCTCCGGGGCGCATCCCGGAAATATGCCGTGCCCGTGGCGGACCTGCCGGCGCTGGCCGTCAAAATGGTCGCCGATCTCGCGGAACTCGATCATGGCGCCGAACGCCTGAAACAGCTTGCCTTGCGTGAGAAGGAGACGGAGGCGGCCTATTTCGCGGCGGCCCGCGCGCTTTCCGGCAAACGCCACCATGCCGGGGCCGCGCTGGCCGAGGCGGTGATGGCCGAATTGCCCGCGCTGAAGCTGGACCGCGCCCGTTTCATGGTGGAGATCGCAACCGATGAGGCGAGTGCCGCGCCGAGCGGCATCGATCGTGTCGAATTCCATGTCCAGACCAATCCCGGCACCCGACCCGGCCCGATCACCAAGGTTGCGTCCGGGGGCGAGCTTTCGCGTTTCCTGCTGGCGCTCAAGGTCGCGCTTGCCGATCGCGGCTCGGCGCCGACGCTGGTTTTCGACGAGATCGATACCGGCGTCGGCGGCGCCGTCGCGGATGCCATCGGCCAGCGGCTCAAGCGGCTTTCGTCCCGTGTCCAGGTGCTTTCGGTCACGCATGCGCCACAGGTGGCGGCGCGCGCCGATACCCATCTCCTCATCTCGAAGGGGCCGTCGGGCGACGACAAGGGCCGTGTGGCGACGCGGGTCGCGACCATGGACGAGGATGCCCGCCGGGAGGAGATCGCCCGCATGCTCGCCGGTGCCTCGATCACCGAGGAGGCGCGCGCGGCCGCCGGCAAGCTCCTGGCCGGCGAAGGATAGTCCTTTTCTTGATTTGCGTTAGGCTCTAAGAATCCCCCGCGCATATAGACCGGGGAGAGCCATGCCGACCGAAACCAAGCCAGCGACCGCGCTCAGCATCGAGGAGGCCGGAATCGCGCTCGATTTTCTCGCGAAGGAAATCGCAAGGCACGATGCGCTCTATCATGGCAAGGACGAGCCGGAGATCTCGGACGCCGACTATGACGCGCTCAAGCGCCGGAACGACGAAATAGAGGCGGCGTTCCCCGATCTCGTGCGCGCCGACAGTCCGTCCCGCCGGGTGGGCGCCGCGCCTGCGTCCGGTTTCAGGCTTGTCACCCATGCCCGGCCGATGCTGTCACTCGACAATACCTTTTCCGACGAGGACGTGCGGGATTTCGTGGCCTCGGTCTATCGCTTTCTCGGCATGATCCCGGACGATTCCATCGCCTTCACCGCCGAACCGAAGATCGACGGCCTTTCCATGTCGCTGCGCTACGAGGGCGGCAGGCTGGTGACGGCGGCGACCCGCGGCGACGGCGCCGTCGGCGAGAATGTCACGGCCAATATCCTCACCATCAAGGAGATCCCACCGCAACTGCCGGCGGGCGTGCCAGACGTCGTCGAGGTGCGCGGCGAGGTCTATATGGCCAAATCGGACTTCTCGGCGCTCAACGCCCAGATGGCGGCCGAAGGCAGGCCGACCTATGTCAATCCGCGCAACACGGCGGCCGGATCGCTCCGCCAGCTCGATCCGAAGATGACGGCGCAGCGCAAGCTGCGATTCTTCGCCTATGCCTGGGGTGAGATGAGCGGCATGCCCGCCGATACGCAGATGGGCATGGTCGAGACGTTCCGCGACTGGGGCTTTCCGGTGAACCCGTTGATGAAGCGGCTTAATTCCGTCGAGGAGATCATCGCCCATTACAACGAGATCGGCCTCCTGCGGTCCTCGCTCGACTATGATATCGATGGTGTCGTCTACAAGGTCGACCGCCTCGATCTCCAGGGCCGCCTCGGCTTCCGGTCGCGGAGTCCGCGCTGGGCGACGGCGCATAAATTCCCCGCAGAGCAGGCGCTGACCCAGCTGACGGCAATCGATATACAGGTCGGCCGCACCGGCGCGCTGACGCCCGTGGCGCGGCTTGTGCCGATCACCGTGGGCGGCGTGGTCGTCACCAATGCCACGCTGCACAACGAGGACTATATCAAGGGCATCGGCAATTCCGGCGAACCGATCCGCGAGGGACGGGATATCCGCATCGGCGACACCGTCATCGTCCAGCGGGCAGGGGACGTGATCCCCCAGATCGTCGATATCGTGCTCGACCAGCGCCCGGAGGGCGCGGTCCCATACGAATTTCCCCGCACATGCCCGGTCTGCGGCAGCCATGCCGTGCGGGAGGTCCATGAGAAGACCGGCAGGATCGACGCGGTGCGCCGGTGCACCGGCGGTTTCGTCTGTCAGGCGCAGGCGATCGAGCATCTCAAGCATTTCGCCAGCCGCGACGCCTTCGATATCGAGGGCCTCGGCGCCAGGCAGATTGAATTCTTCTTCGCGAGCGAGGATCCGGCGCTGCGGATACGCACCGCGCCCGACATCTTCACGCTGGAGGAGCGGCAGCGGAACTCGCTGAGCAAACTGGAAAATATCGACGGCTTCGGCAAGGTCAGCGTCGGCAAGCTCTTCGCCGCGATCAACGGCCGGCGGGAAGTGGCCCTCAACCGGTTCATCTACGCGCTTGGCATCCGCCATATCGGCGAGACCAACGCCAAGCTGCTTGCCCGCGCCTATGGCAGCTACCAGGCCTTTGAGACGGCGATGAAGGACGCGGCTGCGCAGTCGGGCGATGCCTGGAACGAGCTGAACGCCATCGAGGGCATCGGCGAGGTCGTCGCCCGGGCGCTCGTCGAGTTCTTCAAGGAACCCCGCAACCTCGACGTGATCGGACGGCTGCTCGGTCAGGTCGCACCGCAGGAAATGGCGGCGCCTTCGGCCTCGGGCAGTCCGGTGGCCGGCAAGACCGTGGTCTTTACCGGCTCGCTGGAGAAATTCACCCGCGACGAGGCCAAGGCCCGCGCGGAAAGCCTCGGCGCCAAGGTGGCCGGCTCGGTCTCCAAGAAGACGGATTATGTCGTGGCCGGCCCGGGCGCAGGCTCGAAGCTCGACAAGGCGCGGGAGATCGGCGTCACCGTCATGGACGAGGACGAGTGGCTGGCGCTGATCGGGTGATGGTGCTTTCGATGCATCCGGTCATCCGCTAAGCTGCCTTGCAATTTCACGAATCCGGAGTGCCTCCATGTTCCAATCCTTCGAAACCACCGCCGAGCCGCAATTCGGCGCAGAGCGGGTCGCGAGATTGCGCGAGAGGATGGCGGCGCTCGGGATCGACGGTTTTCTCGTGCCGCGGGCCGACGAATACCAGGGCGAATATGTGCCGGCCTCGGCCGAGCGTCTTGCCTGGCTCACGGGTTTCACCGGCTCGGCCGGCGTTGTGCTGGTGATGGCCGACCAGGCGATCGTCTTCGTCGATGGCCGCTATACGACCCAGCTCAAGGAGCAGGTGGACGGCAATGTCTTCGTTGGGGGCGATCTTGTCGGCGAGCCGCCGCACAAATGGCTCGCCCGTCACGCAGGGCCGCGCTTCCGACTCGGCCTCGATCCCTGGCTGCACACGAAATCCGAGGTGGCGAAGCTCCAGCAGGCGCTCGCCCAGAAGAACGGTAGCGTGACCTTCCTGCTTTCCAATCCGCTCGACGAGATCTGGAGCGACCGGCCGCCGGAGCCGATGGGCCTGGTGGCGATCCAGCATGTCGAACAGGCCGGGGTGCTCGCGACCGATAAGCTCCGGTGCATCGCCGAGGCGCTGCCGGCCGCCGGAGCGACCGCCGTCGTTCTCACCGATCCGTCCTCGGTCGCCTGGGCCTTCAATATCCGTGGCGCGGACGTTCCGCACACGCCGCATCCGCTGGCGCGGGCCATCGTCCATGCCGGCGGACGCGTCGAGCTCTTTCTCGACGAGAAGAAGACCGGCATCGAGAGCCGCGCCTATCTCGGCCAGATCTGCGAGCAGCTGCCGCCGGCGGCGTTTATCGACCGGCTCAGGGACGCGGCATCCGATGGCGGTGCGGTCATGCTCGATCCGGACCTTGCGCCCTATGTCTTGATGGGCGTGGTCGAGGAGGCGGGCGGCAAGGTGGTCGAGGCCGAGGACCCGGTGCGTATTCCGCGCGCGACCAAGAATCCCGCCGAACTCGACGGCACGGTCAAGGCGCATCTCCAGGACGGTGCGGCGATGGTGGAATATCTCCATTGGCTCGACCGGCAGGAACCGGCATCCGTGACCGAGATCGACGCCGTCAAGGCGCTCGAGGCGGCGCGTATTCGCGTCGGCGAGCGGATGCAGAACCCGCTCAAGGACATATCCTTCGACACCATTTCCGGCGCCGGCGAGAATGCGGCGATCATCCACTATCGCGTGACAAGCGAGACGAACCGCACTTTCCGGCCCGGCGAGATGTTTCTCGTCGATTCGGGCGGGCAATATGTCAACGGCACCACGGACATCACACGCACGGTCGCCACCGGTTTCGTCCCGGACGAGCAGAAGCGCTTCTTCACGCTGGTGCTGAAGGG
>JAGRLJ010000094.1:12325-22793 GCA_020441805.1 Rhizobiaceae bacterium
TGCTGCCCGGCATGATCCTCTCCAACGAGCCGGGCTATTACCGGCCGGGCGCTTTCGGCATCCGAATCGAGAATCTCGTTCACGTGACGGAAGCCGAGATGGTCGAGGGCGGCGACCGGCCGATGCTCGGCTTTGCGACGCTGACCTTCTGCCCGATCGACCGCCGGCTCATCGTCGCCGACCTCCTGACGGACGACGAACTGCGCTGGCTCAACGACTACCACACCGAAACGCGCGAGAAGCTTCTGCCGCTGATCGAGGATCCCGAGGCGAAGGCCTGGCTCAGGCGGGCAACCGCGCCGCTGTCCTGACCGGGCGGGCGGGCGTCGAGGTCGAAATCAGAGCTTCTGGCGCTTCATCTGGTAGGTATGCTCTTCGTCGGGGAAGGTCCGGGCCTTCACCTCGGCGGCATATTCCTCGGCGGCTTTGGAAATCTGCGGCGCGAGATTGGCGAAATGCTTGACGAAGCGGGGCTTGAAATCGGTGAATAGTCCCAGCATGTCGTCGGTCACCAGAACCTGGCCGTCGCAGGCCGCCGACGCGCCGATACCGATGGTGACGGCCTTGATGCGGGAGGAGATTTCCCGGGCGAGCGGTTCGATCGTCCCCTCGATGACCAGCGCGAATGCACCGGCATCGTCGATGGCCTTGGCGTCGCGGCGGATCTTCGCCGCTTCCTCGTCGGACCGTCCGAGCGAGCGGTAACCGCCGGTGGCGTTGACCTGCTGCGGCATCAGTCCGACATGGCCCATGACCGGGATACCGCGCTGGGCGAGGAAGTGCACCGTCTCGGCCATTTCCTCGCCGCCCTCGAGCTTGATCGCGGCGCAGCCGGTTTCCTTCATGATGCGCGCCGCGCTGCGGAATGCCTGTTCCTTCGATTCCTGGTAGGAGCCGAAAGGCATGTCGACGACGACACAGGCCTCGCGGGTCGCGCGCATCACCGCCTGGCCATGGGCGATCATCATCTCCATCGTCACGAAGACGCTCGATTCGAGACCGTAAATCACGACGCCCATGCTGTCGCCGACGAGCAGCAGGTCGCAATGCGGGTCGAGAAGCTTGGCGACCGGCGCGGTATAGGCCGTGAGACAGACCACGGGCCGTTCGCCCTTGAGCGCCTGTATCGAAGCCGCGGTGCGGCGCTTGACATTGGTTTGGGCACTCATGGCATTCTCCATTCTCGAACGCCCGCGGGCTAGTTCGTTTCGGGCATGTGGACGGTCAGGACTCGGTTGTCGAGGAGCCGCGTGGTTCCGAAGCGGACGAAGAGCAGCAGAAGCGGATTGCGGTCGATCGTTTCCAGCCTTCCCAGCGTCCGCGAATCCCGGACGGCGACGACGTCGGGATGGGCGAGGGGCTCGCGGGCGATGAATTCGACGACCCTTCGCTCCAGCTCGTCCGGATCTCGGAGGCCCGCATCGAGCAGCCTCTGCGCCTCGTCCAGCGCGCGAGGGACGATCACGGCGCCGGCCCGCTCCGCCTCGCTCAGATAGACATTGCGCGAGGAAAGCGCGAGCCCGTCATGGTCCCGGGCGGTGGGCACGCCGATCACCTCCACGGGCTGGTTGAGGTCTTCCACCATCCGGCGGATGACCTGAAGCTGCTGGTAATCCTTCTCGCCGAAATAGGCGCGGTCTGCGCCGACGATGTTGAAGAGCTTGGTGACCACGGTCGCGACACCGGCGAAATGCCCCGGCCTGACCTCGCCTTCGAGCTGGCGGCCGAGCGCCGGCACATCGACAACCGTCTCGATCTTGCGCGGATACATGTCATCGACACCGGGCGCGAAGAGAAAATCCACTTCCCCGCGCCGCAGCAGAGCCGAGTCGCGTTCGAGGTCCCGGGGATATTTCGCCAGATCCTCATTGGCGCCGAATTGCAAGGGATTGACGAAGATCGAGGTGACGACGGCGTCGTTTTCGGCACGCGCACGCGCGACCAGGCGCATATGGCCGTCATGGAGATAGCCCATGGTCGGCACGAAGCCGATGGACTGTCCGGCACGCCGGAGCGGAGCAAGCGCCGCGCGCAGGTCCGAAACCGTTGAAACGACGTGCATTTCCTCCTCCTCGGGGTTCTTCGGCCCCTGTCAGGGAGACTCTTACATTGTGCGGCGCAAAATCACAATATGGCGGCGCGGGCGCTTGGACCGATCCGTTCGAGAAAGCCATCGCACGGACGATTTTGATCGGATGGTAAATTTATGCGTCTGCTGCATGGCACCCATGACGAGAGCGTGCTGGTTATGGCAGCGTTATTGTCCTATTTACCATCTCAACGGCGGCCGGCAGCGGTTGCCAGATCAAGATAAGGTTTCATGTTCGCTGCGTCATCGGCTGGTTCTCCTCCTCCCATCCGGCCCTGACTGAACATGATATCGTCCGCGAAGAGCACTCCTCCTCCCAGCTCTTCGAGGACCGGTCAGCTCTGCTGATCAAAGGCGGCGCCATCCTCCTCCCGGCGCCGCCTTTTTTATTGCCTGGATTTTCGGGATGAGCTCAGCGGACCAGTTCGATCGTCACCCAGCCGTTCATCCATGTGGTGCGGCGGTGCTTGAGGCCCGCCGAATTATAGGCGGCTATGACCTTCCAGCGTTGTTCGGCGAGGATGCCGGACAGGATGACTGTGCCGTCCGCCGCGAGGTGACGCACGAGGGAAGGGGCCAGCTTCATCAGTGGCCGCGCCAGGATATTGGCGATGATCAGGTCGAAGGGGCCGTTTTCCCGGAAGATGCGATGATGGAAGCCCGGCGCGGTGGCGAAGGCGATGCCCCGCGCGATGCCGTTGGTCCGCGCATTCTCCCGCGCCACGCGGGTCGCAACGGGATCGATATCGGTGGCGAGCACCGGAATGCGCGCCATCAGATGCGCGGCGATGGCGAGTACGCCCGAGCCGGTGCCGAGGTCGAGCGCGTTGCGCACCGGTCTCGCCTTGAGCACGTCGCCGAGCATGTTGAGACAGCCGGCCGTCGTGCCGTGATGTCCCGTGCCGAAGGCCTGGCCGGCATCGATCAGGATACCGATGTCGGACAGTCTCACCTTGTCGCGATCGTGGCTGCCATGGACCAGAAACCGGCCGGCGCGCACGGGCTTGAGGCCTTCGAGCGATCTGGCGATCCAGTCGATATCGGGAAGTGTCTCGCGCTCGAGGACGAGCGCGGGAAAGTCGGTTCGGATCAGGCTCTTGAAGCGCTCCGCGATATCCGCTTCCTGGTCGGCGGTGCCGTAGATCGACGCTTCCCAGATGCCCCTGGCCTCGTCGATTTCCTGCGTCGCGATCGCATAATCCTCTTCGCCGAAAACCGAGGAGAGCGCCTCGAGCACGGCTTCGGCCACGGCTTCGGTGGTGGATACGAACAGGCGGATCTCGCTCACGAAGCCCTCGTCATCAGGTTCTTGAGTTTCTGGACGGCGACATCGGGATTTTCTCCGTAGTCGATCGTGCCGACGAAGCGCCCCCTGCCGTCGAGCAGGAAGACGGAGGCCGAATGGTTCATCGTATAATCCGGGCCGTTCGGGTTCTTCGCGTCGGCGGGAACCTTCTCGAAGAAGATCTTGAAGCCGCGCGCCATGGCCTCGACCTTCGCCGGATCGCCGGAAATGCCGACGATGCGATCCGAGGCATTGGAAAGATAGGTGCCGAGCAGTTCGGGCGTATCGCGTCTCGGGTCGATCGAGACGAAATAAGCCTGTAGCTTCGATCTGTCGGGATCGACCTGCTTCATCCAGCCCGTCAGTTCGTAGACGGTGGTCGGGCAGATTTCGGGGCAGTGGGTGAAGCCGAAGAACAGCGCCGTCGGCTTGCCGTTCTGGAACGCCTTTTCGGTGATAGGCTGGCCGTCCTGGGTCACGAGGCTGAAGGGAACGCCCCACGGTTTTTCGGCGACCAGCTTGCTCTGGTTGCCGACCGCGAACCAGAGCCATACGAACAGGGCGATCATGACGACCGCCAGAACGGATATGACGATGCGGAAGGTCTTCATTTCGAAATCCTGATTGATCCGCCGCCTCTTACAGCCAGCCGGCCCATTGGGCAAATGCCGATGGCATCAAATCCGCGTGCGGGGCCGATGCTGCGACAATCGGTCGGATCGCGGGGCGGTCAAAGGCACCATGCGAGCCCGTCCTGGGCATAGGTGAAGAGGATGGACGTGCCGTGAACCGCCCATCCCGCGAGCGCGGCGGCAAACATGGCCGCGATCGCGACGGCGATTGCGGCGGCCAGCCAGGGTCGCGGGCGCGACGATGTGGAAGAGGTGTCCATGGACTAAAGATAATATGCGCGGGCGGGATTGGGAAGGGCGAGGGGCATCCGTTCCCGCCGTGCGCGGTTTGGCCGGTTTTCAATCGGCGCGATTAGCGAATCCTTAAACCCTGTTTGGCAGAGTCCCGAAAAGAAGCGGCCGGGGCGCATTCCGTCACCCGCCCTGACGCGGGCCGCCGCCGATGCCGGCGTCACTGACAGCAACTGGGACCTATTCCAAAATGAGCATGAACATCAAGCAGTCGGGCTCGTATCTCGAAATCGTCTCCTTCCATCTCGGCGATCAGGAATTCTGCATCGACATCATGGCGATTCGCGAGATTCGCGGCTGGGCGCCGGTCACGCCGATGCCGCATACGCCGCAATATGTGCTCGGTCTCATCAACCTGCGCGGCGCGGTGATCCCGGTCATCGACATGGCCTGCCGGCTCGGCATGAAGATGACCGAGCCCTCGGAACGCTCGGCGATCATCGTGACCGATATCGGCGGCAAGCTGGTCGGCCTCCTGGTCGAGCAGGTGTCCGACATGATGACCATCAAGAACGAGGACCTGCAATCGGCTCCGGAGATCATCCCGGAGGCCCAGCGTGCCTTCTGCCGCGGCATCGTCGCGCTCGAACGCTCGATGGTGTGCTTCCTCAACCTCGACACGGTCATCGCCGACGAACTCAAGCAGGCGGCCTGACGGCAGCCTCGATCCGATTCACCGGAGCCCGGCCGGCGGTCCATGCGCCGGCCGGGCTCTTTCGTTCATGGCGCGGGCTTGCCTTCGGTCCAGGTCACGTTCTCGCCGTAAAGCGGAACGGTGGAGACGGCCATCTTGGCGGAGCCGTCGACGACCTGCCGGGAATGGATGAGATAGACGAGCGCGTCGTTCTTGCGGTCGTAGATGCGGTTGACGACGAGGCTCTTCCAGATCAGCGAAAGGCCCGACTTGAAGACTTCCTCGCCGCTCTGGTCGAGGTCGATATCGCCGATCACCACCGGTCCGGTCCGGTTGCAGGAGATCGAGGCGTTGGACGGGTCCTCGAACCAGTTTCCCTTGCTCAGCCGGTCGATGATGCCGCGATCGAAATAGGCGACATGGCAGGTGACGCCCTGGACCTTGGGGTCGGCGACGGCATCGACAACAATGTCGTTGCCGGTCCAGTCCACGCCGACCTTGCCGACACGGTCGGCCGCGTGTGCCGCCATGGGCATGGCGAGCGCGGCGAGCGCGCCCAGCAGGAACTTCCGCATTTCGTCCTCCTTCCGAGGCTGGTTACGGCAGAAACGTGGAGCGCCGGCCGTTCCGGTTCAAGGGCCCGCTGCCGTTCGCCCGACGATTTGGACGCCGTTCGCGCTACGAGACCCGGTTGCTCTCGATGTCGAGATGCGGGAAGGGCTCGGCGCCGTTCCGGGCCAGGTCGCCCGTCACCTTCTCACGCCAGCGGTAGCCGGCGATCGCCGCCTCGGAGATACCGGAGAATATGTTCTGGCGGATCGATGCCTGGCCCGCGCCTTCGACCACCGTCGCGGCGATGCCGACAGGGGCATTGCGGATGACATTGCCGGTGACGGTCACGTCGCGCAGATAGGGCCCCCAGCCGACGAGCATGCCCCAGCGCGGCGCATTCTCGATCACGTTGCCGGTCACGGCGGCATCCGCCTCGGCTTCGATGCCGATACCGAAAAAGGCGTCGTCCTGCTCATAAGGCGCCGTGAGCTTGAGGTTGCGGATCAGGTTGCCGCTGATGACGGCAAGACGGCCGCCTTCGTTGAAATTGACCGAGAGGATGCCGTTGGCGGCATCGTCGACGATATTGTTGGCGATCACGGCGCCATCGAAGCCGAACTCGGAATAGATCGCGGTCTCCCCGGAACCAAGGCACTGATTGGCGGCGATCTGGATGTTCGAGCCCGCATTGGACCTGATGGCGGTGAAGGCGCAATCGGAAATATGATTGTTGGAAACCTGCACGCCATCGGCGCGGAAAATATTGATTCCGTTGCCATATTCGCCTGTTCCCCCGGAGCGGGCGCGGATGCGCGCAATGCGGTTGCCTGTGACGATCGTGCCGTCGAAGCCCTTGGTCCAGCGATGGACGAGAATGCCGCCGTCGCCGCAATCGCCGATCACATTGTCCCGGATCGACAGGTCGCGGCATTCGACGGCGTAGACGGCGCTCGCCGTGGCGCCGGAAATGCTGTTGGCCTCGATCCGTCCACTGCAACGCTCGGCCCAGATCGCGAATTTCTCCGCGCCGACGATCTCGCAACGTTCCAGCGTGAGCCTTTCGACCTCCTGGAAGGTGAGAAGCCCCGGCTGGTCGTCCGCCAGCCATCGATTGGCGCCGTCGATCACTAGGTCGGCGAGCGCCACCCGGCCCGCGCCGCGCGCCCGCATGAAGCGCCCCTCGCCGGAATAAACGAGGCGCGTCGCATTCGGCACGCCGGAGATCCGGATCGCCGCAGGCAGTTCGATGTCGCTCAGCCGGTAGAGGCCGGGCGGCAGGAAGACCGGCATGTCGCGGCTCGCCGCCTCGCGGAGCAGCCGGTTGAAGGCCTTGGCGTCGGCGCCCAGCGAATCGGGCGTCACGCCATAGTGCGCGGCGTCCAGCGCGCCGCGAAAGTCGGTGGAGGAAACGGGCAGGGCGGGGCTCGCGGCCCGGGCCGCGACGGGCAGGGCGGCTAGGCCGGCGATCAGGCTGCGGCGGGTCAGGGTCTGGGTCATGGCCTCGATGAAGCAAGAAGCGTGCCATCGGTGCTGTGCCGGAACGGAACGGCGCCGGCACACGCAAGCCACGCGCCAGACGGTTGTGGGAAGAGGAAGACGGTCTGAAACCGGGATTCGCCGCCATGACGACGCGCCACCTCGCAAGCCTCGCCGCCCTTCTCGCCACGAGCCTGTTCCTTCCGGGCTGTGTCATCAACAGTGTCAACGATCTCGATATCTACGATTCGAGCACGGTCAATCCCGACCGCTTCGTTCAGCAGACCCGGCCTGTCTGGGATCGCCCGCCGAAATCGGCGCGCAGGATCGTGCTCTATGAGGGCGATCTCGAAACGACGTCGGTCGAAACCGTTTCGACCGCCGAGGTGGTGACGGATGTGCAATATCCGGTTTCCAGGCGGGTCGCCGATCCGTTCAAGACCGACAGCATACCGCGCCCCGGAACGCGCTACGGCAGGATCGACGACGCCGGCCACTGGCTTCCGGCCATTCCCGTCGACAAGGTGCCGGCCCGGTATCTCCGCCGCGAGGTGGACTACGGCGGCAACGAGCGACCGGGCACGATCGTGGTCGATACCCGTTCGCGCCATCTCTACCTGGTCCTGGAAGGCCATCGCGCCATCCGCTACGGCGTCGGCGTCGGCCGCATGGGTTACGGCTGGAAGGGCAAGGGCGTGGTCCAGTACAAGAAGAGCTGGCCGCGCTGGACGCCGTCCGAAGCCTATGTGCTCGACAAGCCCGAGATGAAGATGTTCTCGGCCTCCTATGGCGGCCTTGTCGGCGGTATCAACAATCCGCTGGGCGCGCGGGCGCTCTATATCTTCCAGGGCGGCAGGGACACGCTTTACCGCATCCACGGCACGCCGGACTGGAAGTCGGTTGGCAAGCAGGTTTCCTCCGGCTGCATCCGCATGTTCAACCAGGATGTCGTCGATCTCTACAATCGCGTCCGCGACGGCGCGGAGATCGTCGTTCGCTGACGGTGGCGGCCGGGTTTTCCTTCCCGCCGTCGCCGGCTGCGGATTTACAAACCCGAACCGGCCTGCTGCGCGAAGAACGTCTCAGGACTATCGATTTCCGCTAGCCGTCGCCCCTCGATCTGCCAGAAACGATTGCCGACATTGCGGATAAAATCGCGGTCGTGCGAAACGAGCAGGCAACTGGCTTCCACCTTCAAAAGCTCCGCCTCCAGCGCTTCCTGCCCCTCGATATCGAGATGATTGGTCGGCTCGTCGAGAAGGTAGAAGTTGGGATTGGTGAGCCTGAGCACCAGCATGCCGAGGCGGGCCTTCTGCCCGCCCGACAGGCCGCCGATCGCCTTTGCCTGTAGGTCGACGCCGATGCCCGCGCCGGCCAGCAGGCTGCGCAACCTTGGCTCCGGCAGTGCGAAGCGCGCGGCAAGGACATGCGCCGGGGTATCGGAGTTCGGGAGATCGGCAAGGGCCTGGTCGCCATGGCCCAGCACCACCGAAGGCGTGATCCTGATGCCGCGGACCGGATCGTCGCGCATCCCGATCGCCCTCTTCAGAGTGTCGACGAGCCGCGTCTTGCCGGCGCCGTTGCCGCCCAGCAGGACGATCCGGTCGCCCTGGCGGATTTCCTGCCGGGCGATGCGGAAGAGCGGTATGCCGCCGGGCGTCGATACTGTCAGATTCTCGATCGCGATCAAAACTTTGGCGTGGATGCCGCGATTGGCGAGCCGGATCGCGCCCGAGGAGCGTTCCTTATGAGCGGGACGCGCCTGGGCCTCGATTTTCGCGGCCCGCTCCTTGAGCTGCTTCGTCTTGACGACGAGAAGATCGCTGCCGGAATTGATGCCGATATTGTTGAGCTTGGCTGCCTGCCGCCGCAACTGGCCGGCGGTCTTCATCTCCTTCTGGAACAGGCGTTCGTCCGAGATGTCGGTTTCCGCGACCGCTGCGCGCGCGCGTGAGTAGGGCAGGGCGAAGACCGGCGATTTGTCGGCGCGCAGGAAAAGCGTCCGGGTGGTCACCGCATCGAGAAAGGCACGATCGTGGCTGGCGACCACGACGGGCATGTCACGCGGCAGTAGTGCCAGCCAGCGTTCGATCTGGCCGATCTTTGCGAGGTCGAGATGGTTGGTGGGTTCGTCGAGAAGCAGGATATCTGGCTCGGTCACGGCGGCGCGGGCGATCAGCGCGATACGCTGCCAGCCGCCGCTCAATCGCGACAGCGGCCGGACACGGAGTTCGTCCGGTACGCCGAACTGGTCGAGTATGATATCGACCCGCCAGCTCTCGTTCTCGACTTGTTCGGTGGACAAAGCCGACAGCACCGCCGCGTGAAGGTCGAGCCCGCCGAGCCCGTCGGGCATGTTCTGCTGAACGAAGCCGACCGTGATGCCCCGCGCCCGGCTTATGTCGCCGGAGGTCGGTTCGGCGAGGCCGGCCATGGCGCGCAGCAGGGTCGATTTGCCCCGGCCGTTCGCCGCAACGATACCGACCCGATCGCCGGCATTGATGTCGAGATTGAGATTGCTGAAAAGTGGCGCGCCCAGCGTGACGCCCAGATTGCGGATATTGATGAGGGTCATTTTGAAATCCCGGTCGAAGGAGCATGCGGAGCGCCCGTCGGGCTTCACTGCAATGCTCTCTATGTCAACACGGCGGCTTGGAGAGCCACCGTCACGACGGGCGGACCAGGAGAAAGGTGTATCCGGTCAGCCCTGCAAACGCGTTTGCAGGGCATGGACAGGACCACGCTGGCGATGGGGATCATGCCGGAACCGAATGTTCATGCGCGGGCTTCCTTTCCGGCATATCGGATAGCACGAGACGCGGCCGGCGGCAATCGGGATACCGTCCGTCAGCGCCGGCGGCCGCCCAGGCTACCGAGAATGCCGCGCACGATGGCCGCGCCCACGGCCGTCGCCACGGAACGGGCGGCGGATTTCATCGCGGCCTCCATTACCGTCTCGCGCTGATATCCGGTCTTCTTCTGCTGTTTGACCTGTGGCTCCGGTGTGTCGTCGGTGCCGAAGCCGGGCAGCGTCCAGCCGCCGATCGTGCCGGATGTCTTGGGCTGGGCCTGTTCCTGCTGTGCCTGCCGGTCGGCCTGGGCCTGCCGCTGCGCGGCGTTCTCCGCCTTCCTGGTCAGGATCTCGAAAGCGGACTCGCGGTCGAAGTCCTCGTCATAGAGGCCGCGCACGGGGCTGACATCCATCACCTGCTTGCGTTCGGCGTCGGTGATCGGGCCAAGACGGGAGGAGGGCGGGCGGATCAGCGTGCGCTGGACGATGGAGGGCGCGCCCTTGGCCTCGATGGTCGAAACCAGCGCCTCGCCGGTGCCGAGCGTGGTGATGACGGTGGCGCAATTGAAATCGGGATTGGGCCGGAACGTATCGGCGGCCGTCCTCACCGCCTTCTGCTCGAGCGGCGTATAGGCGCGGAGCGCGTGCTGCACGCGGTTGCCGAGCTGGGCGAGGACGGTCTGCGGCACGTCCATCGGGTTCTGGGTGACGAAATAGA